>JBGOTQ010000226.1:0-12401 GCA_041476565.1 Terriglobia bacterium | reverse complement strand
TTATGACGCTGACCTGGTCATGTTCGATTCGAAAGGACAATTCCTGACTGGGCGTCTGGAAACTGACCGGCCCCATGTTCTGAAGCTGTATGGATCTTACCAATTCAAGTGGGGGACCGAAGTCGGTGGCCGGTTTTATGCAGGAAGTGGTACTCCTATTACCACCCGTGTGGAGGAACAGAACCAGATCCCCATCATGGTGAATGGACGTGCCGATGCCGGCCGGACACCATTTTTGAACCAGACCGATTTGTTGGTTTCTCATGAGTTCAAGCTGGGTGAGGTGAAGCGGCTGCGGTTCGAGGTGAACATGCTGAACGTGTTCAATCAGAAGACGGCACGTTACATGCAAAACATCGTGACCCGCTATCGCGATGCCAGTTCGGCCATGGACTTGAGCGGGGTGAATCTGCTTCAGGGATATGACTGGCACCAGTTGCTTGCCCAAACGACCTATGCCCAGGATAAGACGCGCTCTTCAGATCCCAACTCGTTGGATCCGACCAAGAACTGGGCCGTGGACCCGACCTACGGGAAGTGGGATGTCTACAATCCCGGCTTCTCAGGCCGGATTGCCATTAAGTTCATCTTCTAGTCTCCTAGTATTCTGACCTTGACAAGGGATGGAGTCTCTCAGACTCCATCCCTTTTTTTGTGCCAGATTCCTCCAATTGTTGCTGTAAACCTCTATCATGAAATTGCGGTTTCAAGGTGGGAGCCGCACTCCGTCGCGGCGATTCAACCTTTTCCGAGTGTGGGAGCCGATCTCCGAGCGGCGACTCTTAGGGCCAAAGCGGAATCGCCGCACGGAGCGACGGCGGTCGCGCAGTGCGGCTCCCACCTTTTCTGTTGCCGCTCCGGGGACAGCGGTCGCACGATCGGCTCCTACATATGCGACAGGAGGACCTGGATGGAACCGCATTCCTGCAACCTAAGAAAACATCGGCAGGAACATGGGGTCTTCTTTGTCACGAAATGTCTCCAGCCGAAACTGAAGGTGATCTGAGGAAGATGTGGCTGAGGTAATTTGTTCTGCTCTCTGTTTCTCGGTCTCTCAGCAACAAATTCTCTTGGCGACCTTCGTCGTGATGCCTGACCACTGGCATGCCCTCCTCGGGTGCCAGGATGAGAAGAGGATTTCGCAGCGAATGGCTGCTTTGGATCGATGGATCTCCCGTCAGACTTCGGCTCGCCTGAAAGAGTTCGGCGTGGTTTGGTAGGACAATTTCTATGAAACCCGGATCAAATCAGCCAGGCAGTTCCAGTACATCCGAGGGTATATCGAAGAGAACCCAGTTCGTGCCGGGCTGGCCCCATCCATATCGGAGTGGCCATGGTCATCCGGCAATCCCCGGTTCCAAAACGCCCTTTCTGTTCCTTGGCCATGGCCTTTTGCAAAGAAATGGATAATCCTCTAAAAGGCCATGGGGTCAGGCCGGGAGAGGAACGGGGCAAGAGTCAGGCAGGTAAGATGAAGAGCTCTCGGAGGCGAGGAAGGGATTTATCGCCTTGCCACCCATAGCACGAGTTTGGTAGGAAGAAGCGGGGCAGCGGATGGGCCATTGCCCGCCTGTGCTACGAGACTGGAAACGGCGCTCGGGTCGCCTCCCGTCGGAGCCCTACCCACCGTCCCAGCCAGGTCACTATAGCATGGAGGGGGACAACCGGTGGGCCTCGGCGGGCGGCATCCCGATACTGGCACAGCCAGCCAGAGGAGCGGAACCCTGATCACTCACGTTCGTTTTCAGAAGGAGACGCTGGCGATAGGCTCGCTGATGGTCCCGGTGATCCTGGCAACCTTCCGGACTTTCTTGATGACGGCGCTTGGCTTCGCGCAGCTGTTGCTGGCGGGCTTGCTGTTGGCAGGAATCGCTGCAGTAGCGTTGGCCCCGGTCACGGGACCGGCAAATATGAAAAACCATCCGGCAGAGGGGCCAGCCACAGACCTCTTGCCGCAAAGGAACTTCGGGGGAAGAACGCATTGGCATCCAAAGAAGACTGGACAACCAATGAGAGGCAATGGGATGATAGAACCACGGTTGGTCAAGCTTCTCTCATGGGCTTGTCCAAATGAAAAACCCCGGTTGCTCGCTACAACCGGGGCTGCTTTCCTTCAACGGATTCCAATCCTACCAGATTCTTCTTTTTCCCCCAACGCCTGCGGCGATGATATTGAATATCTGTTTCTCTTTCCAAACCGGGATTCGTTCTGATAAGTACGGTTTGCGTTGATCGTTCACACTCTCAAGAACAGAGAGAGGTGAAGTGACAGTGAATACCAAATGGAATTGATACCAAACTCGGCGCGCGGGTTAAGCTCAGCTTTGCCCGCCACCTTCAGCTCTCGACGTACTCTTGACCTCACCTCAGATCATCCGGAAAAAAGCCTTGACCCCCAGCCCTATCCGTGACAAAGTCGCCCCTGCAAAGCCGGGGAGTAAGCGTTCCTTAAAACAATTCGAATCGAGGAAAGATGAAAAGATGAGATTAGCGATGAGCATTTTCACTGCAGTGTTTCTTGTTCTGGTTTTGTCTGCCTACGCGGAGGAGACCCCAGGCAAAGCGGTATTCGATCAAAGCTGCAAGAATTGTCACGGGGTGGAAGGCAAAGGTGATAAGATGGCGGATAGTTTCTGGAAGGTCCGAATTCCCCGGCTCAACTCGAAATACGTTCAGGGGAAATCAGACGAAGAACTGACAAGAATCATAACCGGTGGCATCCGCAAGATGGAGCCTGTCAAAGTCGGCGCACCGGCGGACCCCCACAGACCGAAGATCACGCCCCAACAAGTTGAGGACGTAATCCGTTACGTTCGGACGTTGAAGCAGTAGTTGGTCACCTGGAGCCACAACATTGGCGATAGTACTGCCACTCACTTTTCAACTTACCTGACACCCCGTCGAGAACAGGATTTCCAGGACTTGAGGCCTGATGAAGCCTCCTCAGCTCTGGATGACGTCATCGCCTCACTGCCAGTGCGGTTTGGGATCTTCCCTGGTTTTCAAAGGACACGAGTTGGGCTAAGAAGAACATGCTGGGGAACTTCTCTTTTGTCGGCTCCTACACGGCCGAATCTCCAGAGTACGCTACCGTGCAAAGCAGGATTGATGCCAACCTGAACGGCGATTCAGCCGGCGATCGGACCATCATCAATACCGGCGGAGATCCGACGAAAGGAAGCAGTGTCACGGCCCTTAAAAACAGTGCCGGGGCCATTGTCGGGTATGTGGCCAATGATCCAACAGCAATGTATATACAAGCGGGACGAGGGGCTTTGGCCAATGGCGGCCGGAACACCTTGCCTCTGCTAGTATTACTTTGTTAAGTCCTGAAGCCAATCTTCACGGGCCGGGACGCCCGTGCCACGTGGCATGGGCATCTTGCCCATGTGGCGTTTATCGTCAAAAGCGTGAGGTATGCGCCACGCGATCAAGACTTAACAGAGTAATACTAGGCATTAACGATTTTGACATGTCCATCGTCAAACGGTTTAACATCTCAGAGACCAAGAAATTTGAATTGCGTGGCGAATTCTTCAATGCATTCAACCACCCGCAATTTACGCCTGGTTACATCGGCAGAGTCCGGCTGACGTCACAGATCGATACCCGGTCTTTCTTGATTCCGGGAACTGACTCATTCAACGACATGAAGGGGAACTTCCCCAGTAACCCGCGCGCGATCCAGATTGTGCTTCGGTTTGTTTTCTAAGGATGATCCTTTAGAGCTTGTATGCCGCATTAAAAGGGGAACCGATTAACCGGTTCCCCCTTTTTTTGATTGCCCTCATGACAATGCCGGTTTTGGTAGCCACGCTGACCGCGATGTTTGCGGGAAGCGTGGGCTTCTTGTATCCACGAAAAACCCACGGCTCACATGAAGCGCTCGCCGTGGCTACCCCTACCATTTTCATACGTCGTGGTGACCTGAAAAAGGTCATGAGGCACTTTCATGAAAATTCGGGCTTCAAGGTGGTCGCCGCACTCCGTCGCGGCTCCCACCTTGTCTGTTGCCGCTCGGGGGACAGCGGTCACCCGCGCAGTTCCCACCTTCAAAACCACTTTTTCAAGGAATAGAGATCGCTCAGGGGCGTCACCGGCCTCAAAGGCGATCTCTACAGGGCAAACCTATGCCCTTCTTAATGCATCTAACCAATATACGGGCATGTTGTTTGTCAGTTTGCCCTTCAGTCCATGACATATAGCTGGAGCTTTTTCTTTTCCCACAAACCATTTGACTAATTTCAAGGTAGCTCACTATAATTTACTAGTGCCTACCTTTAATTCGTTGGGGCAACTGACCAAGGGTCCATTATGAGATCTCATTTGAATCTAAAGCAGGTTATTTCCTGCCTCCTGTCCCTCTGCTTCTTACTTCCCTCGTTGTCGTTGAGCGCGGATAAGGATAAAGAAAAGCAGAATCCCAAGCGAGATAAAGAACGGGAGAAATCCCTGAAACGGGAGACCTCAGACCAGTACCTCAAAAAGTGGTTGGAACAGGACGTGGTCTACATCATTACTGACGAAGAGCGAAAGGCGTTCAAGCAGTTGACGACTGACGAAGAGCGTTACCAGTTCATCGAGCAGTTCTGGTTGAGGCGGGATCCCACGCCCGACACAGTTGAGAACGAATTCCGCGACGAGCACTACCGCCGCATTGCTTATGCCAATGAACGCTTCGCCTCCGGCAAGCCGGGCTGGAAAACCGACCGCGGCCGGATTTACATCACCTGGGGACCTCCTGATCAAATTGAGTCTCATCCGAGCGGCGGCAGTTATATGCGCCCCCAAGAGGAAGGCGGAGGCGAGACTTCGACCTTCCCGTTCGAAACTTGGCGCTACCGCTACATCGAAGGACAAGACCTGGGGAACGAAGTCATAATCGAGTTTGTCGATCCTACCATGAGCGGTGAGTATCGCATAACCATGGACCCATCGGAGAAAGATGCCTTGCTGTATGTGCCGGGAGCGGGGTTGACGGACATGGAAGCCATGGGCATGGCCAGCAAAGCGGATCGCTTCACCAGAACCGACGGCACTCATCTGGGCACTTCGATGGGTGGACAGCCCGCCAGCATGAACGAGTTCAGTCGGTTGGCCCAGTACACCGCCCTCATGAAGCCTCCCAGCATCAAGTTCAAAGACCTGGAGACGGTTGTCAATACCAAGCTGTCCTATAACCTGCTTCCTTTCGATTTCAGGACTGACTTCATCAAAATCACTGAAGACACGGTCATGACGCCCATCACGATCCAGATGCAGAACAAGGACCTGACCTTTCAGAACAAGGAGGGAGTGCAGCGGGCGGTTGTCAACATTTTTGGTCGTATTACGACGCTGACGGGCCGGGTGGCCCAGCAGTTTGAAGACGTGGTGACCGCGGAAGCTCCTGAGTCTTTGTTCAAACAAACGCTGGATAAGAAGTCCCTCTATCAAAAATCAGTCCCTTTGCATCCCGGGCTTTACAAATTGGAACTGGTGCTCAAGGACCTGAATAGTAACAATATAGGCACGGTCTACCGAGGTTTCACGGTTCCCAAGTACGACGAAGACAAACTCTCTTCCAGCAGCATCATACTGGCTGACAACATCGAGAGGCTTTCTTTGAACCAGGTGGCTGCCGGGCAGTTTGTCATCGGTAGCTGCAAGGTCCACCCCAACGTCAGGGATGTGTTCGAGAAGGATAAAACCATGGGGATTTATTTCCAGATTTATAATCTCGCTCTCGATGAGAACACGCACAAGCCTTCCGCTTCCATCGAATATGTATTGAAGAAGGGAGATCAGGAAGTCTCCCGGTTTATGGAAGAACAGGAAAAGCTGGCTGGTGCTTCGCAGCAGATGACCCTGGAGAAGTATTTCCCGCTGAATAATCTGGAACCCGGCCGCTACAGTCTGGTTGTCAACGTCACCGATAATCTAAACAAGAGGACCATATCACCAGTCGCCAAATTTGAGATCCGTTAGATTCTGAGGGAGAAGTGGACTATGCGGGCGAGAAAGCAATCCCTGGCGTTCCTGTTACTAGTGGGTTTGCTGTTGCCGGGCCTGGCTTCCAGGGCGCAGGCTGCTAACACGGGCTCCTTGATCGGAGTGATCAAGGATACTAACGGGATGCCATTGGCTGGAGCGGTGGTGACCCTGCTGGAAGGGCACTTTAACCCGAAGGTTCGCACCCGCGTCGTGAGCGATGGCACCGGCCGTTTCGAAATTCGTAGTCTGGTTCCAGGTTTTTACTCCTTGAGTGTTCAGGTTGCCAGCTACTCTCCCCTCTTGAGAACCGGAATCGAGGTTTTGGCTGGAAAAATCGCAGACCTTGACCTTGTCCTTCAAAATCTTTATCAACAGGCCCTCGGCAATGGAGGAGCTTCTGCGGGGTCGGAGGTAGTGGTCAAGGAAGACATTGAGTCGGTCCTGCGAACTGTATCCTCGACACGACCGATTCTGAGAATCCTTGATTCAGACTCCCAAGAGCCCTCCATCATTGAAGTGAAGCTGGAGGCTGACCGTTCCAATTATCGCAAGCGCGACGACTTCCAGGGCGTTGTCAATGTTTACACCACAGCCTATTCGACTGATCCGGATGTTCTCAACCTGGGGGGAGTTTACACTCAGTTTGCCCTGTCTAAGACCATTACTCCGAGAGTGGGGTGGGTGGTCTCGGGAGTGGCGTCCGATACTGGCTTCGCTGAAGTGGACTCGGCCTTGAAACTCCGCGATGTTAATGGGCACAACACTTCCGTCCGTCTAAGCTTCGGGCAGTTGCCTTACTTCTCAGGACAATCACTCGAAAATGGAAGTCGGGAAGACGTGAGACGGATGAACCTTTTCAACCTGGATTTTCAAGATGAAGTCAAAATCTCCGATTCTTTGTTGGTGGCCTACGGGGCTGAATTCCAGGGGACCAATCCGGCCCTCGATGTCCGCAGGTTCCGACCTCGGATGATGATCGGGTTCCGGCCGTCTCGCAGCCATCGTTTTGCATTTGCTCGAACCACTTCCTTGCCTCGTTCTCAGCGTACGCTCACCCTTCCTGAAGGGGAGACGGTCACATTTTCATCCCCATTTCAGCATGAGTTTGGAAGCCGGTTGGATTTGGGGACGAGCCGAGTCGCACACACCGAGGTTTCGTCCGAGAATCGAATTACCGAGAAATCCTCCTTAAATGTCGCAGCCTATTCAGACAGCTTTTCTCCAGGACTGAGTTCGTTGTGGGGAGGGCTTCCCCAAGGTCAGCGACCTTCGAATAAAGGGCTTCGGGTGGCTTATCAATACACGTTGAGCTCGCGATTCGATGGAACGTTTGGATACACTTACGGTGGCGGACTCTGTCTCACCGGGGAGGGTAGTGGGCTTTCTCCCGAGAATATTCACGTATTGGTGGCCCGATTCTCGAGTGAGTTCCCGTCCTCACAGACGCGTGTCAGTACCACCTATCGTTGGGTCTCGTCTTATTCTATTACGTTGATCGACCCTTATCAGGAGCTATTTGAGAGTCCTTCTTCGGGGGTCAGTTTCATGGTGACCCAGTTGATCCCCTACTTTGGGAGGTTTATCCCGGGAAAATTGGAGGCCCAGTTCGATATTCGGGCTCTCGTTACAAAGACCAACCCTGACATTTACTCGATGGCCAGTTTCCGTCGTCTGGAATTCCTGCAGCCGCCCAGATCGGTCCGTGGCGGGATCCAGTTGAAATTCTAGCTCCCACTGTTTTCAGCGACCTCCAAGGTCGATAACCCGGCATCCCACTCCCACAAGAAACTTCAGCGCACGTCAATACGAAATTCGGGATTCTACGAATTCGAAAAACGGTATTCTGGAGTTAAAACCAAAAAAATACAGAGAGTTTTTCCTTTAACTCCGCACTGGGATTAGACATATTTGGCAGGCGCCTTCTGGATGTGATGGCACACAACTTGCTGACTAATACGGGAGAATTCTTGTCTTTAGCGGGATCTCTTCGCCCATGTTAGTGAAATTCAGTTTCAAGACAATTCTGATCGTCCTGGTTACCTTGGCGCTGACGGTTCTGGGGATCATCAACATCGTCCAGAAGGCGAAGTATGAAACACCAGAGGACGGATGCGGTTGGATCACGACTACTCGCGGTGTTGAGGCATTCATTGTCGAAAAAGACGGGCCTGGAGACAAAGCCGGAATTCAGACCGGTGACATTGTCGAAGCCATTGACCACAAACGGATCACTCGAGCTACGGAGGTTACGGAGGCCCTTTACGCACTCGGGATTTGGTCGAAAGCCAGGTACTCGTTACTTCGTTCGAGGGTTCCGATCGAGACCACACTGGTCGTTGCCCCCCAGCCCAGGAATCTGCGTTTTAAGCAGTTCCTGGAGTTTGTGGGATTTATGTACCTCTTGATTGGCGTATTCATCTTCTTGCGCCGGTGGCAGGCCAGGGGGGCGCTCCATTTCTATACGATCTGCCTGGCCTCTTTCGTCGTCTACATCTACTCGTTTACCAACAAATTAAACGATTTTGACTGGACCATTTACTGGCTGGACGAGATCGCTTTTACCTTGCTCCCACCGCTTTTCCTGCATTTCTGTCTGGCCTTTCCGGAACCCAAGCGGCCTTTCCGTAAAGGTTCTTTCCTGACACTCGTCTTGTACTTGCCGGGTTTGTTCCTATTGCTGGTGCAGGGGCTCTTTATTACAGGCCACCTCAATGTATTTCAGGCTCCCCTAGTCTTAAGGATCCAACTGGACAGAATACACACGATTCACTTTGCCATATATTTTGTGCTGGGGATGGTTTCGCTGGTTCATACCTACTTCACCAGTAAGAGTCTGACTTTGCGCCAGCAGATGCGCTGGATTGTGTTGGGGACCACGTTTGGGACGCTCCCTTTCCTCTTCTTTTATGGCATCCCGTTCTGGCTGGGAGTGGTACCCACAACCTGGATGGAAGTTTCGGTCCTTCCGTTGGTCCTGATCCCGCTGACGTTTGGGTATGCCATCATCAAATACCGTCTGATGGATGTCGACATTATTTTCCGGCGTGGCATGGCTTCAACGCTGGCCTCCCTGGCAGTGGTCGGCTTCTATTTCGCTCTGATCGCAGTAGTCACCGAGGTTTTCCGGGCCTCCAAGGCCAGTCCTATTTGGGTCATCATTTCGCTGGTGGTGGCGGCCTTTGTTTTTTCGCCGCTTCGCAACTGGATGCAGGAACGAGTGGATCGCTACTTCTATCGTGAGCGCTATGACTATCGCAAGACGCTCATTGATTTTGGGCGGACCCTGGGCTCGGAGATCAACCTGAAACACATGTTGGATTCCGTGGTTGAACGGGTCAGTCGGACGCTTTCGGTTGACAGGATTGCTATCTTCCTCCGTGATGAAAATGACCCGAAGCAGTTTCATCTAGCCAAGTCACTGGGCATGAGCGCTTCGGCGGAACAAATGAATATGGGTTTCCTCGATCCGGAACGACCCGCGCTGCGCAAGGGCTATCTGTTTTACGAGAGTCTCAAGCAGGTTCTCTCTGAACCACCAGAATACCGGGACGTCCTTCGTCGACTGGATTTAAATTATTATCTCCCTTGCGTGATTACGGGTCAGACTATTGCGTTCCTTGGGCTGGGAAGGACGACCAGGGGAGATCTTCTGACTAGCGAAGATGTGGAACTGCTGCAGACCATCGCCGGGTACGTAGCCATCGCTATTGAGAATGGGCGACTCTACCGATCGATTCAGGAAAATGCAGAGCAGTTGCAGACTCTCAAGGATTACAGCGAGAACATTCTAGAATCCATTAATGTGGGGGTCCTAGTTCTTGGCCTGGATGAGCGGGTTGAGAGTTGGAATTCTCAGATGGAGAGCTTAATCGGGGTGTCTCGCTCCCAAGCCATCGGCAAGACCCTCGGAGAAAACTTTCCTGAAAACCTGGCCGAAGCCATTCGGTTCCAAACTGGCGGCCGGATCCAGGACCGTTCGCAACCCCTCCGGCTCTACAAGTTTCCGGTCAAACTGATCGGGCGTTCGCTTGTATTGGACGTAACGGTCACTCCATTAGTCGGGAAGAACGGTGGCGTTTCCGGGCAGGTTGTCAGTCTCGACGACAAAACCGAGCGGGCCAAGCTGGAGGAGCAGCTCATCCAGACCGAGAAGCTGACCTCCATCGGGCTGCTGGCGGCCGGTGTAGCGCATGAAGTCAACACCCCGTTGGCCGTGATCTCCAGCTACAGCCAGATGCTCTATAAGCAATTGAACAAGGAAGACCCCAGGATTGGCATTTTAGACAAAATTATCAAACAGTCCTTCCGCGCTTCGGAAATCGTCAACAGTCTGCTGAATTTCTCCAGGACCAGCAGCTCGGAGTTCCGGGATATTGACCTGCATGGGGTCCTTTCCGACACGCTGTCCCTCCTCGATCATCAGTTCAAGGTCGCCAGGATCAAGGTCAAGAAGGAATTTGGTTTGGCTGGGTCGAGGGTATACGGCAATCAAGGAAAACTCCAGCAGGTCTTCCTCAATCTTTTCATCAATGCCAAAGATGCCATGCCCAGTGGTGGAGAGCTAGTCGTTAAGACTGCTGGATTCGATTCGGTCTTCCGGATTGAGGTTATCGATACGGGAGTGGGAATTCTCAGGGAACACCTCAGCAAAATCTACGACCCGTTCTTCACCACCAAAGAGCTAGGCAGGGGGACTGGCCTTGGCCTTTCCGTCAGCTATGGGATCATTCAGGAGCATTCCGGAAAGATCTTCGTTGATTCGCGGCCCGGTGAAGGGACGCGCTTCGTGTTGGATTTTCCTGCCTCAAGGAAAGTAGCCAATGTCTAATTCCGAAGGGACTATCCTCGTTATCGACGACGAGCCAGACATCCGGGAAAGCCTCGAACTGTTGCTTTGCCAGGCAAACTATAAGGTGGCAGTGGCCGAAAATGGGACCTCCGGTCTAAAGCAACTGGAGTCAGAGCCCTATGATTTGGTACTTCTCGACGTGATGATGCCGGACAAAAACGGGCTGGAGGTTCTAGAGGAGATCCAGCGGTCTTCGTCGGAGACAGCCGTCATCATGATCACGGCTTTTGGCACGATTGAGAACGCCGTCAGTGCCATTAAAGCCGGTGCCTTGGACTACATCACCAAGCCTTGGGACAACGAGAAGCTGTTGCTGGATGTCCGCCACAGCATCGGCCAGCGGCGTCTGCTCGTGGAGAATCGCGAGTTAAAGCGGGCTCTGAAGCAGCGCTACGGCTTCGAGAACATAGTGGGCAAGAGCGAGAAAATGCTCAAGATTTTTGATCTTGTCTCACAGGTCGCCCAGAGCCGAAGTACGGTCCTCATTCAAGGGGAGAGTGGGACCGGGAAGGAACTAATCGCCAAGGCCATTCATGCTCATAGCAACCGTGCCGACAAGCCCTTTGTTCCAGTCAACAGCGGCAGCCTGCCTACCGACCTCTTGGAGAGCAGCCTATTTGGCCATGTGAAAGGGGCCTTCACTAGCGCCATCTCATCCAAGAAAGGGCTATTCGAAGTGGCCGATCTGGGTTCCATCTTCTTCGACGAGATTGGGACCATTAGTCTTGAAACCCAGGCCAAACTGCTCCGGGTCATCCAGGAACGAGAGTTCATGCGACTGGGGGGAGTCGAGACTATTAAAGTGGACGTCCGAATAATCGCAGCCACCAACGTTGACCTTAAGAAACTTGTGGATGAAGGAAAATTCCGGGATGACCTTTATTATCGACTGGATGTGATCACCGTTCAGCTACCGCCTCTCCGGGAACGAAAGGAAGATGTCCCGCTATTGTTGCATCACTTCATCAAGAAGTACTGCGAGGAAAACAACAAGCCGATTGTCCGGGTTTCGCCTGAGGTTCTCAAAATGCTGCTGGACTACAATTGGCCGGGAAACGTGAGAGAGCTAGAAAACGAGGTTGAGCGAGCTGTCGTCCTTTCCAATTCTCCTGATCTCATGCGTGAGGTTTTTCGGGAAAATCTGACTCTGCCTCCATCACGCTTCAGAGTCGAAGAAGTCGCAGTATTCAACGGCCAGTCTCTTTTCGAGATCATGGACAACTTCGAGCGGAAAGTCATCACCCAAATGCTGGAAAACGTCAATTGGAGCCAGACCGAAGCTGCCGATCGATTTGGCGTTCCACTCTCCACCCTGAATTCTAAGATCAAACGGCTCGGCATTGACATTAAGAGAAAGGCTGCCCGTTAGTCCAACAAGGCAAGAATTGCTGAAACCAGTCCTGATCGAGCGACATGATTGTCTGCCGGCCCAGGGCCTTGTTACAATCCGATGAACCTAATCCTTCCCTGATCCACCTCCCGCTCGTTTTTTGCTTGAACTGGGGCCAAAACCATCTATCCTATGGGGCTGGAGTGGACGGCTCATTTCATGGTGTGGAGGAGTAATCATTTTGTCTAT
>JBGOTQ010000225.1:0-12402 GCA_041476565.1 Terriglobia bacterium | reverse complement strand
CCGGGACGCCAGGAAACTCAGGGAAACGTTAAGGGACCAGTGACGGCACACCTCGTCCAGCGGGGTGGACTCGGTGCTTGTCACTGGCTACTCTCCAAGGTCCCTCTGGGACCTGTCGCACTTTAAATCGCACTCGCAATTAGAAGGACCGTGGGGACGGTGCCGCACTTGCCTTTTTGACTTTTTCATAACGACAGGGAAATCCAGCGGCTATTTCCTGCACGGATAGCCGGGAATGCGCTTGGCCTTTGACCCGCAGGTACGACAGTGGGAAGGCCGATACTGCCACCATTCTTGTACCAAGTTGCATCCATTTGGTTACGAAAGGCCCTGCAAATGCCTCTCTGCCCCTCACCCCGCGACCCTCTCCCCATTTCGGGGGCGAGGGAGAATTCACTTATTTTGTCCTCTGGCCCGACTGAAGGTGTGAAAAAATTCCCTCGATCGTATCGATTAAATTGGGTAGGGACGCGGTGCTCCGCGTCCGGCTTGATTCTTCGATTGTGGACGCGCCGCAGCGCATCCCCACCAACATCCTAATGGTAGGGGCGGACCCCCGTGTCCGCCCTCGACCAGATCGTGACAGCCCGTGGGCAGGCACTGGGGCCTGCCCCTGCAAAGCAGTGGCGAGTAGTAGGCAGCACGTTCCTACCTTTGAATCTTTTCACAGCTTCCCTTGCGGGGAAGTGGCCAACAGCCCGGTGATGGGCTGGATTAATGGCTCAGTTTGTTTGGAGTTTGGCACTATAACCCAACGTCCACAACCGCTTCGGTGATTTGCCCAAGATACTTGCCGTCGCAAACCACGTCGGCTGCAATGGCAAAGCGTGGTGAACGAGGCTGCCAGTCCCTGGGAATCTGGATGCGGAAGGTTCGACTGCCCTTGGACTGGGCGGGAACCTCGAATCGCAAAACATCAGGTTCCAATTTCCACTCAGCTGGCGCCAGCACAACAACTTCCATCTTCATTGAACTACTGCGGTAATTCTGAACGCGAACTTCAGCCTGCGAGGCCACTCCGGGGTTGATCAGCATCTGGTAGGGATAGAGGCTGCACCAGCTCGGGTCTAATCCGAAGTTCACATCGGGATCAGCAATGATGCCCTTAAAAAGAGTCTCCTGCTTCCGCATCTTCTCTTCTGTTGCCAGCAACTCTTCCCGGTTGGCCAGGAAGGGCCGCCCGTGGCCCGGAGCAATCACGTTAGGTTCGTGATCGATCAAGTTGCGGATCGATTTGATGTGGCTGTCGCTCTCAACATGGTTGCGGAAAATCAGGTTGTGGCGTAGCACGCCTTGATTGGGATCGGGATAAGCGAAGAATGCATCACCGGTGAAAGCCACTCTGGCCCCGTCGATCGAAACATAGAGGGCCATCTGGTACTCCGTGTGACCAGGCGAGTGGGTGATCTCGAAGTCATATTCCTCCCACTTAAACCGCTCTCCATTTCTGAAAGTCCGTGACACCTTGAAGGGTTCCCCTAAGATGCAGCCCAGGTTATGACCGCGCGGGTTTTCAAAGATGTCCTGCATATTCTCATAACACCAGACCCGGGTCCCGTAATGCTGGATCAAATGGGGGAACCCGTTCAGGTGGTCGTCGTGCATGTGACTGGGCATGGCCACGTCGACCGATTTCATCCCGAAACGACTTTTCAATTCATCGATGTTGTGTTCGACGAAGCGGATCCGATCGGTAGTCGCGGTGGCGCGTTCAAAGTTCCCAAAGTGGACCCCCGATGCCGATCCATAGTCGATAAACATCGCTTTGCCGGTTTGACTCAAAATGGCGTAGAACGAGGAGGTGGTCAGGTGATGGGCGACGAGATGCGGACTGACCGCATAGCCCCGGGACGCGACCACCGGGGCGTTCCCGGTCTGGAATCGGTAGTACTCCGTCAGATGGTCGATGGTGACCTGAACCGCCGAATCCGGATCCGGCAGGGGATCTCCGTGAGAGGGACAAAGCAATGAGGGGTTCTGTTCCCGCAATCGCGCCAAAGAGAAAATGCCAAGATCCACTCCCTCAGCTCCCCCGTAGTTGACCTGAGTGTCCCAGAGATTGACCAGCTTCCCCCCAGAGTGCATCAGGTCTCCGGTAAAGGCGACCTTCTTTCCATCCACCTCCATGAGGAGTGAAACCGATCCCAGCGTGTGCCCGGGGGTGGGTAGGACGAAGATGTCCTGCTTATTCCATCGGAACGTACCATAGTCCCGTAGAACTTCGGTCACCCGGATGTTCTCGGTAATGGTATTGAAGTCGTTGCGCATGTAGTAGAGATGAAACACGCGCCGGTTTCGCCAGAAGTTCTCGGCATCAGCGAACAGGTGGCGCTCGTGGGCCGGGACCGCAATGGGAATGGAACGCTCCACAGCTTTGAAGTCACCCTGGCACTGATCACGATGGTGGTGAGTGTGAAGAATCCAATCTACCTGGGTGATTCCGAGGCCAGAGAGGTAGTCGAGAATCTTTCCCGACCCAAAATCTATGATCAACCCATGATTGCCGGCTCGGACCAGGTAGACATTGCAGGTGTCTTCCAGGAGGTACAGATTTTCCGTTAGCTTTTTCAATTCCACTCCCGGAACAAAGGCACTGCGTCGCAGTCTTTTCTCAGCAGCGGCAGCAGCATTGCCTGCCTGGGGTATACCAGGAACTGCAGCAGACACTCCCATAGTTTTCAAGAAATAACGACGGGATGTTTTTGTCACGGTCTCCTCCTTTTTTGTCAACATCGATCATGACTTCGTCCGACGCACTCGTCAATGAATGACTTTCATGAAAATCCGGTTTTGGGTGGAGGGTCGCGCTCCGTCGCGACCGCGGCCCCGACAAAGCGGGGCCCTCCAGTATTTTCATCCGCCGTGGTGAGCTTGAAAAGGTCATGGGGCACTTCCATCATTTTATCCTTTCGCGAGTTCCCCCGGGAATAAGCCTTCGGCAGTACTTTCGAGAGCTATGATCTCTCACACCAGAAAACACGCCACTCTGCAGTCGACGTCTTGTTCAAGCAGACAGATGAGAAACACGAAGCCAATTCCACAAGGGATGCAGAGGACCTGGACCCCTGCCACAATGAGAGCGGAACCACAGCCAGGATTGATTGTAGGAAGACTCGGCGAGACAGCATTTAGTAAGACCTCCAATCATTCCAGCCGCATAGTGTAATCGCGGTAGGCCGGCCAATTCTCTATTGAGCTAGCCATCTTGGCGGATTGGACCGTTGCCTCGGAGATAACTTCAGCCGCCAGAGCCCCAACAGCCGATAAAGGAACATCGGCTTTCAGCTTGTTGGTGGAGATGGCAAACGTGCTGTCCCCATCACCCGTCGTATGATAGGGATTAATGACTCGGGCGGCACCGGTACTGGCCATCATAGCAATCTTGGTCAATTGGGTTTTGTTGAAATCTACATTGGTCGCTACCAGTGCTAAGGTTGTACTGCGAAAGGCCTGGTCATTGATGCGGAGAGAAGCCCTGGGGTTCATTTCGGCGAGATTCTTCGCAAGAGTTTCGACAATGTTGACAAACCCTCGGCCATCAGGACGCCGTGCGCCCGCTAAGATTTTCCCGGTGCGCCAGTCCCGGATATCTCCCACGGAATTGGCCACCACCAAAGCTCCGATAATGACATTCCCTAAATGCCGGCTGGCACAACCGATGCCCGCTTTCATTCCCCCAATCCCTTGGGACACCAGCATTTTCCCGACCGTAGCTCCCGCGCCGATTCCGACGTTCCCTTCTTTGACGGGGGAAGAAGAAGCGGCCTGGCAGGCTTTGTATCCTTCCTCCGGTCCAGGCCGGATTCTGGCGTCTCCCAAGGCAAGATCGTCGATCACGGCCCCCACCACAATCGGAATCCGGAGGTTGGGAATCCCCCAGTCAAATCCTCGCTTGTGTTCCTCGAGATAACGTTCCATTCCATGGACTGCCGCGAGACCAAACGGCCCTGCCCCAGCAAGCAGAATACCATGCACCGTGTCGATCGGGCTCACCGGCTGAAGCATGACACCCAGATGATCACCCGGAGCCGACCCGTCATAATCCACCCCCACAGTCACTTCTTCCTCAAACAGAATTGCCGTGCATCCTGTGGGCCGACGATCATCGGTGAAGTGCCCCACTTTGATGCCGCCTACATCGGTAAAGGTTCCTTTTGAAGCCTCGCCCTGCGCCGCAGCCAGTTGAGGGCCCGCCAAACCCAAGCCTGCCGATCCCGCCAACGCAAATCCGAATTCACGACGATTAAGGTTGGACATAAATTATCTCCGCACGAAAAAGCATGATGTTGTGACTGACGCAAAGCAGGATAACCCTTTCGACAAGGCATCGGCCGCGAGACTGCTAGGGTCGATGCGGGGGAAGAATCTTAAGCGTTCCCAGCTTGTATCGAAGCTGAGAGTCAATCCCCTCTATTCCCAGCCTGATTCGCGGCTTTCCACTCTCATCGATCAGACCGATGCGCACATCATAGATTCCTGGGACGAGATCCTTCGGCAGCGCAAAAATGCTGGCCACCGGGTAATCCATTCCCTTTACCCAACGAGTCGGATCAAAGATGGCGCAGCCCTGCTGGAATTTCACATTCTCTTCCGTATCGGTCAGGAATAACCTTAAAGGAAACCTCCTGTAGCATCGTCCCATATTGCGATTCACCCAGCTTTGCCTCAAAAGGAAAAGGCTCCCGGCAGGAAGTTCCTCAGCCCAGCTTGCCGAAGTCAATACCAAACGATAACCCAGTCCTCCGCTCCTTAATACCTTTTCGAAGCTGGATCTGTCTTCTCGCATTGCACGCTTGTAGCTGTCGGCATCCATATAGAAGTGCGCAAAGTTGGAGTGATAATTGAGCATGACTTCGAGGTTTTCTTCCAATGTCCCGTGCGTGCCATGGTCCTTGACATCGGAATAGGACCAATCTCCTTCAGCTAGCATAGGTGAGTGTTGCCAGTAGCCCTCCATGACCTGCTTATCCCAAATCCCGAGTCCATCGATGAAACCATGCCTGGCCAGGGCAAATCCCTTCGACACCGCAAGGTCAAGTGCCTGACGATGCATATAGTCTTCAAGGTTCCTGACTTCCTTAAGATCAGAATCGAAGCAATAGGAAATGCAAGGCAGTTTCACTTTGAAAATCTCGGCATACATCTGAACGATTCGAGACAAAACGGCATGCTTGGAATTGCGGTCTGGCCATGGATAATGGGACCACATCGTATGCCATTCTCCCCACTGTCCGTAGCCCATCACTCCCCACATGACTACCGGGCTTTCCGGCTTGTCATACCGCTCAGCCAAAGTCGTGAGAAACCTCCTCACTCTGGGTAGATAGACAGCCTCATACGAGGGATCCAGGTAGTCAGGCTCGCGTTTGCGAGACTTTCCCTCACCGACATACTCGTGGTAACGCACTCCAGCAGCCCAAAGCCAGGTTGGGCAGACTTCATTACCAGGTGCCCCATTCCAGCCCGGATCGTCGGTCACCCAGACACGCAGGTAAACCTGCTTGCCGCGAGATGCCCAATAGTTCATGAGGAGATCCAGGTCCTTCCAGTCGTACTTGCCCTCCTGGGGCTCCAGATCAGCCCACATCCAGTCAAACAGAACCCAGTCAAAAAGAGGGGCGGAGTCGCCAAATCCGGTTGTGTTGTAATCCATTGAAAAGGGTCTGCCATCAAAATATCGAGGTCCTGCCCACAGTCCATTCCCCATGTCGGGGTTGTTCAACGGGTCATCGATTTCCACCGGAGTGACAGTCTTGATGACGGGACTCGTCTCAGCTATCGCTGAGTCGATCTGAAGGATCATTATGCCTGCAACGGCCAGGAAGAGTAGTTTGGTAAAAAAGCGGTTCATGTTTCGTCCCCGACTCAGCTCATCATTTTTCTGTTTGTGGCATCCCAACGGATGCGATGCCCTTTTTGAAGGGATTCTAAAGCCATGCACAAGGCCACGTTGGTGTATTGGGCCGTTTCTACCGGCGCATTGGGTGATTTCCGCGAACGAACACAATCAAGGAAATTCTGGATATGATCCCGTGTCGCGTTGTCGAAGGTCCCCAATTCCTGTCTTTCGATGTCCGGTTTCATGATCTGCTCCTGGCTCTGCGGGTAAAGGGCGAAGGATTCCCTAGCCATATCAAAGCGGGCCTTCTCTCCGTGGAATTGTTTGATTTGATCATTGTTCCTCGCATAGGGCATGGCCTTGTAGCCCACCGTGAAAGTTACGAGATAATCTTCGGGGTATTCGATATTCATCACCGTGGTTTCCGGGACTTCCGCACCCTCTAAATGGACTTTTCCTGCGCTGCAACTCACCGCTTCGGGATAGCTGGAATTCATAAACCAATTGATGGCATCGATCACATGAGCCCCCTGTCCCACCAGCATCCCGCCAGAGTAGTCATAAAAATAATACCAATTATGAAAGCGCAGTGGATCCAATGGACGCTGAGGAGCCGAACCCAGCCATTGGTTCCAGTCCAGTTCTCCCTGGAGAGGAGCCCGACTCAAGGAAGACTGGTTGTTGAGCCACCAGGCCGTGACGAGTCGAACCTTGCCGAGCTTTCCTGAATCTATGAGTTTCTTGCCATCCAGGAACGGGCGGTAGCTGCGCCTCTGAGTTCCTACCTGGACAATACGCTTGGACCTCTCGACGGCTTCCAAAATGCGGAACCCATCATCCACGGTGTGGCAGAGGGGTTTTTCAAGATAAACGTCTTTGCCTGCGGATACCGCATCGATGGTCATTTGGGAATGCCAATGATCCGGTGTCGCAATAATCACAGCTTCTACTGATTTGTCATCCAGGAGGCGGTGATAGTCGCCGTAAGCGGTCGCCTGAGGAGACGCCTGCTTGAGGCCCGCTTGCAGATTGGGTCCGTAAACGTCGCATACCGCCCTGAGATCGGTTTCGAGTTCGAGAAAGACCTTGGTCACAAAACGCCCGCGTCCGCCGCTCCCGATTAATCCGATCCCTATTTTCTCACTGGCGCCAAGAATCCTATTGGCCGAAAGGGAAGAGGCCAGCCCCAGGCCTAGTGTTCCTTTTGTGGTCTGAGTCAGGAAGTCCCTGCGGCCCGTTCTGTTTGAATGGATCATTCTTACCTCCTAGGGAAGTCACCTTAAAGTTGGTCTCATCTTGGTTTGTGGCTGGAAACCGATAGTCAATATTGCGGGTTGATCTGTTTCGCAATCCAAAAAGCTGGTGTGGATTGCCAGCTCAGATTTCTTGCTACTCAGTTAGTAAATGGACTTCCGTCCCAAACTTGCGATAGTGCTTGTATTCAATTTCATTGACCGCATCCGCCACGGGGTAGATGCCACCGCTCGTTCTTCCGTAAATGCTCATATAGAAATCCCATTGCGGACGGTTTGGTTTGTTGACGAGTTGCAGGACCACTGAAGTGCGCGCGGGCAGCCAATATTGAGTGCCTGCAATTTCCGTCAGGCCATATTCGGTAGTGCGTGAAGATTTTCTAACAGGACTGGAGGCGGGGATATCCTGGGCTACGCATTCGTACCGGATCACGTGGCGTGTGGCCAAATCAATCCAGCAATGGCCGCTGTAGGCTGTTGTCAACTTTTGGTCGCCCAGGACAAATTGATACCTGGAGCTGTTCTGAGGTACATAAAAACGGGCTCGCGCCGTCTTGCGCCCCCGGGTCCAGTCCGGACCTTCCATCCAGAACGTCGCATTAGACTCCGGTGCAAATAGCAGATACAGGGCATTCCCAAAATCGCCCTCAGATGAAAAGCCCGCCACTTTGCCTTCGGTGCCTGGGGGCAGGGGCTTCTTGTCGATCGTCAACACTTTGTAGGTCTCGCCCTTCTCATGATACGAGACTTCGGCCACAATTTGATCGATCGTTTCCCAATTGCCCGTGGCGCCGAATTTAGCCCGCCGCTGTATGTGCTGTGTACAGGTAAAATCCGGCAGTGCGTCAGTGTAGGCCATGACAATTTGACGCACGGATTCCAGAAACTGGGGCCAGGTCACTGCCGTGGGCATCTCCCCTGCTGGTGAATTGGCTGGGGGGATAGGCTGGGCTTGAGAGGCCTCGAGAGAAGTAATCATTGTCGGTCGACCCCAATTCGTGCCGGCCAGGTACCCATGCAAGCCCATAGTAATAACCAGGGCAGAGGTACGATAAAGCCGCATAGAATTCCCCCGGAGGAGTGGTAGCGGCATAAGTATACCTACAAGAAGCGTGCGGAGGATACTCTATCTAACTAACAGCAGATGTTGAAGTGCATTCCCCAGACCTTTATTGGAGCGCCCTGCCCTGGTCCAACGACCCAGCCCCTAATCTGGGGGGCATTGCTTCCGAAACCGAAGGAGAGTAGACTCCGCTCAAGAATCGGCAAGTCAAATCCGGACCTTCAGGGAGGCCGGGGCGTGGTCGGACGCACATTTCGGAACAGAGATTCTCGAGAAACTCGGAGAAGGCGGCATGGGGGTAGTCTACCGTGCCGAGGACACCAAGCTGGGACGGCAGGTTGCGATCAAGGTGCTGCCGGACGTCTTCGCCAAGGATCCAGGGAGACTGGCCCGGTTCGAGCGTGAAGCCAAAGTCCTGCCATCGCTCAATCAGCGAATTGGCGTAGGGGCGGCTCCCCTTGTCCGCCCTCCAGGGGGCGCACACGGGGGTGCTCCCCTACAAATCTAGTAAAGATGGCGGAGAGAGGCTCCCGTGAGGTATCACCCTCGAAGATTTCGTGTGCCATTGATTCGCATTGTTCTGTTGTCTGTCGTGATCATCTGTGGGGTGACGAGCGGCTGCTCCTTAAATCGGAAGACCCGAATCACGAGTGGTAGCGTTTCCGTTGAATACCAGAAGGGTGGGGACATCACAATCCGGGCCCCCAAACTCTCGCTCCAGCTGAATTCTCGCCACGCCTTGTTCGTCTCACTCTTGTTTGATAATCGTGAATTGAGCTTAACTTACAAAAGCCAGGACGCCCGTATTGAACCTTCGGACTATGTAGTGACGGCAAAAAGGGACATCCGGAAATTTCTAATCGATTACTCGGAAATCTCTGTTCAAGACGTTGTTACTGGACTGGGCCAATGCAAGCGTATTGAGATACCTTCGCATGCTGCGGGAGTCAACTGGTCTTTGAGGAGAGTTGTTGATATAGACCTTTGCCCGACATTCCCTCAATCTGCGATCTTTACCACCTCTTATCGGAATACCGGAACAACGCCCCTCGAAATCGAGCGTGTAGTCCAACTGGCTCAAACCATCAGGCAAAGAAGACTCTGGACTTTCCAGGGTGCGAGCCTGATTTGGGGGAGAGACACTGTCTTTGCCCTACCGCCATATTTTCAAGCAGAAAATCCTATGGGGCAGATGATGCCGAATGGACAAGGAGGGGGAATTCCGGCAAACGACTTCTGGAGTGGCGATGTGGGAATGGCGATCGGTCATATCGAACCCGATGCTGTGGCTTGTTGGATGCCGGTAGACGCTCGCTACGACATGGGGATACAAGTCCGTTTTGAGACTCGTCCTGCTCGATTACTTGCTCCACAGGAGACTCTATCTACGCCTCGGGCCTTCATCACAGTCCATAAGGGCGATTTCTATGAACCCCTTGCAACTTACAGCGCCATGTTGAGGGCCCAGAAGGTCAGTTTTTTGAAGCCCTCCCGGGACCTCTACGCTCCCGTTTGGTGGACCTACGCGTTCGGCCACAATTTCCGCCCGCGGGAAGTCTACAACTCGATTCCAAAGTTCAAGGAACTGGGTATCAAGTGGATCATCCTCAACAATCGCTGGTGGGACCACTACGGTGATTGGATGCCACGCAGCGACAAGTTTGGGACTGAAGCCGGATTCAAGCAGATGCTGGGGCGTCTCCATCAGAATGCTCTGAAAAGCCTCCTCTGGTGGCTGCCTTACGGCGTGCAGGTTCGCGAATTGCCCCGGAGCGGGTTATATAATGATCCGGAAGGACGCCCGAAGCAGTCTCCCGAAATTGAGAAGATGATTAGCGCGACGGCGACCGTTGCGCTCCGTCATCGGGATTGGCTCATCGAGGATCAGCAGGGCAAGCTAATTCCCATCACCCGAGACCTGGCCTCGCTCTGTCCGGCTTACCCGCCAGCCCGCGACTACATGGTCCAGCTAGCCAGGCGCATGGTTGTAGACTGGAAAGCCGATGGCTTTTACATGGATGACGTCTTTACAGTTCCATCCTGCTACAATCCCGTTCACCATCACGCCTCGCCTTACGATTCGGTTGAGCAGCTTGGCAGCCTCTTTCATGAGTTTCGCGAGATCATCGAGCAGCACAATCCGCAAGGAATGCTGATGATCTGCCCTTGCGGAACCACGATCAATCACTGCCTGCTGCCCTCAACCAACGAGCCCGTGACAGCGGATCCCATCGGCTCACAGCAGATTCGCTGGCGTATCAAAATGTACAAGGCCCTGATGGGACCCACAGCTCCGGTTTTTGCTGATCGAGTGGAGTCTACCCAGTTCAAACGAATCCATTCCACGCAGGCTGAGGTCGGTACGGATTTCGCCTCCTGCCTGGGAACAGGCGGAATACTCGGCACAATTTTTATCTGGCCGAAGATCGATAAGCTCCCCGCCGATCTGGAGTATCGCGGAGAGCTCGAGGGTATGGAACGCCTCCTCCTAACCCCGGAGAAGGCTACCCTCTGGAAGAAATGGTTCGATCTCTATTGGCAGAAGATGCTCTCAACGGGAGAATTCCTGAATCTTTACACGGTGGGATTTGATTTACTGGAAGGTTACGTTATTCGCAAACAAGACCGGCTGTTTTACGCTTTCTTCCCCTTACACCTGAGGCTGTGGGGACTGGAAAAACCCCCTGCCCTGCCCGAACCGACGATTTGGCCCTATGTTTTCCACCTGGAGTTGCGAGGCTTGCAGAAGTCGAAGAGTTACCAGGTCGTAGATTATGAACGTGGAAGAAGCCTCGGACAGGTGGATGGATCAACTCCTTACATCAAGGCCGACTTCACTGATCACCTGCTTCTGGAAGCGATCCCATTGAATTGAGAAAGGTGCAATCAAAAGTGGCATACCGTATAGAGAGCATCGTTAATGGGGTCTTGTTAAGGGGGTGACCTTGAGTTACTAACTTACTTGAAGTCGTCACGGCTGCTTGCGTGAAATGAAGACTTACTTTTGGCTTTTGCTGAGTGGAGGTGCTATCGGGCCCATCCCAAGAAGGTCATAGATTAACAACTGTAGGGTATGCTCATATTCTGCGTCAGCCCTAAAATCAGCATACCTGTGGTCCCTAACATGGGCGGCTGTTTTGTTACCCTCTTTATAAATAGGAATAATTCGCAGGTCTTCCCCTGCTCTTTTCCGCGAAGAAGCAAGTTGCATTTCGAACTTTACGCCGCCACCTGTTTGATCCTTTGCCTCAACAGCTGCTACGGAAGCCGTTGTCATAATGAACAGCACTACATCGGCTTCATTTATTTTTGATGTCATATAGTCGGTGAATGAATCTCCAAGTCGAACATCCCAACGATCTAAAATTGCCTCGATTCCCGCGGTCCTAAGATCAACTGCAAGCTTCATCACCCAATTATTGTGGGTGTCATCTTCCCATTTGTAAGAAACAAAGACTTTAGGAATTTTGGAACTATCTGGGGTAGGAGAGATATTTCGGTAACCCCTTCCCCTTAATGTCTGTCTGATTTGGGCCAGCAGGACTATTGGGTGAAACGGCTTTGTAATATAGTGTTCAGCGCCGAGATCGTACCCATGCGCTATGCGATCAGCATCTCTCATACCTGATTCGAATATTATTGGTATTCCTTTCGTCTTGACATTACTTTTCAATCGTTGGCAGACCGCAAATCCATCCATCTCTGGCATCACTACATTTAATAAGACAAGGTCGGGCAATTCCTGTTCTGCCATTCTAAGCCCTGGTTCCCCATCGTAGGCGACGCTGGTTTGATAGCCTTCTGATTTGAGCCAATCACATATTAACCTAGCGGTAGTATCATCATCTTCAACGACAAGTATTTTTGCTTGGTCTTGCACATCTACCTCCAAGTGAAGAACTATAGTCATATCTCATTATTTGCTTTTCAGGATGGTCTCTAAGAAAGGAGGTTAGGGGCACATCTCATTAGTTGTTATTTCGTTATTCATTGCAGACATGTCCACGGCGCGTGTTTGCGCCACCCGGCGGATTCAGTGCTGAGGCGTCCCAAAATTATCCATGCACGCCTCGTTGGATCATTCGATCCAGAGTGAGGATGGTGAGCATGAGCTGGCGCGGGGGATGGTAGTTGTCCTGGCGGCCGACGTGGGGTTGGTAGGACATCCGGCGGTCTCCAAACAGCATGAGGCCGGGCAGACCGTATTTCTTCATCGAGAACTTCCGGTCGATCACGTCCTGCGCCAT
>JBGOTQ010000224.1:0-12508 GCA_041476565.1 Terriglobia bacterium | reverse complement strand
GTGTCGGTCACGAGGTGAAACCCTAAAGCTCAGACGCCAAACTCGAGACAAATCCCAAGCTCCCATTCTCAAACTTGTCCGGCCACCCCACGACTTCCCGTAAATCGCAATTTTATCAGGTAGGACCTCAGCACGGGTCTGGAGATAATCCACAACCCGTATTAGAATCCACTGTTCAATGGCTTGGAGACGTTGGCCAACCATTTTTGCTTTGCGGTCAAGGTGAGACTTCGTATCCACTCCTTGAGTCATCCTATTTGCCCAAACAATGAATCCACGCTCTGCAAGCCTCTTGCCCACCTTGTGGTAGCTGTCATCTTCAGCGACTAAACCGGCAATACTCTCGGGCGAGCCGCCCAACCCGTGTTGGATAATTACGACGGGGCTTTTTCCTTTTACTCCTTTTGGAATGAGGAGAATCCCATTTGCCTCTACTTCAGCAAGAGCCCCAATTCGTACTCGATCTATTGTGTATGCCTCACTTTCTCCGATCCTTTCGACTTGTGGAGAAAGCGGAGTTCGTGCGTAGTGTTGGAAGCCACCGATCATATCAATCAACCGCTGGCGATCAGGTTCCACAGAGATAAGGTACCTTCCAATGGAAGTGAAATCTCGATTCCAGAACTTCTCACGAGTATAGGGGGATCTTGCGATCAAATCGTTAAAGTAATGTTCTATCTTATTGAGATATTCCTCGTAATTATTCTGGACTTGAGCGGGCGTCTGTCGAGGACCTTGGCCGCGTAAGCTAACAGCACAAGTCAGAACCAATGTGATTGTCAACAGATAATCTCCACCCCGAATCAACTTAGAACCCTTTCTAGAACTCTTCTGAATTAGGAACTCGAAATTCACAGGTTGCACAAAGAGTTTGAGTGTCATCTTCGCAGTCTGGTAGAAGAAAAAAAACAGAGCTCCAGTAATGAAAACGACGAGTGTTCCCCTGTTTAGGCAGGGCAAGTTGTCCTGAATTGCGAAAGAGATTCCTCATAACATGGGGGTGTCAAAGTGGATCGTTGTATTTGATTAGTGTCTCTCATAAATACGGAAATTGCCTCCTCAAGCGGACCTCAGAATCAGCAGTGTTCCAACCAAGATTGTAAAGAGCACATAAATACGCGCTTAATTCGATCACGCTTGGATTTTCATTCAATTCTGGCTGTATTCTAGCTAGGCTAGCTTATATGTCAAATAGAAAGATATGATACATGTGATCTAGACTTGAGATAACCTGACCATTACCTTGCGGCACCATGTTTGAGATTTGGGATAGGGTGGACAGGAGAATGCAAAATCCGAAAATATGGTGAACAATGGGACCGAAAAACTCTTCTCGAAAACCGCATCATGGTGACGTGTTCAAGTGTACAGAAACAAATCTGGAATCGAAAACATTACTTATCCTTGTTGACTGCCCGATAGAGCGACACCCATTTGAAAATTCTTTGAGTCCCATTAATGCAAGGACTCCACTTGCCATCCATTACAGGTGATCCCCAAAATATCTGACATTAAACATGTTCTTATCGGTGCTCTCATCGAACATATCAAAATGTTCGTAGGTGCTTTTCAATCGCACCTGCTTAGCCTTGACCAATTCGTTAACAAACCGTTGGATACTTGCTCCTAACCTGACAAATGCAGGGTGTGGAATAGTTAAGAAAGAGGTGACCTCAGCATCGTAGAACCCCTTTGCGATCCACTGAACCAAACGGGCAGCAAGCGATCGCCGCTTCCAACAATAGGCTAAAGAATATATGGCGCGTTGTTGGCTGGATAGGAAACAATCCGCTGAATTTCAAACCCCGCCAACAAGGCGCTGCCGAGCAAACCAGCCAGGAATCTTCTCCACTACCTCCTCTTATCCTTTAAAGGATCAAATTCGATGCCAAATAGATTATAATATTTCCTGAGACCGTCCAGTTCGGTCATCACCCGATCACTGGGGACAACGATTGAGACTGGACGCGGTACCACCAAGGCGACCAGTTGCTTAATATCAAATGCCTCCAACAGACCGAAGCAAAACAGTTCGGGCTCAGACAGGTTCTGCTCTATTACCTCTTTTAGACTCCCCAGCATGTGGTGCAGATTAAGGCCTGCAATTGCGTCCTTTTCCAATGCGGCAGCAACTAGTGCCAATATGCTTGATTTAGGTCCTATGGCCTCGACTATTACCGGGCCAAAATGACGTTCCTTTTGGAGCCAGCGTGCAATGGCCAATATTTGACCGGCCTGCAATCCTAATGGACGATCGCCCAAAGCAGACACCAGAAGAGCCAAGCCGAGAGCTTCCTTTGATTGGATCTTAGATTCTCCAAGATAAAAGGGATCAACTGTGACCACTCGCTGACCCTCTGCTAACAATCGTTTCGTCTCTTCTACTATGCTGACACGCCCCCCGTCGGCTACAAGAATGGTGGTCGATCTCGGCTCACCACTCACCAACTCCACCACCGGTACACTCCAGATGCCACTCATTCGCAGCCGCCAATAGTTTACTATTAGGTCATTCAGATCCACATTGCCGATCTTATCTGCCTCTACTTCGAATTGCTTGAGCCGGACGATTTGCTGGAGCATGGCTCGACCTGAATCTTGCCACTCCAAAGCGGAAGTCATGCTGTCTGGCAAGCCTGGATGAACAGGTAAGTGCTTGCTTATTTCTAAGGCGAGTTTATGAATATCAGCGTTATCTGCGGGTAAGTCGACGTGGAGTTGTTGAGCTGTTCTTAACTCGTCATTACAAGATATTTCTCGCACATCGAACTCTGGGCTCCCTCCAAAGAAAAAGTCACGCAGCATGCGGTAAAATGTCTCACGGTTGTCTCGCTCATAATTGTGTCCAGGATCCCAGTTGATGTGGTAGCGAAGATTATTCGTTGCACCGTAGAGGCCAAAGATAGGAGTGGCTGCTGCTAGCAGAGGCCCCAACGCATATTCTGCCCTGTAACAACAATTGTCCTTCGCATTGTAAATAAGAAGTGTTGGTCGTGGAGCCATCATTGCCGTCAAGTGAGTATAATCAACAACCGAGGCAAGATCAGTGGCCATCTGCTCAGAATCTGCTATATCTAGTTCAGGGAATTGAGCGCCAGTGACAAAGCTGGAATAACCAGCCACAGGAGAGGCCAAGCGAATACGCTGATCAAGAGAGCTGATGAAGATCGTCTGCCAAGCACCGCCCGAAAGGCCAGTGACCGCTAAACGATTAGGATCAGCGTGTTGTAGGGAAAGCAACACATCGATAGCCCTTCTTAGATACAGGTAATGCAAAGCGATGCCACTCGTACCGCATAGATCCAATTGGTTGATTCGGTCGTGGTCGAAGTTTAAGGTGTTGAGTTGTCCCATTTTGAACCACTCGATACTAAGGGCGAACATCCCCCGTTTGGCCTGATTGATGCAACAGATCTGCAAGTGTGGAGTTGCCTTACCGAGCTTCTCGTGACCGCTCACGTTGAGAATGGCTGGCACCTTCTCCCTAACCTTCTCCGGTTCGTAGAGTAGTGCTGGAATCCAGAGACCTGGCACGGCTTCGTAACGCAACTTCTTGATATGGTAGCCGGATCCCCCCGAGATCGTTTCCATCCACTCTATGTTCGTCTTGGCATCACGCCATCTGGAAGCTTCCCCACGAAAGATGACTTGCTCCAGTACCTGTCTTCGCAGGCTACTGGCATACTGCTCCCACTCGATCCTATTCTGGAATATTGGAATGGACGGTACACGAGATTCTATGTACACTTGTGCTTCGACCAATGGCTGGCGCGGATCAAGGATGGACCTACCAAGTAAGTCTCGAAGAAGGTGAATCAGTTGAGAGGCGGAAAGCGGAACTGGCAGGCAAATGGTCGACAGCACAATTAGGAACAAATGAAGACGTTTCATGACTGTACCCCCGCGGACCCTGGAACCATCCGCATCTCCAGGTCGCTTACTCTCTCTACCCCAAACATTGAACAACTTCGCCTGATGATCCACTACGTCATTTCCTCCGGGGTTGCATTGTCTGGACGCTCCCAAGTGCCCAGACCTACAAGCAGAATCACCTCAACCTTGCTTGCACGATTGAAAATGTCATCGACGCTGCAAGTTGCGGTCACTTGATACACTTACTATGTGACAATAGCTGATTTTCGAGTTCTCAGGCTGATCAGAGTCAGCCCCTCTATCGTGTAGGATTAACCTTTCCTTTAGATTGCATATGTCTAGGCTATTATGAAATCAGGCCTAGAATCGCAGATCACTGGGAAGCCAGATAGCAAGTTTAGCAATCCATATAGCGACTACAAACACCGAACCTTCTGATAATCTGTTCATCACTTTGTGAAGGATAGCTTCCCAATAGCAGGTGATGTTACTCTCAACTTTTCTACTTCCGTATTTCCTCCCAATCAACAGTGATACCCTTCAAGGCCGTGCATATCATCGTAGGCTTCCAGAGTGCGTTTCGTTTCCACAAATTTTCTCGGTAAGTCAGGCAGTTTTTCCAGATCGATCGCGTAGAATCCCTTGTAACCGATCCTCTTCAGGGTCTTAAAGACACCATCCCAGTCCACGGTACCCTCTCCCATGGGTAGATGTCGATTCTCTCTCCCATCATTATCGGCGATATGGACATAACGAATTTTCTCACCCAGCTTTTCGATGCTGAGAGGCAGGAGTTCCTTCTGTGCATATAGGTGCGCAACATCTAGAATTGCACCAAGATTCTCGTTGGGCACGGCATCGAAAAGTCTCAGCAGCCCGTCCGTATTGCTGGTGACCTCTCCGACGCGCGGCTCAATCAAGAGTTCCAGACCATAATCCATACAGACTCGATTGCAGTCCTTGATGGCCCTCACAAAGCTTTTCCAGAATTCTTTCCAATCGAAAACTGATGGGATACGTACCCTCATCTCTTTTCCAAAGATGATCTCTTGCGAATATGGTTTCCCCTCGATGATATCGAGCGGCGGGTTGTAACTATCGATCCACACACGGGCACTACCAAGATAGCTGGCGACCTCCACTCCGATCCTAAAGTGGTCAAATGCCTTTCGCCTCTCCTGGACATCCATGCTGATTACCCCGGGAATGAGGGGAGCAAAGTTGACCACCTGTACACCATTTCGGAGGCATTCATCCTTTAGCAACTCCTTGTTCCTGGCGACCGACTCCAAATTCTCGTAGCCCATCCCCTCTAGTTCGATAGACTGGAATCCCATTGCGGCCATTTCTTGGATGGCCTTTCTCATTTCTTCCACTGCAGGGGGAAATCCATACATGCCAATGGCGTACATCCAACAGCAAGCGATTTTCATGTTCCGATTAACCCTCGTTTCAACGAATGGTCGGTCACATTTGTAAAAATCTCAAGAAACTTGACATGTGAGACCAAGAACCGCTCCAGATGAAATCAAAAGCACGGTTGACGGCTCCAGCGGGTGGCGGATTGTTCGGCATCTTCCCGGCAGGCATACTCCCCGAGACACTGCTTCGAGAAGCTGTCTTTCAAAACCTCTGGCTCGGCCGCCCGTTCTCGCTCCATCCGTTTCTGGCGTCTTTGGTCATGGGCACTGGAATGAACCACCCCGGCACGATAGGACTGACCATACAAAGTCACACGCTGCCCGGCCTCCCGATAGGGCGCTACTGATCGATTCCGGGTCGGCGGGCGCGTTTTGGCCACGGGGCCAACTTCCATTCATTGGTTTTGACGGACGACTTTACCTATGACCCGGCCACATTCCTTGAATGTGGCCGGCTAACGAATGATGAAATACTCCTCTTCCCCGAGTTCCTTCAGGTTGTCTTCCGTGACCAGGGCCGACTCCGCCACACAAATAAACGCTGGGGCGCAGCGCCCGGCCTCTTTCAGCCGCACGACGATCTCGCTGAGGAGCTGGGGATTCAGCGTCTTGTCCTGGCGTTGCCATCCTCCAGCTTGCCCCAGACCGGCACCCGCTTTCCCGTGCAGAGGGTGGAGATCAAGAATTGCTTCAGATCGGGGCGTTGTTCTTTGCTGTATCTATGGACGGTCTGGAGCGGTGGTGGAAATTCCGCCTACCAGAGGTAATCTCCCAAGACACTGACCGAAGCGGTGTCGTAATGCAACCGCTGTGCTTCGATCTGAAAAGCTCGCACCGCTCGGCGGGACACGGCCGAGAAGATCTTCATGGTCCCGGCTTCGTAGAGACGGTCCAACACCCGCCCCAGCACGTCATCGTTCAGCTCCTCGGGCTCGATTTTCTGTCCAAGTAGTGCTTCGGTGTCCAGCGTTCAAAAGCTCTGCTCCAACCCGTACAAGGGAGCATGCCCACTCAGGGTGTCCAACACCAGGGCCAAGAGGATCAGCCCGGGACTGATCTCCATCTGGCTGGGAATTAGCTCATTGACCATCTCGACGAACTGCAGTTTGTCGGCATAGGCCCGGATAATGGCCAAATGACCTACCGACTTGACCCGTAACTCATCTAGGTTGACGGTCTAACTTGACTGGCGTCAACTATTTTTTTCGTCGTCCCTTTGTGCCCTTCAGCAGCCACTTCCGCTTTTTCCCAGACTCGAATGAACGATTACCAGAGACATCGAGCTCGCCGTCGTGAACTTCCATTCCAGCTCGATCCTCGAATCCAAGTTTGCGTATAATGCCCTCGGACGATCCCAAAATTCTTATTCTGCTACGGGCGCATAGACCACTCGGTCTTTGTTTCCTTAGTTCAAAAAAACGAGCGAGGACAAATCAGAATCTGAGAATTCATTCGCTGTCCTTTAAGAAGAAAGCACGACCCTCCGTGCAATCGAGATAAACTCTGTATTGAGGTGAACGCGTTACCATATTGTGGCGGTTTGCCAAAAAGTAACCGTTCAAATCAAATGCCCTTCTTCGATCTTGCTGTCTCTATGCCGGACCAACTCTCTTGGCACGCTCGCCAGTTGTTGGTGCAGGTGGCCATAGGCCACTCTTGGCCTTTGATTGATAGTCTCCTTTACCTGCTACTATTGGCAGTTCACGAATCGGAGACCCCCTTTCTGCATCCCGCGGCTGTCAGAGTCTTGGAATTCCACAACTAAGTTTAGGACTTTCCCTGCTCAATTTGTCATATCTGTAATACGCATTCTAAAAAGGTAAAGTCTGTTCTCGATTGTCTTGTTTATGATTCTAGTTATGCCGTAATACACTAGGTTATTATGCATGGCCAGTCCCTCGGGTTCCACCTTCTCAATGCCAGACGGCTTTATGTCCCAATTGCCAACGCATTCAATTTGTTTTGTACGCATTGCAAACTTGTAGATTTTGTTGTTTGTTCCGTCTAAATTGCCACTGATGCAGTAGAAATAATCTTCGTGGATGAAACTCCCTTGAATAATTCCATCAATACTTCCCTCTTTCTGCTCAAAAACTTGACCATGCTGATTAATCTTGTCTAATTGTAATTCGGAAATCTCTTTCCCCTGCTCTTTTTTTTGCTTGTTGATTCCGCGCCACAAGTATTTGCCATCCCAAGATATAGTCTGTAACTTCCATCCCTTGGGAGTCCGCGGTTGGGGTCCCCATTTGGCGATAACACGTCCATTTGTACTGTTCATTTGCCAGATGTTTAAGTCCAAATCACGGCTTGCGTCATTGTTCCAATGCATTACAAATAACGAGTCTGTATGTTTGTCAAAAGCCAGATCATTCGGGTGGCCACAGTGTTCCGGCAAAGAAAATTCTTTGATAAAGTTACCATCATAGTCATACACATCAATGTGGCCACGATCATTTCGATCATTGTCAGGCGTATCATCGTATCCAATATAAAACAGCTTACCGTCGGTAGTCAGCCCTTGTATGGCCCCTCCTAACTTACTTAGTTTTGGTGTGAAGAGGTAGATATCACTGGCCGGGGGCGTGGTGAGCCCATGATGCTGTTTGAGCACGTCGCCGAACTTCGTAACTTGTTCGACTTGATGGGGAACAAGAGCACTTTTTTTGTAAGAATAGTCCGCAACCTTAGACAATTGACCAGTAGCTTTGTCCCTGCTTGATTCGATCACCTCGCACTCGCCGACGCTCACGGTACACTGCTTGGGAGTCTTCCAATAAAGGGTGCGGCGCGCAGTAGAACACTTGTCGATTACAGGGAGCCGAATGTCTTGTTCCCCAAACCGCATCTCTGGCGTGGTCGTGGCTCCGACCAGTCGATGGAGGGTGGGGAGCCAGTTCAGAACCCTGATTGTTTTGTTAACACCACAGGATAAAAACGTACCGGGGAAACCGTGGAAGACGGAGTCATCGGAAACGATGAACAGAACATCAAGGTGTCTTGTGAATCCCATCAAACAAATCAAAACCAACGAAATTCTAATCAAGATGAATGACTTGCCCGGTGAAAGTAACTCGCTGCTGGCTGATTGCAGAAAACACCCAACGAATTTTGTCGAACAATTGAGACCGTTATTGAAGACTTGCATGGTAGAAGGACAAAACAGAAAGCACTAATCAAGCTAGCCAAGAACCTTATTTCTGATTGGCTGACCCCTTCCCTTGGCTGCTGTATGAAAGTCATCCAGCTGTGGCTTTTTCGATCTTGATCATCTGTCTTTTACTGAAATGACGTCAGTTTGCTAAGTTCGATGGCCTCAATAAGTTTCAGCTGATCCAACTCGATGGTGACAAAGCCGCGAGTTCTTGCGAAATATTTGAATTCCTAAAACAAGGGTCTGTCGCAAAAACAAACTGCAACTTTATGACCGTGCTATATTGTGGCCAACCCCATGCTTGATTTGTCTATTCTCCACCTGCACTGGAAGACCCCAGTTCTTAGAATTGTTCATCGAACCTCAAAAATACTTTCGAAACACGCTTTAACCCGGAGTGCACCCAGTGAATATGGGTCTTTCAAGCGATTTCGAGGGTTTGACACAAAGCTACTTTTTAATTAGCTTTGTGGCAGAGACTCGATCTCGTCATTTTCAGCTTGAGAGCTATGCCGAAAGGCTTGCGCGATCTGCATTTCATCTTCACCGAAGATTACCTCACCCACTATGGTGGCATGGCTCTAATTCAACGATTTTGCCGCCAACTGCGACTGCGCCGTCGCCTGCAACGGAGTGTCCCGATGGCCAAAGCCAATCGGAGTTACTCTCCCGCCGATCTCTTTTTGAGCTTGATGTATGCCATCATTGCGGGATTGCGGCACATCAACAAGACCGAAATTTTGCAGTACAACGGCGCCTTCCGGGCTCTGCTGGGATTGGATCAGTTTCCCGATCAGTCCACCTGGCGACGGTTTCTGAAGCGGTTACCTGTGTCCGCTATTCTGCAACTGGTGCGGGTGCACGACCAGCTGCGTCAGCAGTCGTTTTTTCTTCTCCAACCCCTAAGCAGTCTGACCTTCGATCTGGACAACGTCATTCTGACCATCTATAGCCACCAGCAAGGAGCCCGCTTGGGTTACAACCCCAAGAAACGAGGTCGACGCTGCTACCACCCCATTTTCTGTTTCGAGGCTCACTTGCAGGAGTTCTGGCCCGGATCCTTGCGGCCTGGCAACGCCGGGGTTTCCATCGGAGTGGTCTTCTTTGTCCGGCGCTGTCTAGCCAAGGCTCCCCCAAAAATGGCCCGGTCGCGCATCCGGTTCCGCGCAGACGCAGGGTTTTATGGTTATCGTCTCATTTCCTATCTGGAAGGGGTCGGCTGCGGCTATGCCATTGTAGCCCGCCTTCACCCCAGCCTGAAAGCCCGAGCCCAGCAGTGTCGGTTTCACAGAATGACCCCAGATTGGGAGGTGGGGGAATTCCGCTAGCAGCCGCATGGATGGAAAACGCCTCATCGTTTTGTGGTGATCCGACGTCCCCTTCCCAGGGATCCCGTCGAAGCCCGGCAGTTAACGCTGTTCAAAGATCTAAAGTACGCCAATCACGTTTTCGTGACCAACTTGAAAACCCGCCCATGGCGGGTGTGGCTCTTTTACGACCAGCGGGCCAACATCGAAAAAGACATCCGCGAACTGCTCTACGATTACCCGCTGGCCAAGATCCCGACCGACGACTGGACGGCCAATGTAGCTTTCTTTCAGATTGTTCTGTTCGCCTTCAACCTGGTTCTGTGGGTCAAACGGCTGTGTCTGCCCAGGGAGAATCTTCATGCCACCCCAGATAAGGTTCGTACCGATTATCTGGTGTTGCTGGCCCAGCTCTCCCACAGGGACAACCGAAATGTCCTGTTGCTCTCCAGGGGTCACCACCAACAAGACCAGTTCTTGGCAGCGCACAAGAAGATTGCCCGTTTAAAGCTCACAGAAAAATTATGAATTTGCTGCTAACTTCGTATATACCATTCACTATTGACGCGGCTTTTCAGCCAAAAAAGACGTTTCGAATGCATTTTTGAGGTTGACAAAAGTCGAGCGTTCTTGCGATCGAACCTGGTGAGCAAAGTTAAATTCATCTAAAAGCAAGTGGGACACCTTGCTTAACACTCCACGCTCTCAGATAATCGACAAAGATATATTTGATGCCCACCCTCTCGAGCGTCTGGGGTAATTTTTCATTTAGCATTTTGTATTCTTCTGAAATCCGTTTGGAGTTCTCGTCGATGTAATGCTGTAGAAGTTTTACAGCGGCCGATTCCTCTTCATTTTTGATCAAATCCAATGCTTGGAACTCGTGTTGTTCTCGCCGCTCCAGGATCCATTTTTCCGTTTCGTCGAAGACCCCTCGGACCATCGGATTGAGCACCCCATAACTGAGATCACAGAGAAGCTTCACTTGGTTGGCCCACCACCATGGTGAATTGGCCGAATAGGTGCTAGTTCCTTCCGAATAATTTGCTGGAACTTTGGGGCCATGGAGGTAAAAGGGTTTGAAAATGTTACTGCACGGATTGGAAAAGCTCGACCAGTAAACCTGGCGCAGCAATGGAGGCATCCAGGCTCTCAGATGGAAAACCGCTGAGGCAGCAGAATGGTAGCCAAACCGCGGCGAATCGTGCAAGCAGAGCGTAGCCCAGAAACTTTCGGGAGGACTCCAACGAGATTCGACAATTGTACCCTCGTGGTGATCTCGGAGGAACCTCATCATGATGGCGGAGCTGATCTGTCCATTTACCCTTTGGCATAGGCTAAGGGATGCGTTACGCCTTATCTGCATAATTCCCGGATCAGGGGATCCTTTTTTCCAGTAGTCACCGTAATCACGGGCGAAGTTGAAGGTCTTTGGTGACTTGGTCCAGCCCATATCGATGGCATGCTGAACCAAGCTGGAATGGGCTTCGTTCCAGTCCTGTTCGATCGTATAAATATTGGAAATGGAGTAGACACCGTGAGTTATTCTCTTGGCAACCCAGTATCTGCCGGCAGTCTCTAACACCCAGGCTTCCTTGGGGTCAGCAATGATGAAACTGTTATGATAATTAGCTTTGCCCCATTCATTCGGGTACTCGCAATCGCCAGACTGGCCGAACCGTTGCAATAAGTCGATGATCACGTGCATCGCTTCGTAAGCTGTTCCCCCCCGCTCCAGCCCCAACCGCAAAAGATCCATGCCTAGAAGCCCATCACCCCATTGATAGGGCTCTTTTGACCACACAGCCTCATTGCCAATCGCGACGCCGTACTCGTTCATGCCCTGTTCGTAACCGAACGCCCACCAGATCTTAGAGCCAAGGTGCTCGTAGGTCACAGAGGCTTGAGGAATTTCGATGTAGGTACATTTGACCTTTTCGTCCTTCCCGTGATTCATACGGGCGAAATGCACCAGAGGCTGTGCTTCCATAGGGGGCCGATCACTGTTTTTCGCGAGAATGACCGATCCGTCAATGGTTGAACCCTGCAAAGCTACAAAAGTGTCGCATGGAAAAGCTGATCGAGAAAGGCCAGCAAATCCTAGGATAAAAAACTGGACTAAAAAGCTACGCAAGCTGTTCCTCTTTTTGTTCAACATCTAATTTCCTTTAGCTTAATGGGCCTGCAAGACCCTTTTGAGTTGAGTATCGCCAGCCTTTGGCCAGACAGGCTCTTGATAACTTCATATCTGCGATGATCTCATGTAACCTCTTCGCTCCATTTCAAAATACCTATGGCTATCTTCATGGCAGAACAAGTTAAGAGTCATCTGATTATGCTTGAATTCACCGGAAGAGCCTAAGCATGTCGTGTTTAATCATCTCAGCAGCACCGTGCAAAACTGAAAACGCATGGTCAATCCGTTGGACACGAGATTTCTGACTAGGGGATTTTAGAATTACAGTTACCATCGTTACAGGTATTAGAGAGTGTTTAAAAAGTCTCCGAATAGCTTGCCAAGCGACGAACCATGATGTGGATCATGGCTATTTTTATGAAGGTTTCGCTGGTTTCCGTCAAGAATTCATAATCCTTACTGAGGCGGCGATACCTTCCTAACCAGGCAAAGGTCCGTTCCACAATCCAACGATGGGGTAAGACCTTGAACTTTTTGACATCATCGCAACGCTTGACAATTTCCAGGAGAATCTTGGAGCGACGGCGCAAGGACCAAAGCCAATCGACCAATTGGC
>JBGOTQ010000223.1:0-12514 GCA_041476565.1 Terriglobia bacterium | reverse complement strand
GCGTTTTCTCCCCGACCCCCAGGAGTTGGTAGACTCCAGCCACGGTCTGGTGACGCAACTGCTTGGCCAGGACTTCGGCCCGAGAGTCTCCTGTCGCTTCAATCATCAGTAGGGGACGCGGCGCTATGAGCGCTTCCACATCTGCCAGGCTGAGTCCGGGTCGTGTAGGTGTGTCTGCACTGCAACCCCCGTAACAGACCGGAATCGATACCTTAATGCGCGGATCCAGTGCTGAAAGCAGCTCAGTTTGCAGGCCACCGCCCGAAGTCCCCGTACAGGCAATCCGTTCACGGTCCACGTCCTGGCGTTCGCACAGGTAATCGAGCGCCCGCAAGCCATCCCAGACCAGATATGCCACGAAATTGCCTGAGGTTAGAATGGTCTGGCCTCCGGCCACACCGTGCTCGATAGTCACAAAATACTCTGAATTGTCCGGGCTGACCATTGATCGCCCCACGACCTGGTTATAATACTGCTGTCGCTCCCCTTGCCCTGGGAGGTCATAAACTAAGGAGAGGAAGCCACAGCGCGCCAGGTGGATCGCCAGCCGTTGATAATCCTCAAAGGCTTTGCCCGCGCCCCAATGTCCTACCGGGCACAGCACAGCCGGGAAGGGGGGACGGGCATGGTGCGGCACATAAATGTTGGCCGTCACATAATAGTGCGGGCGGCTCTCGAAGATGATTTTCTCAATCGCATAATCGCCGCGTTCCAGTCTCCCCACATTCCTGGCATTGAGCGGGGTCCGGGCGGGGAACTCACCCAGCACGGCCTTTAGCTTTCCACCAGTAGCAGCTTGATAGCGTTCGATTTCGGTCACTGATTTCAGCCCGGCGATGACCTTTTCACGCTCCTTTGTAATTTCCTCGAGCAACTTGGTCAAATAAGCCGGTAACATCTTCTCAGCGTCTTTGAATGCTGTATGTCCATAAAGCACATTCATCTCAGGCTGGAGATCAGTAGAGAGTGGGATCGGAGGTTGGGCGGGGGGCATCTGGTTTTGCGCCAGTGCTTGCCCAAACAGGCAAATTGCTGCTGGGATCAGCCAAAGTCGGGGCCACCAATTGTTCCACCCCCTCATGCGGGCAAGACTCTTGCGGTTCATAATCCAGTTTTCTCCCTTCATTTCTTCATCTCCGACACCGGTGTCTAACATGGAACTCAGGGTGAACCCTCAATTGCATTATGACGGTAGTATGAGTAAGTAGGAGAGTTAGATAAAGTCAGCCCCTCGCTGCCCGACCGGGTTGTCAGTGACGAACGTTGACCCCGCGAAACACCGCTGAGCGTTGGCAGCAACTCAAGGCTCCCAGGCAGCACCCACCATTTCCTTGCGTTGAGATAAGTCGTTATCCGGTATTACCACTGCTACCCAGGGAGTCTTCGGCGAACCGATTCGGGCATGCCAGGTCAGACCGCTCACAATTCCACGCTGCAGGGTCAACTCCTTTTGAGTGTCACTGAACGTCAGATTCTCCGCACGAATATTGAACTGGTGACTCCCATTGCCCTGCGCACTCACTTTGATAGTAACCCCGTCCTTCCCGTCCTTATTCTGGGACACCTGAAAGTCCAATGCTCGGCCGGGACGAAGATCCAAAAAACAAGTGGCACCCGGTAGAAACGTCCTATTCTGCTTCTCCCCGTTGCACCATACACTGTAATTCCCTTCCGGCAACATGGCCCGGAAATGTCCACTGGCCCAATCCGGTTTGACTACTATTGACTCTCCGTAAGTTGTTTCTTTGAATTCGACGGGGGAGCCTGCCTGCCCCTCGACGAGGGCTGGGCCGGAGAGGTCAGTCATGAGCCAGATCCAGCGACCCACGGGGTGGACCCAAACCTCTTTGTACGTCCAGGTGTTCTGGACAGGCCAGTAAGGGACATCATTGTCTCCACGGGTCTGGATGCCCACAGGGAGTGACCCCACCATGTCTCCGGAAGATGGCGAATACAATGGAGCATAGTCATACCCTTCGCCCCACATGGTGCTCTCGGCAAAGGGATTGCGGCCGATCACCCACTCCAGTTGCAGCTCCGAAAGCCGTGCCGACTCAAGGTCCCCACGCAGATGAGCGGCGCTGGCGAGTGCCTGGGCTTGTGGCAGAATCGTGCCGAAATGCCCGCGGTAATCCAACCACACTGGAAACAACCGCAAGTAATGCCCATTCCCCAGCGGGATGCCGTTAAGTACCTGCCTCCGAAACGACTCGCGGCGACTCTCTGGCACTTGCAGGTAGTCGTCGTCTTTGTAGATGGAGGCGGGCAGCACATCGTAGGGCGAGGTGTACTTCGCAATTGCTTTCAAGTATTGGGAATAGAACGTCACAGCGGAATACCACTTCATCCAATCAGGATGGTTAGGGAACGCATTGCAGAGTTGGGTCAGGGCGAGAATGGGCCCCTGTTCGCGTCCACGATGGCAGTAGTGCAGAATGCGGTCTCTGGCCGGGCTCGTGTAAAAGAAGCCGGTCAAAGGGATGTCCCAGTCTGGTCGATCCCGCTCTTGTGAGTTGAGAATGATCTTCGCCAGTTCGGCCGCTTTGTCGGCATAGCACTGATCGCCTGTTACGCGCCACAGATCAACGGAAGCAAGCACTCCCACAGAGGCCTCTTCATGGACCACGCCGGCTGAGTCAAACGATCCCTGGAAGAGTTCTTTATTAACCTGCCCGCTGGGCGAACTTAACCCTGCCACCGCGAACCGCCAGTCAGCCTTCGCCGTTCTCAGACAGTATGCCGCAAGCCTGGGATCGCGTTCCCTCAGTACGCGGTGGGCAATGGCTTCGGCAGCCGAGGCCACAAAATTCACCATCGGGGTGTTCCGGGCTGTCGCGGTCACATCATCGAAGTCCCCGATGATGCCATTAGTATGGCGGCTGGAAATGGAACCTGCGTTGCGGTAGCCGTCACCGAAACTGGTTTTCAGCACCCAATCCAACCCCCACTGGCCCTCTTCCAACAGGCGTTCGTACAACTCGGGATCTTCACCCCTGGCGTGCAACCGCTCTGCCAGGCTGAATAAGGCGTAGACGATCTCGGCCGTGTTGCCGAGGCCCTGAGTCAGGTCGCCAGCGTCGTGCCATCCCCCGTTGATGACGATGCGTTTGTCGCCGTGCGCCACCAGCCAGTCCCGGTGGCAAACACCGTGCACGCCGGGAATCGAAATCCCGCAGCGTTCGGAATAGAAAAAGTTGAGGGCCTTCCAGATGGACTGCCGCCACACATCCGGGTCGATGCGGAACGGGTGGGTGTTTGTCCCACCGGCATCGAGAATGTAGGAACCGGGCTGCCGGACCTCGGAAAAGTCCATCACCTGAAAGTCCCCCCAATGCGCCTTGACTACTTGAACGGCCTTGGTAAGCACAACCTGCCCGGACTTCTCGTTGATCAAGCGGAATTCGCTCGCGCTCAGCCCATTAGCGATTGCACTTTTTAGAGCACCCGTGGAATAGCCCGCATGGCTGTAGGAAATTCGTCCGGGCCACACCTTCCAGCCTTCGATGTAGTCAGGTTCCACGCGCTCTAATTCCAAGCGGTCGAAGTCAAAGGCGACGATGTCCGCGCCATCCCGCTCGTTGCCGGCCATCCCGTAAGAGATATCCAGGCCCGTCACTTTGTCGCGAGCCACATTGCTAATCTCCCAGACCACGTGATTCCATTCCTGATTCCGAAGAACGAGGGAGTGCTCGCCTTCCTGCCCAAAGGGAGCGGGCAGTTTCTCGACGCCACCGTTGTGAAGGTGGAGATCCAGCGTAGCTACGTAATGACCGGGACAATCCGGATAGATCCACACAGAAAGGCGATTAAAACGCTGCCAATCCTCGCCGTCAAAGTGCCGTATCACGCCGGACTCGCCCCACCCTCGGCCGCTTGCCGGGCCGGGTTTATCCAGCCTGGCGGGATTGCGCAAGCGGAGAGAATGCCCTCCATCGCGCGATCTCTCCCCGGTGAGCGTCATCTCGGCAACCACGCCGCTCGAACGGGAGATTTGAGAAGGGAACCGGGCATCCACCACGCCGGAGGGGCCGTTGGTGAAAGCGGTCCACTTGTCCAGGTTTTCCATGTCGTCTAGGAGGCGACTCTCCAGAACTTTCTTGTTGAGCCAGCGGCAAGCGGCGGAATCCTGGAAGTTTTCCATGATGGGCACGCGTTGGCTCCCCAGCAGACAACTCTCGAACATCAGCAGAAATATCCAGAATATCATCGCGTTCCTTCGTAATGATTATGCTATATGAATAGGTCATAAATATACAGTCCGAGACAATCCGCCCAACGAATGCGGTATCATCAGCCGCCGCGCATTTGCGGTTGTCAGGATCACGTGTCAGGCGCGAACCTTCGAGGGGGCAACCGATAATACTGTTCCGCCTTGAGGCAACCACTGGGGGTTTAGATTCCGTCGGACACAGAGACCGGCTTTAAACCACTCCCTATTGTCAGATGGTTTGGTATGACTACCCTCCATGGAGTAACGGATCAAGAGAGCGGACCCACCATCGTCGGTCCTTCAATTTGGGGGATGGTCTCAAGCTACAGTCTCGGCATGCGTTGGGCTGGCTTTTTATGGAATTGGTAGGTTATCTTTCCAATGATTCTATTCAAGATGTTGTCGCGGCTGAGAAAAGAGAAGAATGGCTTTCTCCTCGCGTCGATTCGCGCCAGTTCCGATTTGAGAAGTTTGCTCTTGAGGTTAAGGGCCAAACCTTCACGCAATGTTTCGAGAGCCTGTTTACGGCGTCCAGCCTTCATATAGACGCGACTCAGGTTCAAATAAAACTCCGGCTCGAATGGCGTCAAACGAACGGCCTGGCGACAAAGCACAATTCCCTGGTCGACGTTCCCGTCTTCCAGGGCCAAAGTAAGACCATAGTACGAAAGATGGTGAGGATTCAAAGGATCTTCCTGGTGGGCTGTCCGGAAGGCTTCAAAGGCTTCAGTGAAATTGCTGGTCCTTAGAGAAGCCAGACCAAATGTAAAAGCCTTGTTTGTCATGCAACCATACATGATTGTTGCTCTGAACGACAAGTGAGCGTCCGACAATCGACTCAAAAGCGACGACTTGCTCAGCCAGATTATCGACCCATTCAAACGAAACCGTTAACTCTGCGTTGAGGCAGCCAACGCTTGAAAAGATTTCTTTATCTGTCGAGACTTACGATTTCAGGCATGGGTATTAAACTATTCCAAATGGCCTCCGAACGATCACATTATTTTATGCTCTTCTGTTAGCCGTGCGTATGGGTTCCTCAAACACAGGTTTTACTTTTTTTTTGACGGTATCGTTTTCTTTTGCCAACCTAACTCTCGGCACTGTGATTAGTCGTGATGCCAATCCACTCATCTGAGGCGAATCATGAAGAGACTCCTATTCTTGCTCGTGGTGGGCCTATTGCCGCCGTCGATGCAGTCCGCTGACAAACGAGCTTTTTCGCTAGAAGATCTTTACCTTCTAAAATCTGTTCCCGCGTTTGATCTGTCCCATGATGGCAGTCAGGTAGTTTACACGCTAGCCGCAACCGACTTGGCACGCGGAAAGCGAATCAGTCATCTATGGCGGATGGATTATGATGGGAATCATGCTCAGCAGCTGACTTATGATGAGAAGGGAGAAACTTCTCCTACTCTTTCTCCCGATGGAAAATGGATTGCCTTTATCTCTCCACGCGACGGAAATGAGAACATCTATGTCATGCTCACCGACGGGGGAGAGGCTCGCCAGTTGACCCGCATTTCTACTGGCGTTTCCGATTTGCTCTGGTCGCCTGATAGCAAGTCGCTGGCTTTTTCGACGAATGTTTATCCTGAGTGTGGCGCAAACGAAGAATGCAACAAAAAGATCTCTGACGCCTGGACAAAGGGTCCACTGAAGGCACATTCCGCCAATTCTCTCTTGTATCGTCACTGGACTGCCTGGAAAGATGGCAGACGGATCCATATCTTCCAGGTTCACATCGAGAGTGGCGCCGTAAGAGACTTGACTCCAGGTGATTATGATTCTCCTGCCTTCCAGTTGAGCGGTCCCTTGCAATATGATTTTTCGCCGGATAGCTCCGAACTGGCTTTCGTATCCAACCATGACAAAGCCCCCGCTTCTTCCACCAACAATGACTTGTGGGTGGTTTCGACACCCCAGCCTCATCTCCAGCCGCAAAATATCACTGCTTCGAATCCCGGATTTGACGGTAATCCTCGCTACTCTCCTGATGGACGCTACATCGCTTTCCGAAAACAGAATACACCCGGTTACGAATCGGATCTGTTTCGTCTGGCGTTGTACGACAGGAGTACCCGTAAAGTATCCGTTCTCACGGAATCATTCCGCAATTGGGTGGACGATTTTGAATGGGCGAGTGATTCTCAATCCATCTACTTTACTGGTCAGGTAGAGGGAGTGAACCCTATCTATCGTTACGACCTCAACTCCAAAGTCATAACTCAGGTCCATTCCAATAAAACCATCTATCAATTTCGACTCGGTCCGAAAAATCAATTGGTTTATGTATGTAGTGCGGTTGGTAAACCTGAGGAGATCTTCCGTGCGGATCTTGGGAACAGCGGATCCTCTTCGGTTGTTCGATTGACACGAGTCAATGAAGTTGTTGAGAAGGAGGTAGATATTCGGCCAGCCGAGCCGGTCTGGATTGAAGGAACTGGAGGAATAAAAATCGAGTGTTTTCTGGTCAAGCCCCATGGATTTGATCCGCGAAAGAAGTATCCATTAATCTTAAATGTTCACGGGGGGCCACAATCGCAATGGGCCGATAGCTTTCGAGGGGATTGGCAAGTATATCCTGGAGCCGGTTATGTCGTGGCGTTCTGCAATCCACATGGATCCACCGGTTACAACCAGGATTTTACTGATGCCATTACTCGCGATTGGGGAGGCCGGGTTTTTGAGGACCTCATGAAGGTGACAGATGCTTTGGAAAGGCTCCCTTATGTGGATAAGGACCGGATAGGCGCCATGGGATGGTCTTACGGTGGTTATATGATGAACTGGTTTGAAGGGCATACGAACCGATTCAAAGCCATTGCGTCGATGATGGGACTTTATGATCTCCGTTCGTTTTTCGGGGCAACCGAAGAGCTCTGGTTCCCGGAGCATGATTTGAATGGGCAGCCGTGGAATTCCGTTGAGTATGAGAAGTGGTCTCCCTCAAATTACGTAAGGGATTTCAAGACTCCGTGCCTGGTGATCTCCGGGGAACGCGATTACCGCGTCCCATATACCCAGGCACTACAGTTCTTTACTGCTCTTCAGAAAATGGAAGTTCCTTCTCGGCTGATCATTTACTCGGACGCAGGTCATTGGCCCGACTGGTACGAAATGGCGCTGTACTACACGGCTCATTTGGAATGGTTTCATCATTACTTGGGCGGCGGGGCCCCTCCATGGACAAGCGAACAGTTCCTTCGTAATGGAGCGTTCGACTGGAAAACCGGGGAACGGGTCTTTGGAGACAAGAAGCCCTAGTCTGGTTATTCGTTCCGCAACCTCACCAAGGGGGCCACTCGCGTGGCCCGGTGGGCTGGGAAATAGCAGGTAAGCAACGCTGTCAGTCCTAGGAGCAATGAAACTCCGGTATAGGTCAGAGTATCGGTGGGTGTGACTCCAAACCGCTGACTCGACAGGAGTCTTGTAAGACCATAGGCTGCCACCAAGCCGGCCGCCACTCCGGCTGGGACCAATAGAAGACCCCGCCTCTCGCTGCTTGATACAGCCTCTTGCCCGCTCCCATAATATTTCTTCACTGATCTGACAACAAATCTTCTGTAACTCCTTTGACGCGGTGTACGTCTAGCAAATAAATCTGATCCGTTAAGGGGAAGTCAATGAATTGTAACAGCCTGAGGCTGTCTCTTATCTTTGTTTTGTCTTGTGGAACTACGGCATTGGGGAGACAAGACGCCAAGCCAAATCTTTCGGGTGAATGGGTACTCGACAAAGACAAGAGCGATTTGAAAGCGCCTCCCTTGAGTGCGGATAGCCATCCCGCTGCAGGAGGGGAGGGTAGAGGAGGCGGTAATACAGGCGGCAGCGGAGGTCGAGGTGGAGGTGGAGGGATGGGCGGATCGCGTAGGAGTGGCATGGGTGGCTCCGGCAGAGGGGGAACTGTACCTAGACAGTCAGCCGGGGGCAGTGCCGGCCCCGCAAAGATTGACATTGATGTTTACCAAGTAGGGGAAATTGCGGATAAGCTAACAATTCAGCATGCTGAGCCGGCAATTGCAATTACAGAGAGTTTCAACATCGGAGACAAAGAGGAATCCCAGGAGTGGAAATACACCACAGATGGAAAGTCCCATCAATGGAAGATGCCGGATGGAGGCATCGTCAAAACGATGACGCGCTGGGAAGGGACACAGTTGGTGACCAAATGCAAAGAACAAGCGTCTCTGGGAGCATTGGAAATAACCGAAGTCCGAAGTCTCTCCGCAGATGGAAACACCTTGACGATAAAACTCACGAATAAAGGTAGTTCCTCGAATTGGACCCAAACGGCTGTTTACACGAAGGCAACCAAAAACCACTGATCATAGGTTGGTCGAGGATCCGTACCGTCCATCCTGATTGCACGACCGCCTTATTGTGTCTCTAAAGGGGCTACGAACAGCCATACTCTCTCATCGGTGATGAGAGCCTACTCCGTGGGAGAACCCCCCGCCGCCGTGGTAATAGCCTCCGTGATAGTAGGAATGCGGACGCGAATAGTAGAAGAAACCCGATCCATAGTAGGGTCGTGGATAGTACCCGCCGTAGAAGTAAGGTGAATAGTATCCGCCGTAATAAGAGGGTGGAGGTGGCCCTTGTGCAGGACCTCTCTGCACCAACCTCATCTGCTCATAATCCTCTTGTGTAACCGGCTGAAAGGCTGGTCCTGAAGCTCCGGTCGAGAGGGTGAGGGGGGCTTCGAGCCGGAAGGTGAGCACATCTTCAGGATAAACGGTTGTGGGTTTGCCGCGCGTAACCAGGACGCCGATGGTCGCAGCCGCAGCGCCGGCTATCGCCCCGATGCCAGCTCCGACCCCACCTTCGGCTGCAGCACCGATTGCTGCACCGATCCCTGTGGTGGCCGCTACGGCACCTGCGTCCCGGCCCACTGAGGTGTCGCCTCGTTGCTCCATCAGTGTGGTCCTGACCTGGACCTGCCTGCCGTCAACCAAACCGAGTTCGGTAAGTTCCAGCCCGAGGCGCGAAGTCCCTTTAACCCGGCCTGCTTTTTCGGCTGTGGCTATTACGCCCCCGACCATCTGACCGCGACGGGCAATCACGCGCCCATCCGCAACCAGAGGTTGGGCGAGAGTGGCCGTAAAAGCATCGCCCTGTTTATTGCGATCACTCGAGAGCATTTGGTCCACTCTAACTGTGATCCAAGTGCCTGCGGGCAAATTGAGTTTCAACGGTGCGGGCAACGGGTCTGTCGACTGTTGTCCTCCAAATCGGTGCCATCCGCTGGAGGGAGGTTCCCCCGGTTGATCGGGTTCTTGCGCAAGTCCCGTTACAGCACCTCCTATCGATACTGCCAATAACATCACGAGAATCCGTCTTTTATGTGTTAGCATCGTTCCACCTCCAAGTTGACTACTACCTCCTATGGCATTTTCCATGCCAAATCTAAATGCCCTAGATTGTTGCTCTGAATGGACAGCTATTGGCTGAGTACAGCCATACTGGCTGAATTCAGCCACCACTGCGAATCGGTTCCTGATTGAGAATCAATTCCAGAATTGAACAAGAAGTACGCTAAGAAAAACGAAAGAGGTCCACATTCAAGGCGGGGAGTTGATGTCGTTCATTACAGCTTGAGAATCTAACCCTAATGAGGGAGAAAACAAAGCATGCTGCACCTATTTGCCTTCCGCTTGAAGGCTGTTCCGCTGCGTAATGTTGTGGCGCATCTGCTCGGCTTGTTCCGGGGTAAACGCCAGGGTCTTCGACTGGGCCTTCTTGAAATCTATGCCCAGAAGCCGGGGGCGCATGATCCCATTCTCGGAATGCGAGTTCGGTCCCAGCAACGCGTGGCCAAGTTCATGAGCAATTGTGATTCCAAGGACCAGGGGGTAGGTGGCTTCCCCGCTCCGGGCAATCTCCTCCGTTCTTTCACTGATGATGATGACCTGAGATCCTGTAGCCAAACCAAATACGGCATCCCGGAGCCCCTCAGATTTGGTACCGAACCGGGGCACAATCTTAAGAACCAGGTCGGAAGGAGTAGGGGTCCAGACACATGGCTCAGGGTTAGGGGCATTCCTGGAAGACGGGGTGCAATCTGCCCATTGGAGTTGGATTCCCGCACGAAGGAAGAATTCCGCCACTTGTTTCTGGGTTCTGGCCAGCGTCCAGGTCGGGATTTGGGCATAGTTGTAGACGTGAACAGTGATGCTTAGCTTGACCTTGGGGAATCTGGGATCCGCCAGCAGTACATTGCCTGATAGTTGCATCGCACCAGCGAGTATTAGGGTTAGAGCCTGCATGAAGGGCTTATTCATGGGTCGTACCTCCTGGAATCCTGGAATTCGAGGATTCAGGCCGACCCGTCACCGACTGCAGTTGGAACCTTTGGAGCGCTGGATCAATTCGATGCGATCAAAGCCTTTCCGTCCTCACCTCCTCCTGCGAAAAACCGTCCCGGAAACTATCATCCGTTGTGCTATAGTTCTCACAATGAACATAGGCTCAGTAACTCAAAGGAGGGCCTATGGCACTTCTGACTCCCCCGGACTTAACTCAGTTACTGCTCTCCTGGAGTGAGGGCGACTCCAAAGCCCTGGAGCGACTGATTCCACTCGTGAGCAAGGAACTTCGGCAGCTAGCCCACGCTTACATGCGGCGGGAGCGACCCGGCCATGTGCTTCAAACTACGGCCCTGGTCCACGAGGCCTATCTGCGTTTGGTGGATGCCCAGACACTGAAGTGGCAGAACCGGGCTCACTTCTATGGTATCTCTGCCAAACTGATGCGCCAGATTCTGGTGGAGTTTGCCCGTGCCGAGCACTCACAGAAGCGCGGAGGCGGCGTGGCGCCTGGGTCTCTCGAGGAGACAGCTGTCCTTTCCAAAGCGCCTGATTCCAACTTGCTGGCTTTGGATGAGGCGTTGAACGATCTGGAGCAATTCGACCAACGGAAAGCCAGAATCGTGGAAATGCGCTTTTTTGGGGGACTGAGCGTGGAGGAGACTGCCGAGGTCCTGAAGATTTCCCCGATTACGGTGATTCGGGAATGGAACAAGGCCAAGGCCTGGCTGTATCAGGCAGTGAAAAAGGAAGGATGAAGTTTCAAGGGTAAAGGATTGAGGTTAGGGAATTTTTTATCAGACAGGTTAATCGCCAATCACTCATCTGATAACACCCGAACGCTGGGAACAAATCAACCGGCTCTATTATGCGGCACTGGAATTTGAAACCGAGGAGCGGGCGCGGTTCCTGGAAGAATCCTGCCAGGGGGATGTGGGACTGCGCGCGGAGGTGGAGACGCTGCTCGCGATGCACGAAAAGGCCGGTGAATTCCTGGGCAGTCCAGCCATCGAGGCAGTGGCCCGGCAGGTCTCGGAGAAGCCTCCCTCGCTGCTGGGTGCCGGTGGAATGGGAGAAGTCTACAGAGCCCGAGATACCCGTCTGGACATCTATGACTTTGGCCTACCGCGAAGCGGTAGAGGAGATTAGCCTGGGGTAAGAGAGCGCAGGTTGCTCTCTTACCCCAGGTACTCGGATGTTTGATTCATTACGCACTCCAAAGGAGTGCAGGAGGATTCTCATGGCCTCCACCTATTTGGCTCTCCATTGCCATCTCGTCTTTAGCATGAAGGGACGTTTCCCCTTTATTGAACCAGGCTGGCGTGATCGGCTTCATGCTTACTTGGGTGGCATTTTGCATGAAATGGATGTGGTTCCTGAAGCCATTGGCGGGACGACCGATCATGCTCATGTGTTAGCAGGCTTTCGCGCCACACATGCAATTGCCGACATTGTCCATGATCTAAAGCGGGCTTCTTCGGCATGGGTTCACGATGAATTAAAACAGAGGGAGTTCGCCTGGCAGACAGGTTATGCCGCAATAACGGTTAGTCCTTCACAGGTGAAGACGGTTCAGCAATACATTGAGAATCAGAAAGAACATCATCACCGTCGGAGTTTCCAGGAAGAATACCGTGAGTTGTTGGAGAAAGCAGGGATTGAATACGACGAGAAATATCTTTGGGGATGAGCTCCTGCACCCGTTCCGGGTGCGGAAAACAGGAAAACGGATGAGGTCCTGGGGTGAGCGGCAAAAAGCGCCGCAAACCCCAGGCTAATATCCAGCACCGCTTCGCGGTGGCTGAAGGCAGTTAAAGCTGAAGTCTGTTGAAACTCCAAGGATCGTTGAGGCATCTGCCAGACAGGCTCTCGACTATTGTTAAGACAGTTTATAACCCAATATGGACCCAATCCGCTGGCAGCAGATTGACAAACTGCTGGATGAGGCTCTGGACCGACAACCCGAAGGACGCAAGGCTTTCCTTGAGCAAGCCTG
>JBGOTQ010000222.1:0-12551 GCA_041476565.1 Terriglobia bacterium | reverse complement strand
GCGGTGGAAGTGAGCCCGGAAGGGAGAGTCAGCCTGGTGGGTACTCCCTACCTGGCGGGTTCTGCGTTGCGAATGGAGGCAGCAGTCGGAAACACAGTTCGTTTCACGGGATTATCGCTTGAGGAAGTGCTTGCAATGGCCTCCACTCGGCCAGCCCATTACATTGGGATCCAAACTGCTGGTAAAGTGAAAGCGGATTGGGATTCGGAAACGTGCCAGCTGAAAATCCAACAGGTATTGGTCTGATGACCGTATAATGCTAAAAACTTTACACCCCAATTGGGATTCCGCTTAGCGGCCGTTTTCAAGGATTATGGGCGCAACTGCTCGTGGCCTGTGCACTCGCCAATGACCGTCTCCCTCATTCGCCAGAATCGCTTCGCCTGGCTCGTGGTCTGCCTTCTCTTTTTGGGGTCGGTGGTCAACTACATGGACCGCGCGGTGCTGGGCGTCATCATGCCGCAAGTGCGCCGAGATCTCTCGCTCTCGAACGCCGAATATGGTTTTGCGGTAAACACATTCTTGTTGATGTACATGGTCCTCTACATCCTGGGAGGGCGGATGGCAGACCGTTTAGGATGCCGCCGCACTTTCTCGCTCACCCTGGCTTTCTGGTCGGTCGCCGCCATCGGTCACAGTTTGGTTCGTGGAATGGGCAGCCTCTGCTTCTTTCGTGGGATGCTCGGTATCGGAGAAGGCGCGTTTTATCCCGCTGCAATCCGTGGGGCAACGGACTGGTTCTCTTCGGAAAACCGGGCCAAGGCCGTGGGCCTGCTTCTCGCTGGCATCAGTCTGGGTACTCTGCTGACACCACCTATCGTGGCGTGCATCACGATCCGCTACGGCTGGAGGGCCGCGTTCCTGCTGACCGGGGCCTCCGGGTTGGTGCTGTTGCCGCCGTGGCTCATCGTTCATAGGAAGATTCGGAGGGCCTACGGCGTACCGGATCCATCACTCACGCATCCGACGGCGCAGGCGAAAACCGTCGTGGAGGAGGAAGTTACCTTATCCGAGACACTCAAGGCCCCTAAATACTTATGCCTGCTCAGCTCTCGGGCTGTCAGCGATGCAACCTGGTACTTCTATCTGTTTTGGATACCGGCTTATTTCCAGGAAATCCGCGGATTCGACACGGCAATGGTGGGAAAGCTCCTCTGGATTCCCTTCTTCGCGTCAGGTGTGGGTGCCCTGGCCGGTGCCTGGGCCAGCAGCGCGCTCATACAGCGGGGGATGGCTGTGAATCGCGCGCGCAAGAGCCTCCTCATTCTCTCCGCACTCCCATGCATGGCAGGGGCATGCGCCTTCCTGGCGGGTTCTTTTCAGGCGCTCGCTTTGATGACCATGGCGCTGTTCGGGTACCAGTCGTGGTCCTCAAACCTCCACACAGCCATCACGGAGATCAGCCCAAGGAGACACGCTTCCGTGCTATACGGAATCACTGGGGCCTCGGGGGCGCTGGCCGGCGCAATTACCCAGCCGATGATTGGCCACATGATTGATGTTCGCGGCTACAATCCTGTTTTTGTCGTAGTGGGTTTACTTCATTTTACGGCTGTAGTCCTCCTGTTGAGCGCCGGGAAGATCGAACCGATACAGAGACGTTTGATGGCTCGGGAAGTGCCAGGTTGAGGAGGTAGCGAATGCCTATGACAGAACGTGCACGACTACTTGCAGCGATCCGTGGAGATATGCCGGATCGTCTCCCCTGGGTGCCCCGGCTTGAATTCTGGTACCGTGCCAGGCTTCGGAACGGCACGCTCCCCGCCGAGTTTCGCTCACTAAGCCTTCCCGAGATAGCCGACAGGCTGGGAGTTGGGTACTATGCCTCTGTCCCGGATTTCACGTCCTGTCCTACGGAGGTCCCGAATCCGGACCGTACGATCGGCATCTTCAACGCTTTGGCGCTCCCGTACGAGGTGGAGTATGACGACGTGGATCGCCGGATAGTGAAAAACGGCAACGAAACCGTCATCGAATACCACACTCCGGTGGGTTCGATCAGGACGGCACTGGTCTTTACCGAAGAAATGCTCGATGCCGGCGCTTCGCAACCCTGGATCGCAGGACATGCCATCAACAATCCCCGGGATTTCGAAGTGGTGGGGTACATCTTCTCTCGCCTGAAAGTGAAGCCCAGGCTGCAACATTACCTCGCACTTCGCGATGAGATTGGGGAGCGCGGTCTTGCGGTGGTCTTTACCAGTGGTTCGGCTGGGCCGGTCCATTTCATCATGAAGGAGTTGATGAGGGAGGAGCAGTTCTTCTATGCCATGGCTGATTACCCCGAGAAGATTCGGGAGCTTTCTGAACTGATAGAGCCTTTCTTCCGAAGCATCTTGGACATCGCGGCATCTTCACCGGCAGAGGTTGTTCTCCTCGGAGGCAATTACGACGACTCGATCACCCATCCGGCGTTTTTCCGGCAGCACATTCTCCCCGTCCTACGCGAGTATGCGAAGACACTACACGGGAAAGGGAAGTACCTGATGACGCACACCGACGGAGAGAACCGACTGCTGCTTTCGCTCTTTCTGGAGGCCGGTTTTGACATTGCTGATTCGGTTTGTCCCTCTCCCATGACCCGTTGCACCTTGGACGATCTGCTCCAGGTCTTTGAAGGCCGCATTACGATGTGGGGTGGCATCCCTTCGATTCTTCTTTGTCCGGGAAGCTCAACAGAAGAGCAGTTTCACCGGTTCATTGACGACCTGCTGGCTCGCCACAACCGCAGGAGCCGTCTCATCCTTGGCGTCAGCGATATGGTTACTGCGGATGCCGATTGGGACCGGCTGAACTACATAACAGAGAGAATCCGTGCCAGTGGTTGAGTCTCTTATGAAAATGCGAGTTTTGGTAGCGACGCCGACCGCTTTTTTCCGGGAGGCGTGGGCTTTTGGTTATCAGGAAGAAGCCCACGGTTCGCGGCGACTGCCGTCGCCAATATGCTCACCGTGGCTACCCCTCTCATTTTCATCGACCGTGGTGACCTAAATAGGTCATGGGGAGCTCTCATCAGGATGCAGTCTAGGTGGTCGTCCGAGGTCTATGGCGGAGTCAGAGACGAGCGGCAGTTCGAGCAGCGGGCGAAGTACGGAGGGGAGTGGTTATAGGCCAGGAACCGTCAAGGATCAGATACAGCTGAGACAATAGTGCAAGATGCCATTGGAAGCGGTTTGATGCCGCTCAAAAGGTGGATGATATAAAGCAAAAGGATACCCAATGATGAGGAAAGTCCTCTTACTCTTTCTTTGTACAGCAGTTGGATTAACTGCCTCCGCGACATTGCCGCGAAGTGCAAACACCTCGGTGGTACGTGTACCGAACGGCGGGATCCAGCCGCAGGCCTCCATGGACAGCGATGGGACTTTACATCTGTTGTACTACCGGGGAGATCCGGCACACGGTGACCTTTTCTATGTAAAATCCTCAGACTCGGGAGCTAAGTGGTCGTCGCCTCTGCGGGTCAACAATGAGGCCGGATCAGCGATTGCCATGGGGACGATCCGGGGAGGTCAGATAGCCATCGGGAGGAATAGCCGCGTACATGTCGCCTGGAATGGATCGTCTGAGACGGAATCGAAAGGGCCGTTGAATCCAGAATCCGGGAAGCACGAAGCGCCCATGCTCTACAGCCGGCTCAACGACGTCCATACGGCGTTCGAACCGGAGCGCAGCGTGATGACGCGCACGTTCGGGTTGGATGGTGGCGGGAGCATAGCAGCTGACCCTCGAGGTAACGTGTACGTCTCATGGCACGGAAAAGCCCCAGCTGCAGCAGAGGGCGAAGCGGGGCGGCAGGTTTGGGTGGCGGAATCGTTCGATGATGGCAAAACATTTACTCCTGAGCGTCCAGCCTGGAGCCAGCCGACCGGCGCATGCGGTTGTTGCGGGATGGCGCTGTATGCCGACAGAAAGGGGACCGTGCGCGCTCTGTACCGCTCTGCAACTGAAAACGTTCATCGCGATATTTACCTGCTCACATCGTATGACCATAGCCGCAGCTTCGAAGGCTACAAGCTGCACCCATGGGAAATCAATGCCTGCCCCATGAGCAGTATGGCTTTCGCTGAAGCCGCGGCAAAGGTAGAAGGAGCGTGGGAGACAGGCGGGCAGGTCTATTTCGTAGATTTCGCCAGAACGAATTCCGTTCCCGTGAGTGCACCGGAGCAAGGGCGGGGGCGCAAGCACCCGCGCATCGCCATTGCGTCCGACGGCAAGACGTTGATGGTTTGGACCGAAGGAACCGGCTGGGGGCGCGGCGGCTCGCTGGCGTGGCAGCTCTATGATGAGAGCGGCAGAGTCGCCGGGGCGAAGGGCACGGCATCAGGCCTGCCAGCGTGGAGCTTTGGCGCGGTAGTTGCAGCACCCGACGGTTTCATCGTCCTCTATTAGCTCACTGGATTGATTTGTCAGTTTGTCAGGATCTGATTTTCGCCAGCGGGTTTGGCCATCCCCACTATGGCGATGGCCACCCCCGCTTTGAAGTGTGACCTCGTTTTGAATTGCACTCCACGCGGCCATGTGACACTCTTCCGCACCCCTTAGGAATATCGATCACAAGGCTGAAAAAAAGAAACGGAAGCGATCGATTATTTCTTCTTGGCGGTTGCCGGTTTGGCTGTTGCTGGCTTCACCTCGACAGTTGTGGCCTTCATCTGATACTCAATGGTCACTTTGGACCCCACTTTTAGCTCCCCTGTGATTTTTGTGCTCTTGTCGATGGCGATCTCCCACTTGTCCGTTCCCTTTTGCACTGTGATGATATCATCTGTGACACTCAAAACAGGCCCGGTGACTTGATAGGTCTTGGGGCCGGCGGCGAAGACCGCCATGGAAATCAGGAGAAAAATAGAAAATAGAATCACACATCGTTTCATGATTAGAATCTCCTTTTATTTTATTTTTCTTGATTTAAGAGTGATACCTCAAAACCGTTAGGTTCTCGGCCCACACCACAACTTCGATTGCAAGACTCATCATTACCAATTAACAGAATCGCCAAGATACAGAAATTCCACTATTGGTCATGCTTTGATTCACCAGACACCAAAAGGCGCACCTTGCGATCCGACTCGAGATCCTCTCGTCAAAAAGGGAAAAACAGGATTAATCCCCACAATGCTCATGGCCTTGCGACTTATCAAACAAAGCGCAAAATAACCAGCAGAACAACAGCTCCCACAATTGACATGAGGAACCCGGCGGGGTGGAATTTAGCTCCTTCCTTCGGCTTTGAGGTCAAGCCTCCCAGGAATCCACCCAGCAACGATCCCAGGATACCCACCACAGTGGTCACCATGATGCCCATCTTATCTGAACCGGGCAAGATCGCCCGAGCGATCAGTCCCATAACGAAACCCGTCAAAATGAACCAAATCCAACGGAAAATTCTCATATCTCTCCTCTCAAATGGCATGTCGAATTGCTGGAGTTTAGTTCTTGATAACGGCTGGCGCACGAATTCCCATGGCCTTATCTAATTCCTCTGCTGTGTGAAATTGACAACCTCTTTTTAATCCCTGGTTCTTTCGCTTGCCCTTGTCTCCCCCAAACAGGCTTTCTTTTAGTTCTTTTTGCCTTTAGCTCTCATCTCCTTCAAACCCGCGATAAATGAGTCCGCCAAGCAGAGCCCCGGCTATCGGAGCAACCCAGAAAAGCCACAATTGAGCAAGGGCCCAATCGCCCACAAACAACGCTACGCCGGTGCTGCGAGCGGGATTGACCGATGTGTTGGTGACGGGAATACTGATTAGATGGATCAATGTAAGAGCGAGTCCGATGGGTATAGGCGCGAATCCCGAAGGGGCCCGCTTATCGGTCGCTCCAAGAATGACGACCAGAAACATCAAGGTCATAACCACTTCGCAGACCAAGCAAGCCAGCAGGGAATACCCGCCCGGCGAATGTGAGCCGTAACCATTGGAGGCGAAGCCAGCTGTGAGATCAAAACCCGCTTTCCCACTGGCAATGACGAAAAGGACCGCCCCTGCTACGACGCCACCAAGGACTTGGGCCACAATGTAAGGCAAAAGCTTATTGGCCGGGAAACGCCCTCCGGCCCATAATCCAATTGACACAGCTGGATTCAGGTGACCACCAGAAATGTGTCCGATAGCATACGCCCCTGTCAGGACAGTCAGCCCAAAGGCGAGGGCTACACCCAAGAAACCAATTCCGAGGCCGGGGAATCCGGCTGCCAAAACCGCACTGCCACATCCCCCCAAGACCAACCAGAACGTTCCAATGAACTCAGCTCCATACTGCTTCATCGCATCTCTCCTTTCTTGTGTTCAATCTGGAATTCAGATCACTCTCAACGATCCCCTGATCGTTTGCCACTTACTGTTCAGACTCTTGATCATCTCAACAGTCAAACGGCGCCTGTATTGACAGGCAACAGGACTGCATTAGAATCTTTAGCCTCCGCTGCGAGGGCTCGTCAAAGGAAAGCGCTGCCTTGTTATGGAGCATCTTCAAGAAATCTGGTCCGCTTTGCCTATCACCCTCACAGTTCCATCATCTTGCCCTCAGATCACTTTCTCCAACCCGTCGTGCCATCGCTTATCCTGATTTACCGACGCAGGCGAACTGAGTCGACGATTTGCTGGAACGCCATCTCGTAACCTGAAAAATCCCGATCCGAGGCTGTGGAAATGAGGAAGAGCAGGCCCTCAGGCCGTTGCAGAGTCACTAGCCAATTCGTCTCCGTGCCCCCCAGGGGCGAATTATTGGAAAGAAACGTCGAAAGCGCGCGCTCTCCGCCGACACGAATATCCTCGGTACGGCGAACCACGCGCATGTTCGGGTTCGATTGTTGGAACCCCTGGACCAACCTGTCGGTGGCCTCTTCCAGTGACATTCGTGATGGAGCTCTGTTGCCTTCGGGCTGCAACTGCCGATGGTCCTGGCGGACAGATTCAGGCTCATAAATATTTACGATCATGCCGTAAGCCAGCGACTTATTGCCATTGCTGTCGTCGACCAAGCCACCGCGCGGCGCGATAGTGACGACGTCGCCTTGTCCATAGACCAGCCAATTGTCCGGATACTCAATGTGCAAGGCGGAGTTCTCAAAAATCTTCAAACGGTTCGACGGCCTCTCGATGGGTGTGACGTTCTGCACCATGGTTCCTATTTCCTTCAGGTGTTGCTCGTTTGGGATCGAAGCCGCCTGATTTTCCGGTATCAGAGCCTCGTAGCTTCTTCCCGCCCACGCATAGCTGATACGAAGCGCCTTCGGCTCACCCAAAATCGGATCTCCTCCCATCGATGCATTGCTTACCTGCAGGTTCAACCGGTCGTTCTGCACGCGAGACTGGAGCAGTTGACGGACGTCGGAAAATCGATCTTTGGCACCATAGCTTGCCGACAGGATCTGAAGGCCAGGTACGCCCGGCTTCCCACGATCCCCGTTGCCGGTGTTTCCTTGTGAAGGTTGTGCGCTGCCTTTTGCGGGAGGTGCCGGCCGTGACAAGACATAGCGCTTGATCTCCTGGAACGCCGGGGAATCAGTCTTGGAACCGCGCTTTGTCCCCCCGAGTTTATCAATCTCCTCGTCCACGCGCTGGATGCGGTTGTCAGGGTTTGGGTGGTCGCTGAAGAATTCCAGAGGTTGCCCGCTCTTGTTTTCCGCTTGGATTTTCTCAAAGAATTGAGCCATGGCTCGCGGGTCGTAACCCGAATCAAATAGGATCTGTGTACCCATGATGTCTGCCTGGCTTTCATCGGTTCGCGAGTATTTCAGCAAAATGGAGTTTGTGGCGAATCCCACGCCTAATTGCGCCAGAACACTGCCAATTGAATTGCTACCCAGCATGCCACCCAGGATCCCAAGCGGCGCCTTGGCGATGGAAGTCTTGCTGGCCTGATTGGTTCCATGCCGGAGGGCCACGTGAGAGGTCTCGTGTGCCATTACCCCAGCGAGCTGCGCTTCATTGTCGGCGGCTTCAATCGCTCCGCGGTTAACGTAAACAAACCCGCCGGGCAGCGCGAATGCGTTAATATTCCGGTCATTAACACATTTATACTGGTAGGGATACCGTTCACCAGGGGCATGGGCTGCGAGGGTGCGCCCTAGATTATTGAGATAATTGTCCACCCGCGGGTCGTTGAGCATCTGCAGTTGCTGTTCCGCATCGTGCGAAACCTGTTTTCCCATTTCCACGTCTTGCTGCGGGGAAAACATGTTCCAGCCAGGACTTAGCTGTGTTCGGTCGGCCCAGGTCAACGGTGCCCAGGTAAGAGCAAGTATCGTTATCAGCGTAACTACATATTGCAGACCCCGACCGAGCGTGCTGACATCACCTGCATTGGAGCGACAAACATCATTCGTAACCATCTGCGCCTCCATTCAAGAGAGGATTCTGATCGCTTCGGCCTGCGCCCAAAGAGAAGCATCCTCAGATCTTGGTTGGCCTCGAAGATTTGCTTGTAGAGACTGGCATCTCCGTAATACTTCTCTGCGATCTTGGAGAGCGTGTCCCCTGGCTGCACTTCGTGCCACTGTGTGGCATCCTAGGACTCCGGGGGTATGCCCTCCCTCGGTTTCGTCAGTCATCTTCTCCGCCTTTCCATTGTGTCGTTGTCCGAGAACCTCCCATTCGGAAGCGCCTGCTTTAAATAGCTATTTAACCTGCCCAATAACGAGATCAGTCGTGCAATACCTGCATTTCTTCGCTGCCAGTGGAATCGTTTCTGTGCAGCGCGGGCATTGCTTGGTGGGAGCAGGCTCAGGGGCCGGAGCCTCTTTGATCAAGGCCTTCATGATCATGTAAACGCAGAATGCAATCACCACAAAGTCAACAATACTCCCAAAGAAAGTCCCATAGGAGAGGGCATTGATTATCTCCTTACCGTCGGGACCCACACTTTTGCTGAGAACGAACTTCGCGGAGCGCCATTCTCCTCCAGGTATCAGCAGGCTGATGAAGGGCATTAGAACATCCGCCACCAAGGACGAGACTACCTTCCCAATTGCTCCGCCCATAATGACTGCAACCGCCAGACCCAACACTTGATTCTTCAACAGAAAGTCCTTGAAACCTTTCATAATGATCTTCCTCCTTTCTTTAATGGGTGTTCTTCGGGCTTAGTCTTATCGTTCAATCAATCAGGCTCAAGATGAAGATGAGATGGATTGCGGAAAAAAATTCCCCTGGTCGGCCAACAGGGAACTTGCCCCGGCCAGTCCTGGCTCGACGCGACTGGACGGCATCAATTTACCTGGCAAAGGTGAACCGCAACCCCGTGGTGAGCAAAACATCATTCTTCTTGTGTTCCGGTGCAGGATTGCTCAAGTACCGATCGCTGAATGTAAATTGCCACGACAGCCACTTCTTCAACGCAGTGGCTGTTCCCAAATCGAAATTCATGCGGTACTCACCCGTGTTGCTAAGATTGTTAAACATTCGGAAGGATTGGTTCAATGTCGTGCTTTTTGAGAACTTGTGCATCAGGTTGTTACCCCAATAGGCCTCCGCCGAGTTCCGGGTCAGCGGCGTGCTGAATTTCTCATGGCTGTAATCGGCACCGCCCAGGAGGTCGACCTGAGTCGTTTCCTTTTTGACCAGGGAATAGCCCAAGCCACCGCCTAATACAAAGCGCAGATCCAGGCTCTGGAAGGCATCGTATTCATAGTCGTTAAAGAGGTTCACGAACAGGCGAGGCTTAAGATTCCGATTATATGCCCAGCCCCCTCGTACAGCCTCTGCCGTTGTAGTCAAAGTGTCGTCAGACAACCTGCCTTTTGAGAAGATCTGGTTAAAGTAGGCGGTGGTTTTATCGGTGCGAGTCTCGCGTGTCGCATTCATAGCCGTGGTAACGGTGGTGGTCGCTGCATTCCCACGAGCAAAACTCACTCCCAGATCGGCAAACCCCGTCCATAGCGACAGCAAACCGGGATTCTGCAGGCGCTCCCAAGCCTTTTGCTCGTCGGCATTGCGGATGGCACCGACCTTGGCCATAGTGATCGACTCCCTGGTGGTTGGCGTAGCGACCTCCAGTTTCTGGTCTTCTACCGCGATTTTGCCCTGCACGGACTTGCCGTCAGGCAGCACGACGGTCAATGGCTCATCAGAGGTCACCTGGGTGATGGACTCCCAGGGGATCGTAACTGTTCCAAAGAGGTCGCTTTTGATTGTGAGGCTGGCGCCGTCCTTTTTCTGGATCTTGCCTGTCACCCGGTCACCGTTTTTCAAGCTGACCTGATCAGCCCAGGCCACACCGATCAGAAAAGGAAAAACCAACAGAAAAAACCTGCTGCGTAACATCATAGGACTCCTTTTTCGTATTAGGATAGGCGGGACAACCGTGCAGACAGTCACGGATGCCTTGCTAATACAGTGATCACGAGGTGGCGGGGTGATTGAACTTCAATCCTTCTCGAGCACCAGCACCCAGTCTTCAGCCCCTACACTATTCGCGTCGGGAGTGATGAAGGTGTGAGAACTCGAGTTCGCCATCCTGCCGATAGTTTTGTACGTCCCGCTTGTGGGATCGTACCAGCGTGCCCGTGAGTTCCCCTTGCCGCCCCCCATCTTCGACATGTTGACGGTCAACTGGAACCTTTTGCCGCTTCTGCCCGGATAGTAGGAGACACCCAAGGAGCCATCGCCGGTGAGCGCTGCAGACACGTACGTGTAATCGTCCTTCCCTGGGATTCCGGATTGGCTTGTCAGGAACGTATGCGACCAGTCTGGAATCAGTTCGTACCAGCGCAGGGCTTCGAAGAAAGTAGTACAGTTCTGGGCTTGCTCCACCCCCGGAGTTTTCCCCAGCCAACGCATTGGGTCCTCGACATCCTCGGGTGAACCCAGAATGCCGAACCCGGAACCGCCGTTCAACACCGTTCCCCAAGCCTCTTCTCTCATCATCTGGGGGATTGTGGGGTTGGGCTTCGGATTTCCGTAACCGCAATTTTCGTAGAAAGTCTCGAAAATGCATGTCGGCATCACAGGGTCAACCATGTTGTAGTGATACCACGTAGCCCACTGTGGAGCATGGTATTGATACCAGGCGTTGAAATTGACCCATCGATGACCTGAATCATAGAACTTGCGAGGGCCCGTCGCTTCACTATTATAATCCGGCGGCCCGGCAATCCAGTCAGTGGTCATCAACCGGTCTGGCATGTACTTCTTAAGACCGCTCACCACGCTGTCAACCTGCGGCCAAACCAGCCTGTCATTTCCGAATGTGAAATTGATATGGGAGTAGTTCTTATAGCGGTTGCCCCAAAATTCACCCCATTGACGCATCTCCTCGTTGGAATGCTGGGAAGGATCAAAGCCGGTCGGCCCGGGATCATACCCGACACTAAACGGATCCAGAAACAGGTATATACCGTGATTTGCCGCAGACTTAACTATGGCGTCAACCGACGCGACGTACGCGGGATTCAGATTCTGCGGGTTCCAGCTCGTACCGTGGAGTAACATCGAATTCCCACGCGCATCAGTGGGATTTGTTGAAGGTCTCTCTGCACCAACGACGGGATTGTCAAAGCCATTGATCACGACCCAGGCAAAATTGAAATGCCTTGCCTGCCGGTCCGCGAAATAGGCATCAATTTGATCAGGGGTGCTCCAATGAATCATGTTCTGCGGACATACTCCCGCGATGAAAAACGGCGCTCCGTTTTCATCCTCAATCAGATGCGGGTTGCGAGCTCGAGTTCGAAGCTTTGGAAAGCGACGGACCGCCGCGTCGCCCGCGCTACCGATGCTGGCGGCCATTGCGAGGCGCTCCCCGATTTCCATCCGCTCCAACGACAACGGTGTTCGTGGCCCGGGCATGACCCCCCATCCCAATGCGATAATAGAGAATACAACTGCCCATTTAATGATGTAGTAGTTCCTCTGCATGGATGCTTCCTCTCTATTGGCTCCGTTCGATTGAACCACTTTCATGGGTCTTTATAACACGAACCCATTCCAGCAGCTGAATGATGATTATTCCCCCATAGGTTCAGGACTGGTGTTCCGGATGGGTGCAGCCGGGAAACTCGTCGAGATAGGCGAGTCCCTGGTAGCCCAGCACCTCGATCAGACCGACACGGGAAGTATAGAAGCCTTCAACCGTCATCTCTTTGACCAACCGATAAAACTCGAAGCCCGGATGATGTGCCTTGGGATCTTGCTCTGGGAGGCTCATTTCGGTGAGCATCTTTGTCCTTTCAACCAACGTAAGCTGACGGAATGGCTTCCCGTCCTTTGCTGTGCTCACCTGATCGAGTTGAGTCAGGCCTTGGATCCACTGGACCTGCAAGGCAGGTTGGAATTCGGCAGCCGAATACAACAGGAAATCCAGGTAACTGGCTACTCGGGCCTCACGGGCTCCCGGTTGATCGTCTGTAGGAATAATCATCTCTGTTAAAATCTGGACGGTTTCGTATTCTTCGGACTTGAAGAATTGTGGAACGTAAGGTTCTGTGGCGGGTGGCGTTGAGGATTCGACTCGGTGGTGAGAGTGGTTTCCTGAGACCTGGTGTTGTACCGGAGCCGCCGAAGCCACTGGCAACCAGCCTGTCAGGAATTCTCTACCGGCCGCAGTAG
>JBGOTQ010000221.1:0-12590 GCA_041476565.1 Terriglobia bacterium | reverse complement strand
GGAAATTGCCCAACATAGAAAGGGGTTCACCGACGTAGCCGGGTGTGTTAGCATCCCACCACGATTTGAACCTGCCAGGATTCCGAGGCGGGCCTTAAGATTGCCATTTATCCAAACTGGACGGGGGATTGATGATGAATAGCAAACCTGTAAGTACCAACTTGCGCACATCTGCACCACCCGATCGGATTGTCTCCGTGGATGCCCTGCGCGGTTTCGACATGTTCTGGATTGCCGGGGGTGGCCCGCTGGTGATGGAGTTCTTCCGACTGTTCTCCAACCCGCTCCCACCTGGGCTGGAGCGACATTTCGATCACGTGGAATGGGAAGGATTCGTGGGGTGGGACCTGATTATGCCCTTGTTCATGTTCATTGTTGGAGTGGCCATGCCCTTCTCGGTGGGGAAGCGAGTCGCACGTGGCGACAGTCGCGGGAGCATTTATCGCAAGGTGCTCTGGCGTACCTTGGTGTTATTTGTGCTTGGTATCGCCGCCCAGGGTAACCTGTTGGCTTTTGACCTCAGTAAACTGCACCTCTATTGTAATACCCTTCAAGCCATTGCCGCCGGTTACCTGATATCCTCCATTGCACTGGTGGAGTTGCCCGTGCGCTGGCAGACTGCGTTGGTTGGCGCCTTACTGCTTCTTTACTGGCTCTTGATGGCGCTGGTACCGGTGCCTGGCGTTGGACGCGGCGTCTATACACCGGATGGGAATCTGGCCATGTGGATTGACAAATGTCTCCTTGGCAGATTTCAAGATGGAACGACCTACACCTGGATTCTCAGTAGCTTGGCTTTCGGCGCGACCGTGCTGATCGGTGTTCTGGCCGGACATCTCCTGCGACTGCGGCTGCCAGGACCGAGGAAAGTGGTCCTGCTTGTCGTTTCCGGTCTCAGTTGTCTGTTGGCAGGCTGGATATGGGGCTTTAGCTTCCCGATCATCAAGCACATCTACTCCAGCTCGATGGTGCTCTGGGCAAGTGGATGGTGCCTGCTGCTTCTGGCGCTGTTTTATGGGGTCATCGACGTGCTGGGCTTCAGGCGCTGGGCCTTTCCATTCATCGTTGTGGGTATGAACGCTATCGTAGCTTACCTGGCGCCAGACTTTGTTGCATTCAGGTTCTCCAGTGAGGCATTATTCGGGGGACTGGCCAAGCATCTGGGCGCATTCGGAAATGTTTTGTTGGCCTTCGGGGCGTTTGGAATCCTCTGGGTTGTCCTTTACTACCTCTATCGCAACCGGACCTTCGTTAGAATCTAGTGGAAATGTACTGAATTTCGTGACGACCGCCTTCACCCAGGGAGTGCTTGTGGAGGTGGCCGTCCCTCTCCCCTGCAGGTTATCGTTTCCAATGTTTCCAAAAACATTTTTCCATTGAGATATCTTGGTCTCTAAGTGAAGCGGCCTACAGGTCTCAGCCTGCTTGACCTTCATCCTGAAGCGCTATAATCTCCGAGAAAAGAGGGGGAGGCCGGACACCCGCTGGCTTTGAAGTGAGTTGAACGTGTCTCGTTTCCTAAGAATCGGGAGGATTGAACCTAGAGTATGGACAGGCGAGGGAAGAACACAATCGGTTTACGGAAACTCACAACGTCCGTGCTGTTCCTGTGCTTTGTGAATCTATGTGCGGGCTATCCCCAGGGAGGTGCATCTCAGGATAGAGAAAGCGACCCATTAGTTTTGAAAAAGCTTAGCTGGTTTCAGGACCAGAAGTTTGGGCTCATGATGCATTGGGGACCTTACAGCCAGTGGGGTGTGGTGGAATCGTGGATGCTCTGCAGTGAGGATGAACTTTGGTGCCAACGGAACATGGATAACTACGTGGAATATTGCATCAAGTATGAACGGTTGAAAGAGACCTTCAACCCCGTCAAATTTGATCCCGAATCTTGGGCCGCTGCCGCCCGATATGCAGGCATGAAATACCTGGTTTTCACAACCAAGCATCACGAGGAATTTTGCATGTTCGATACAAGACAGACCGATTACCGGATTACTGATGTTGGCTGCCCTTAAGGTGAACTCCCCATAGATTCCTTGCGACGGCTGAAAGAGATCGGGGATTGGATGCAGGTCAATGGCAGTGCCATCTACTACACTCGACCCATCGCACCTTACAAGGAAGGGAAGATTTGTTCTACTCGATTGTCAGGAGGCGGCGTCAACGCAATTTACCTGGCGGGAGAACAAGAAAAGCAATTGCCGTCGCAGATTAAGATCAAATCGTTCTGTCCAGCGGGAGGGACCCAGGTGAAGCTTCTTGGAGTTACCAGTCCTTGCAGAACGTGAATGAACATAACCGAAGCCGTTAACATTTCTCTGAGTTCGATTCGAGCCAACAAACTCCGGTCTTTCCTGACGTTGTTGGGACTGATTATCGGCGTAATGACCTTAATCCTGGTGATGACCATTGTCCAGGGCGCCAACCTATACGTTGAAGAGAAGATCGCCGACCTCGGCACCAATGTCTTTCAGGTCTCAAAGACGCCCCTGGTTGTGACGGACTTCCAGGAGTTCGCCAGGGCGCAACGCTACAAAGACCTCACCCTGGAGGATCTTCAGGCCATCCGGGAGCAATGCACAGGGTACTTGGCCGTAGGCGCGCAGGTGTCGACTGTCACCACTGTCAAATATGGTAATGAATCAGGGGAAGACACCAGTATCCGGGGTGTTACCTCCAATATGGCGGAAATCAGCACTGTCAATGTGGAAGACGGCCGCTACTTGACTGCTTACGAGGAGAACACGGCCAGCCCAGTATGCGTTGTCGGACGGGATGTTATCGACCATCTTTTCCCGCAAGTGGGCGCCATCGACAAGTGGATTCGGATTGCCAACCAGCCGTACCGCATAATCGGGATTGCCGAGCGGATCGGGAATGTGCTGGGACAAAGCCAGGACAATTTTGTCCTGATCCCGCTGAGCTGTTTCTTCAAGGATTTTGGATCCCATCGCAGCATCACTCTACAAGTCAAATGCGCCAGCAGCGACAAGATCGAACCTGCCCAGGCTCAGGTAAGGATGATCTTACGCAGTCGCCGTCACGTCTCTTTTGATAGCGCTGACAATTTCTATATGGCCACCTCCGACACTTTTCTGTCCTTGTGGTCCAGCATTAGTTCGGCCTTTTTCATGGTATTTATCATGATTTCTTCCATAGCCTCGATCGTGGGAGGGATCGTCATCATGAATATCATGCTAGTTTCGGTCACGGAGCGCACCAAAGAGATTGGCATCCGGCGAGCGGTGGGCGCCAGAAAGACCGACATTCTCTGGCAATTTCTGGTGGAGGCCCTGGTACAATGCGTTGTTGGGGGGCTGATAGGGATCCTGCTCGGCTTTGGATTGGCCATCGTGGTGCGCCAGTTCACCCCCTTTCCTGCCAGCGTGCGGGCGTGGGTAGCCATTACGGGCTTCCTGCTTTCCACGCTGATCGGGCTCTTCTTTGGAATTTATCCCGCCCGGAAGGCGTCGAAACTGGATCCCATCGAAGCCTTACGGCGGGAGTGACATGAGGGGTTCCCGGGTTACACCGTGATGCGATTTCCGCTAGTCCATGTCAACTTGTCGATCGCATGGGACGCGATCCGCAGCAACAAGTTTCGCTCCTTTCTAACAATCCTCGGCGTAGTCATTGGGGTCACATCCGTCATATCCGTATCCTCCATTATTCAAGGGCTGAACAATGTAGTGGCTGAACGAGTGAATCAATTGGGGAGCAAAGTCTTTTTTGTGACGCGCATCCCGCCTTTCACGTTCGGTCGGCTGCCGGAAAGGATCCGCAAGAGGAAGTATTTTTACCGAGATGATGCTGTGGCCATTCGTCAGGAATGTCCTTCAGTGGAACTGGCAACGGCATTCCAGACTCGTGCTGTGTTTATGGGCACGGCGAACCTGATCCGTCACGGGAATGAAAGGATTGAGAGCGGCATACTTCGTAGTGCCGAGCCGGAGTATGCGCGAATCTTTACACTTTTCTCAATGAAGGACGGACGCTTCATTAATGAATTCGACAACGAGCACTCCTCGAAAGTTTGCACTATTGGGGTGGCCATTGCCGACACGCTCTTTCCCGCCAGTGACCCAGTGAACAAAGAGATTAAAGTCAATGACGAACTGTTCCTCGTAATTGGAGTGTTTGAGAAAGATCCGGGACTGTTTGGAGGCCCTGGTGTAGACCAGTTTGTGGTCATCCCTTACAACACCTTTCATAAGATGTACCCGGAGATTGAAGACAATATCATTGCAGTCAGCGTTTCGGACCCAGCCTCGGTGGCGAAAGCACAGGATGAAGTTGGGGAAGTGTTACGCCGGCGCCGCAAGGTCCCCGTAAGTGCGGAAGATGATTTCGACATCGCTTCGCCGGATATTCTCACCACCGTATGGAAACAACTGACGGGGGCCGTAGTCATCCTTACCATGGTGATCTCTTCCATTGGCCTGCTGGTAGGAGGGATTGGAGTCATGAACATCATGCTGGTCTCCGTAACCGAGCGGACTCGAGAGATCGGCATTCGCAAAGCGGTGGGGGCAAAGAAACGCGACATTCTGCAGCAATTCTTAACGGAGGCTATGGCTCTGACTGGCGTCGGAGGGGGGGCAGGGATTCTCCTCGGCGGCCTGATCAGTCTCCTCATCCGGACCTTTTTCCCATCCCTGCCAACTCAAGTCTCACTTTTGTGGGTACTCATTGCCTTTGCGGTCTCTGTCGGAGTGGGGCTGTTTTTTGGCATCTTCCCCGCCAAGCGAGCGGCTGATTTGGATCCCATCGTTGCCCTTCGCTATGAGTAATCACGAGAGCCCTCCGGCCGCAACGCTGGTACCTTCCGGAGGCGCTGGGAAAGGAGCAGCGGGGGCGCAGCCCCATTTTCTATGCAGGATCCCTCTTTGCGGGTGTAGAATAATCCCCGTCAGTAACCGGCTTTCCTCTGCCTCTTCCGCTTTCTCGCTCATAAAAAAGGAGATGTTCATGGAACCGGTCGTGCGTCCCACGATGTTTACGACATGGATATTCCTGACGAAAGGAGTGTTAAGCCGATGAGGTTACCAATCAATAAAGATGAACCTGCATCGTTCAGCACATCGTCGGCTTGACTTCTGTTGAAGGAGGGCGGGAATGGAAACGGAAAGAAGACATTACCCACGCAGACATATGGTGCTTGAAGTCCGCTCTGAGGATCTTGGGCAATCTGATTTGCGCACCACCGACATAAGTCTGGGCGGCTGCTACATCGAAACGACGGGACATGTAACTGTCGGCGATGAAATCGCCTTCGAAATCCGGCTGCCGCGGGGTGACTGGATGCTTCTTCAGGGAGTAGTGGTTTATCACCACCAAGCCATGGGGTTCGGCTTGCGTTATACTGACTTGACTGAAGTACAGAGAAATGTTCTGACACAACTAATTGAAGGTACTGGCTCATAAGAACCTGAGGAGGCAGTTTTTATTTTCGCCCCCATGTCTGGATGTGTGACAGCAAACTAGAGAGACATCAAGGTGAATTCCGCTGGATCAAAAGAGTCTGGGTCGGTCGGATGGTATTGGGGGTTAGCTGTCGCAGCTATCCTAGTGATGATTGTGGGTGGATGGGGTACTTTGCAATTGTGGAGGGAGCGCTATGTGGAGTCGGAAGAAGTAGAAGCCATTTTGAATCTGGGGGTGGCTGTTCATATCCACTGCGCAATTGACACCCACATTGCTGATGGGACTTTCACTCCTGAAAAGATGGCTTTGGCCATGGGGCCCCGCTATATTGGCCTGGTGTCCTTACTGGAAAAAACGCTACCCAGAGATTTCCTGGTACCAGTGGCCCATCAATGTAGCTTCGATGGGCGCAATTACGTGCACATCATCATCAAGAAGCAGGCAAAGATTCTTTCCTTGATCATCACCCGAAAAGAGGGCCGGTCTTTTCCGCTTTCGAGCGTGGGCCATGTTGTGGACGTCTTGGGAATGCCTTTGCATCAAGCTTTCCTTAAGAATCTGGAGGTCGCTGGATTTGAGACCCGGGAACACCTTGGGTTTGTAGTGTCCGGACTCGACCGGGAGCAAACCTATCGGGTGGCTTCAGATCTCGCTCCCGCAGTGCGGGAGTATCTGAGGAAACTCAAATTGTGAGCAGAGCCATCCCCAGGTGGCAGATGAGCTAGTCCAGGAATTTTTACCGATGCAATCAGCATCACCGAGTGTTTATAATACACGGCCAGCATTGATCAAGGGATAAGGAGAAGACATCATGGTTCATCGTTTCATTGCATGTGCAGTATTACTGTGCCTTCCTTCTAGCTTGGAAGCTGCCAAGGTTAAAGTTCTGTTTGTGGACCAGAAGAGCCAACCGGTTGGGGAGGTGGACGCGAAGCTGGTGAATACCCAATCCAAGGAGGAACAGCTAAAAAAGGCCAATAAGAAAGGCGAGATGATCTTTGATAAGGTTAAACCGGGATCCTACGAGGTTCTGGCCCAGAAGAGCGGCTTTATTCCAGCGAAGTTAGACTCGGTTCAAGTAGCCGATTCAGATGTCAGCGTCGACCTTAAGATTGTGAACATGGAATACTTCACCAAAATCGAAACTGCGGCCAATACGGCCTTACAGCAGCAGAAATTCAAAGAAGCCTTGGAGGGGTATCAGCAACTTCTCGAGTTAACCCCCGGCAACGCAACAGTGTGGTCAAACATCGCTCGGACCAACGCCATGTTGAGCAATTGGGACAAGGCCAGAGAAGCCGCACAAAAGGCCGCGTCTCTGGACCCGAGTTTGGCTCCCTTCGCCAAACAGATTGAAGGTTGGGGCAATTACACCAAGGGACAAGAGTATCTAAATCAGAAGGAGTTCCCAAAGGCTGTTGAGCTGTTGACGAAGGCCGTTGACAATGACCCTACCAACGCGGATGCATTCTATGCGTTGGCCTTGGCCTATGGCCATCAGAAGAAATATACTGAGGCGATCCAGTCTGCAGAAAAGGCGCTGAAGATCAAGCCCGACGACCCGGAGTTCCAGAATGTGGTCAAAATCCTGAAACACAACGCAGAGATCGAGTCGAAGAAATAGCTCTTAGAATATGAGTACGGAATGGTGGGCGCCGCGCTCCGTCGCGGCGATTCTTTCCGACGCAGAAAAGCCGCACACCTGGAGATCGGATCCGCGGTACAAATCAATCATGCATTTTCTCATGGGTGCTAGCGCGCAAATTTGGAGCATGAGAAACTTTCATGCGACGGATCAATCCGTGCGCAGCTCGTTTTGGAGGCTGGTCCTTTCAGGTAGGCAGGCCTATCTCAGCAATCTCCCGTCGTACCGACTCCAGTCTATCTAGACGACCGATGTCACGCCAGAAGAACCTGTCCGCTCGAAAGGCTTGAATCCTCTCGCCCTCGCCGGCCAGGCGCAAATATACCTGGTTGATGGAGAACTTTCCGGTTTCACTCATTCTGTTGAAAATCTTCGGGGATATCACATGAATGCCGCTGAAGGCGAGCTGATCTGTTGCGCTGACAGGCGAACGGCACCAAAGCAAGCGGTTCTCGGCCACCGACTGCCAGCCACACAAGTTTCCACTCTCTTCAAAAAGAAGGTAGCGGCTGCTGGTTCGCGATTGAACGGCCAGCGTTGCCAGTGCAGGGTGGCCTGAATGAAACTGGATCAATCCCCGAAGATCCAGATTGGTCAAAACGTCTACATTGTGCAAGAGGAACGGCTGGTCGTCATCGAAGAAGCCGGCCACTTTCTTTAGACCGCCACCCGTATCGAGCAACTCAGTTTCTCGTGAAATCTCGATTTGGATGCCGAAGTTGCTCTTTGTTTTCAAGAAGTCAATGACCATCCCGGCCAGGTGAAAGAGGTTGATGACCACAGCCGTACAGCCGGCCCGGACGAGACGCGTCAAGACGATTTCCAGCATGGGCACGCCGCCAATTTCGATGAGGGCTTTCGGGATGGTATTGGTCACGGGCTGCAACCGGCTGCCTATGCCGGCCGCAAGAATCATTGCTTTCATGAGGAGTCTGGAGATTCCAGCTCGCGGTGATGCAGTTCCACGTTGACGGAGTGCTGGTCACGAAGGTACTCAGCCAGGAGATTGGCGCAGTAAACAGAGCGATGCTGCCCCCCCGTGCAACCGAATGCCACCTGCAAGTGCGTGAAATTCCGGCTTTGGTAATCGCTCACTGTCTGTTCGATCAAAATCCTCACATGACTCATGAACTGCTCGACAGCGGGCTGTTTTTCGAAGAATGCGATCACCTGAGGATCGGCGCCGGTCAAGTGACTATAATGCTCGTATTTTCCAGGATTGGGCAAGGCCCGGCAATCAAAGACAAAACCGCCACCGTGCCCCCTCTCGTCGCCAGGGATCCCGTTTCGGTATGAGAAGCTGTGGATCCTCACCGTCAGTTTCAAATCCGCCTCGCCAAACTGCCGAAGTGCCGAGGATTGGATTAGTCTCTCGAAAACCTGCATTAATGCTGGAAGTTGGATAGGCATTTCGGCAGTGCGCAGCAATACCTCCAGATTCCGGACGGCGTAAGGGATGCTTTGAAGGAAATGGGCCTTTCTTTCATAAAACCCGCGTAGTCCATAGGCCCCCAGTGCCTGCAAAATTCGGATATAGACATAGCCATGGAAATACCGACGGAACTGTACCGGATCAACGGACGCCAGGTTCTGGACGGCCTCAAGATACAGGGTCAACAGCTCATCACGAATTTCAAAGGGCAGGTCAGCCTTGGCGTCATAAAGCAGAGAGGCAATGTCGTACTGGAGGGCCCCTTTGCGCCCCCCCTGAAAGTCAATAAAATGCGGACGCCCGTCCCGAATCATGATGTTTCGTGATTGAAAGTCGCGATACAAGAAAAAATCCCGGTCGGCGGTCAGCAGGAAATCAGTAAAGCGCTCAAAATCATCCTCCAGTGCTTGCTCGTCAAAGGGAATCCGGGCCAACCGCAGAAAATAGTATTTGAAGTAGTTGAGGTCCCACATCATGGACTGCCGGTCGAAACTGGCCCTCGGGTAGCAGAGCCGGTAATCCAGAGTCTTTCCAGCCACAATTTGAAAGCGGGGGAGCCATCGGACAACCTGGCGGTAAATGTCGATGACGTCTTTCGAAAGCTCCTCTTTGCCTCGGTGGGCGGAAAGGTACTGAAACAAGGTCAAATCTCCTAGGTCCTCTTCCAAATAGACTCCCCTATCGAGGTCTTCGGCGCAGATCTCAGGGACTGGGAGGCCGGATTGGCGAAAATGCCGGGAGAAACCCAGGAAGGCCTCATTCTCCCGTCGGTCGGGATTCGTCACCCCAATCGCACAGTGCCGAGCGCCGGCAAGCCGGTATATCTTCCGGTTTGAGCCATCTCCTTTGAGGGGTCTCATGGAAGCTGCCGGTTCACCGTAATACTGGTGAAACAGCTCCATGAGTACACCTTCCATAGCCAGATCGGGTACTGTTTTATCGCCGGGTTTCATGTGAAATTCAGAATCACTTTTCGTCCGAGTGACAGATTCACAAAGGGAATCTCAAGCGACAGTTTCTCTCAGGCTGCATTCGCCACACAATAGTGTTTTTCCCACATAAGATCAAGTGAGCCAAGAAAGTCTCGGCCAATGGGAACAAAAAAACACCTAAAACGTCTAAAACTAATGAAGGTTGGAAACTAGCGTTGGCCAGTGTCAGTAATGGAGGTGTGGTTTATGCTCGAGGTCAGAAGTCTCACCAAGCGGTATTCCAGCATCCCCGTGGTCCAACGGGTGAGTTTTGTTATTCGACCTGGAGAGATCCTTGGGTATCTCGGGCCGAATGGAGCCGGCAAATCCACAACCGTTAAGATGCTCACAGGCTTGGTGGAGCCAAGCCAGGGCCAGATCGTTTTTAAGGGACGAGACATTCGGGAAGACCTGGTGGCATACAAGCGGCATCTAGGTTATGTCCCTGAAGATCCCCAGGTCTATCCTTACCTCACCGGGTGGGAGTACCTGCAATTGGTTGGGCGCCTCCGTTCGATCTCCGCGCGAACTCTGGAAGAGAAAATCCAAGAATTGATGAAACTGCTCTCCTTGCAGAATTGTCGGCATTCGGCTCTGTCCTCTTATTCCAAAGGTATGCGGCAGAAAATTCTCATCGCGGCAGCCTTGCTGCATAACCCCGACCTGCTGATTTTCGACGAGCCATTGTCGGGTCTGGATGTGACCACAGCCCTCATCTTTAGAAACCTCGTTAAGTCCCTGGCCGAGCAGGGCAGGATGATTCTCTACTGTTCTCACGTCTTGGAAGTCGTCGAGAAGATTTGTTCTGAGGTGGTGATCCTTCAGAAGGGCTCCATTGTGGCTTACGACAGTGTTGCACGATTGCGCGAACTGATGAGACTTTCTTCTCTGGAAGACGTTTTTGCTCAATTGGTGCTTCAGGAAGATACTGAGAGCATTGCCAAAGAGATCGTTGAAGTCATGAGGCTCTAGGGAATAAGGAGATTGACCATGCTTGCAGGCGCTAAAATATTAGAATATCTGGGGGATGAACGACTCCAGCTCTTCAGGCTGGCCAAGCATTTTTTTGACCGGTTCTTTGAAAGCGAACTGGTTTCTCCCAATGCCGAGTCTCGGCTTGCTATTGCCCATATTCTTGCGGTCCTCACTGTGCCCGGTTGCCTGGTCTCTTTCTGGATGATGGATAAATATGCCTATCAGGCGGTCCAGGGAATCCCAATCCCCGAACCTGCTTCGATGGTCGATAAGTCCATCTTTGTCGCGCTCTCCATGGCCATCATGGGCTTTATCTGCATTCTGGAGTGGGACCTTCTGTTTCCTGACCGGAAAGACTTCCTGATATTGGGTCCGTTGCCGATCAGCATACGGACCATTTTCACAGCTAAGCTGCTTGCGCTCCTGTCTTTTTGTTTTCTGTTTATTCTGGCCATAAACGCCTGCTCAACTTTATTGTATACGCTGGTGGTCAAGTTCGAGCGAGGTTCGCTGCTGCTTTTGTTCCGGAATATCGGTTCTCATGCCGCCGCTGTTTCGGGTGGGAGCTTTTTTGTCTTCTTTCTCTTCGGCAGTCTGCAGGGTTTGCTGACAACGATTTTAAGTCATCGGGCCTTCCAGAGGGTTACGCGCCTCGCTCAGTTCCTTCTTTTCTTTGTCCTGGTAGTTGCGTCTTTCCAGTTCCCTCGGATTTGTGTCATGTTCAAGACCTTATGGAGCGAGAATCACCTGCTGCTGAGCTTTTTCCCACCGGTCTGGTACTTGGGAGTCTACGAAGTCCTGCTGGGAAGGCGGGACCCCCAGGCCATGTATTTTGCCGAAATTGGCTTTTGGGCACTTGTGCTGTCGATGGCCGTTTTCGCCCTCTTTTTTCTCCTCGGGTACCAACGACAGGTGAAGAATTGTCTCGAGTCAATCGAGGAGGAGCCCCGGTTTGCTGGGGGCTGGCGCAGGCTGTTAGGTGGGTTCCTGGATCGCTTTCTGGTTGGTAGCCCGGCGCAACAGGCCACCTTCCACTTTGCGGTCAAAACGATCTTGCGCAGCCAGAGGCATCGTTTAATGCTCAGCGGGTACTTGGGGACGGGCCTGGCTTTGGTAGTTGTCGAAGTGATGGCGCTATTAATCCGCAGTGGATATCGAGAGCTATTCAGGGTCAACTTTGCTCTGTTGTCGGCCCCACTGGTGCTAACCTTCCTCAGTCTCGTCGGGTTGAGGTACATCTTCACGGTTCCGGCAGCACTCGAGGCCAACTGGATCTTCAAACTGACAGAAGGCCAGGACAGAACGGGCTGGTTTGCCGGGGTTAGGAAGGTGATGTGGTTGACTGTCCTTTGTCCCTTATTTGGAGCGGCGCTTCCCGTCTATGCCTGGTTATGGGGATGGAAGACAGCCGTCCTGCATCTCTCCTTTAGCCTGACACTGAGTCTATTCTTAACGGAATTGCTGGTTTTTCGGTTTTTCAAAGTGCCCTTCACCTGTTCTTACCTCCCCGCCAAGGCAAACCTCAAATCCTTATGGGCAGCTTACCTCGTCGCTTTTGGCACCTATTCGTACACAATGAGTGAGCTGGAATTCTGGTTGTTGCAGCGTCCACTGCGTATGCTAGTATTCTACGGATTAAGCCTTCCCTTAATTTGGACGCTGGTCTTCGTCCGTAAGGATCGGGAGCAGAAGTCGGATCACTTCATCTACGAAGAGAATCCAGAGCCTGTGGTATTGACTCTGGATCTGTGCCGGTGAGTCCAGCCAAGTGAGTACCCGGCTACATCCGGTCAATGAGCCGGCTGGAGGGATCTCCGCACGGGTGACAGTGGCCAGGTGTACGGCGGCCACATTCAAAAGCGGATTTTCATCAGAATTTACCGTGCGAGGGTTTGGTGCGCCACCGCGGATGAAAAGGGCCTCCAGCCCACGAAGTGGGCGAAGGAGAATAGCCCAGGGCAGAGCAGGGGCCTTGACCCCTGCGACGCCCTGGGTCAATGAAACCGATAACGATTCTCCTCGTGTTGGCGTGGGGAGCCTTCCCACGCCAACACGAGGAGGAAACCTGATTAATAAGAATTGTCGACCCAGGGCGTCGCGGGTGGCAGTCGCCTGACGGCTCCTGCTTCTCGCCCGCTGT
>JBGOTQ010000220.1:0-12622 GCA_041476565.1 Terriglobia bacterium | reverse complement strand
TTATGAGGCCAGGCGAAAGGTGTTAGAACGCGAGGTGGAGGAGTTTGAAACCGAGTGGGGAACCGTCTCGGGAAAGTTGTCGAGGCTCGAAGGCAGGATTGTGAACTTCTCACCTGAGTATGAGGATTGCCGCCGCTTGGCGATTCAGCACTACGTGCCACTGAAGTGGATCCATTCCAGAGTTGTCCAGGAGTTCATGAGCCGCCACGGGCAATCTGGCGCCGGGGCGCAGAACCACGAGGGCAGACTTAAACCGGAGTTCAGGACTCGAGGATTATGAAAACGTTTTATATTACGACCCCGCTTTATTACATTAATGCCAAGCCCCACCTCGGACATGCTTATACCACCATTGTTGCAGACTGCCTGAGCCGGTACAAAGAGATGCAAGGTTACGAGGTTCGTTTCCTGACTGGTACCGACGAGCATGGGCAGAACATTGAACGTGCAGCTGCTGCTCAAGGCATTCCCCCATCGGAGTTAGCTGACCAGAATGCGGAGGAATTCCGTCAGCTCTGGTCTCGATACGGCATTCAGTACACCCATTTTATTCGAACTACCGAGACTAGGCATTATCGGGGTGCTTCTGAAGTTTTCCGTCGCGTCCAACAAAACGGATTTATCTACAAGGGCGAATACTCTGGCTGGTACTGCATTTTCGACAACCTCTTCGCTCCCGAAAGTGAGCTGCCGCCGAACTGTGAAGTCTGCGGGCGTCCAACAGAAAGGGTGACCGAAGATAGCTATTTCTTCAAACTCTCGGAGTTCCAGCAGAAGCTTCTTGATTATTACGAAAAAACCCCTGACTTCATTATGCCCACTAGCCGGCGGAACGAAGTGGTGAGTTTTGTCAACGGTGGATTGAAGGACCTCTCGATCAGCCGGACTTCAGTGAAATGGGGTGTTCCTGTCCCGGCTGATGCTCAGCATGTAATTTACGTCTGGTTCGACGCCCTGGTGGGATACCTGACAGGAATTGGGTTTGGCAATCCGGAAGACGACCGGGAATTTCGCAAATTCTGGCCAGCACAAATTCATTTAGTTGGCAAAGACATTGTTCGTTTCCATACGGTCTACTGGCCAGCCTTCCTGATGGCTGCAGGCCTGCAAGTGCCCCACAAAGTTTTTGCCCACGGGTGGTGGCTAAAGGATGAAGCCAAAATGTCAAAATCCCGAGGCAATGTGGTGGATCCCAACCTCTTGCTTGACCATTTTGGCGGAGATGCTGTGCGATATTTCCTGATGCGCGAGGTTCCCCTTGGGCTGGACGGTACCTTTTCTTATGACGCTGTTCTCCAGCGGGTGAATAGTGATCTAGCCAACGACTATGGGAACCTTGTATCCCGAACTTTGACGCTTATCTCCAAGAATTTCAATCAGGCAATCCCCTACCCGTCGGCCATAGAGGGGAGAACGCCGCAAGACAATGAACTGGAGGAGGCAGCACTTGCGACTGTCAATGTTTACCAACAGCACATGGAGGAGTTGGCGCTTAGCAGAGCCTTGGAATCTGTTTGGGAACTGCTGGCCAAGACCAATCGTTATCTCAATGAAAGCTCTCCCTGGTCACTGACGGAGGATCTAGCGCAACGGCCGCGCCTAGCCACCATTCTGTATACCTCGGTCGAGGTCATCCGGATCGCTACGGTCTTACTGGCTCCATTTCTGCCCGAAAGCAGCAAGCTGGTCTGGAAACAACTGGGTCTGCAATCCCTTTTGAAGTCTCAGAAAATAGGTGAACTTAAGTGGGGAGGGCTGCCGGTAGGCGGGGTCCTGGGAGAGGTTACTCCGGTCTTTCCCAGGTTTGACAAGAAGGAAGTTCTAAGCAAGATATTTGATGCAGAGGCAAAACTGTCTCCGATTATTCGACTCGAACCAACGCCTCCTGTTGCGGTGGATATGACCCTTCAAACCTCAGATCAGCAACAAGTGTCTCCGATTCTGGGGGAGTCCCTGATCTCTATCGAAGACTTTGCCAAAATCGACTTGCGCGTGGGGCAGGTGATCACAGCCGAGAAAGTAAAGGGGGCCGACAGACTTCTGAGACTGATGGTGGATCTCGGGACGGAGACCCGCCAGATTTTGGCTGGAATAGCCAGAGTTTATTCTCCGGAGTCTCTGGTGGGGAGGAAGATCATTGTGGTTGCCAACCTGGAACCTAGAAAATTGAGGGGACTTGAGTCCAACGGCATGCTGCTGGCGGCGTCAGTCGGAGAAGAGGATCGCCCCGTATTGGCCGGATTCCTGGAAGAAGTTCCCAATGGTGCAAAATTAAGATGAGATATGAAGGCTGAAGGATGAGAGCCCGATCAGGACGAATGGTACGCCCCCGGTGCTACCTGAGGTATCCCCGAGGCTTTTGTGGTTGTTTTGAGGAGTTCACAATGGCAAATTGGGGGGAAGACGGGCCTTCCATCACGAGGACGCGTTTTCAACTCCAAGCCAGGCATTGTCAATTGTATTAGTCCCAGATCGCTGCCAATCCAACGGGTCATTATATCTCAGGAACCGATTGTGGCTTCAATCCAAGCGCTGTGCGGAACTCGTGTCCGGAAGCCAATAGGATTCGATGGATTTGAGCTTCATTCTGGGAACGGAGTTCCCACATAAGCGAGGACTTTTGGGATCAGTAATCGAGTTTCTTCAGAGTCTCTATCACCCCGACAAGCTGATTGAACTGATTCACTCGGGCGGGTACGTTGTCTTGGCGGGGATCGTATTTGCTGAAACCGGACTATTTGTAGGGTTCTTTCTTCCCGGTGATTCGCTCTTGTTTACAGCGGGTCTGGTCGCGTCTCAAGGGTTTTTCGAAGTAGGCTATCTCATGGTACTCTTGAGCATTATGGCTGTGGTGGGTGATGCTGTTGGTTTCAGCATCGGGTATAGAACAGGACTTGCGCTTTATGAAAAACAAGATTCACTCTTCTTCAAGCGCAAACATCTGCTTTGTGCCAAAGAGTTCTATGATCGACACGGCGGTAAGGCCATTTTTCTAGCCAGGTTTGTCCCATTTGCGCGGACCTTCGCGCCAGTGGTCGCTGGGATTGCCCAAATGTCCTACCCCCGCTTTGCGGCCTATAACGTTTTCGGGGGGATCTTCTGGGTTTGTACAATGGTCTCAGCCGGGTTTTTCCTGGGGAATATTCCATTGGTCCGGCATCATTTGGAAAAGGTTATTCTCCTGATCATATTTGTCTCGGTCCTCCCTATTATTGTCGAATACTGGCGCAATCGCATGAAAGCAGGCCGCAAAGCCCAGGACCTGGAGGCCGGTGGATCGTTGCCCACCCCGTATGAACGAGATTCTCTTGTTACGAATGGGCCTGGCTCCCCTTCCGCCAAGAAGGAAGAATCCAGATCGCAGTGAGGCTAACGCGACAGTGGGCAATCTCCTGCGACTCTTGATCTGCCGGCCAAAATTCTCCTATGTTCATTGATTCACACGCCCACCTGGATCTTGGAGATTTCGACTGTGACCGTGAGGTCGTACTGGGACGGGCGCAGGTGGGCGGTATTGAACGAATCCTAGTGATTGGAGGAGGAGGCGGGCCCGAGTCGCTCGACTCTGCGATCAAGCTCTCCGATCGATTCGAGCAGCTTGATGCAACCGTGGGAATTCACCCTCACGAGGCAAAGAAGGCAACGGTTGCAGATTTTGAGTGGCTGAATCGTCTGGCCGACCATGCAAAGGTAGTAGGTTGGGGAGAAATCGGCCTCGACTTTCACTACGACCTGTCTCCTCGGGAGACTCAAGAAGAAGTCTTCGTTCGTCAATTGAGACTAGCCAGGGCCAAGACGTTACCGGTCATCATCCACAGCCGGGGGGCCGAGGCAAGAACGTTGGAAATCCTTGCCAGTCATTACGGGGATCACGGTCCGGCCGGGGTTCTGCATTGCTATACGGGCACGCTGGCGACGGCCTGGAGATGCCTGGAATTGGGCTTCTACATCTCATTTTCCGGGATTCTGACTTTCCCTAAGTCTAGGGAACTCCGCGATGTGGCTCGGGAGATTCCACTGGACCGTCTGCTCATTGAGACAGACTCTCCGTATTTAGCTCCGGTGCCATATCGTGGAAAACGCAATGAACCTGCTTACGTTGTTGAAGTTGCCTCGACCTTGGCTAAACTGAGGGGGACGAGCCTGGAGGCGATTGCCGAGGTTACGACTAACAATTACATGAGATTGTTTGGCAGGAAGGTCCACACCCCTCCGGCAACAGACAACGAAAAATCATCTTTGCAGCAACAGCTGCAATGAACTCGCTTCCCTGTGATACACTCAGAAGGTATGAAGAAAAAATTCTGCCAAGTCAAGGGACCGGGGCTGGAATGCTGACACATTCCCTTTGGTGTCAGCACAGGTCGTTAAGGCTACCTCAAAGTCTCAACCCGACGCGGCGTCTCCTGAGATTCACACAGCTTCTCACGGAGTGCGGGAGGATTTTCACCATGGCGGCACAGAATTCCTTTGATATCGTTTCCAAGATCGATCTGCAGGAGATCGATAACGCCATCCAACAGACTATGAAGGAAGTACGGACCCGGTTTGATTTCAAAACAAGCAAGAGCGAGGTCCATCAGGAAGGGAAAGACAGGCTGGTACTGATCTCCGATGACGAGTTCAAGCTCAGAAGCCTAAATGACATCTTGCAGCAAAAGATGATCAAACGAGGAATTCCGTTAAAAGCCCTAAGGTATGGCAAACCGACACCAGCGGCCAGTACTACCTTCCGCCAGGAGGTCGATTTGCAGCAAGGTATCCCGACCGAGAAGGCCCGCGAGATTGTCAAGATCATCAAAGAGTCCAAGTTAAGAGTCCAAGCCTCGATTAACGGCGATTATGTTCGGGTTAGTGGCAAGGACCGAGACACCTTGCAAGAAGTGATCAAATTGCTGAGATCCCTAGAATTTGACTTTGATATGCAGTATGCCAATTATCGGAGTCTGTGAACCGAGAACAGACAGTGGACCCTCAAGACTTATTCAATTTGCTCAAAGACGACCTCCAGCAAGTGGAAACTGAGTTTGCCCGTCAGAGCCGTTCTTCCGTCCGGACCATATCGGATATTGGGACGTACTTACAGGAAGGGGGCGGTAAGAGGATCCGCCCCTGTCTCCTGCTATTGTGTGCAAAACTGTGCGGGACACTCGATTCGCCAGCTATCCAACTCGCAACGGTCGTAGAATTCATCCACACGGCAACTCTCGTCCATGATGACATCATTGACGGAGCCGACACCCGTCGCGGTCGGTCCAGTGTCAATCACAAATGGGGCAACCAGATCACGGTCCTGGTCGGTGATTGGCTGTATATGCAATCCTTCGTGCTGGCCCTTCGTCAGCGGAATTTTCATGTCCTCGACATTCTCATCGACCTCACCCAGAAGATGGTGGAGGGAGAACTGATTCAGTTGGAACTGAACGGACAAGAGCAGGTGACTGAAGAACAACTACTCGAGATTTCCCGCCGGAAGACGGCCTACTTGTTCTCCGGGTGCTCTCGCATCGGAGCCGCGCTGGGCCAGGCAACCGAGGAACAGGAAGAGGCATTGGCTCAGTACGGCTTGAACCTGGGAGTGGCATTTCAGTTGATCGACGATGTTTTGGATTTCAGCTCCTCGCAGCAGGTCCTGGGGAAACCCGTGCTTAGCGACCTAATGGAAGGTAAAATCACGCTCCCCCTCCTTTACGCGTTGGAACGCTGTAGCGCGGAGGAAGGACAGAGAATCTGGCGGGTGCTGAAAGAGAAGCAATTCGACACGGTTTCACGGCAAGAGATACTCCGGATCATCGAGAAATATGGCACTTTGACGCGCGTGCAGGCCCGGGCTCGTGCATTTGCCGAATCGGCTCTGCAGAAGTTACGCCTATTCCCAGCCTCAGTCTACCGAGACGCCCTCTGTTCCATTCCGGAGCACATCCTCACGCGAGTACGCTGACCTGCTTTATTGACCCTGATCTGAAACACCTTCCTTCCTAGCGAGTAACTCTAGAAGGCAAGCTACCTGCCCACCATTTTAGAGTCCTATATTTAATCCTTCAAAACATTACATCACCGGATCAATGAAATGCGGTTCTAAGCGTCCCTAGCTCCTTGTGGTTGACCCACAATTCAACAGGGGGTATCGATAAATTCAACACCACCATATCCGTTCGTCCCTGATGGGGTTTCCCTCAACTTAAGCGCAGTAACTACTAAACGAGTGTTGGTAAAGTCAACAGGCAGAGACTGGTGGTATTGAGTTAACCATATAAATAAGTTTATTATTATCAACATATTACTCGGAATAGTGGGAATTCTAAAGCTTCGGAATTCAAGTTGCTGTTCATATGCAAGGAACACAAGACGACCACGGGGGAGGCAGCATGTCGACAAGAAAATTTAGATTTACCTCAGGTGCAGCCAAGGAAGATCAGATAGTGAAATGCATCTGGATGATGTCAGGGACCCTCAACTACAGACTCTGTGACCGCAACTACGATTGCGGGAATTGCCCTCTTGATCAGGCACTCCGTGCGCGCAGAACCGCTTGTTCATCCGCGTTTAAAGAGGAAACTTCCCCCCATTCCAGGAAGAACAGAATACCGAAGACAGGTAGGGCCGATGCTCCGGCGGCAGAGACTAGTATTGGGACCTTCCGAATGGCCGGCGGCCTTTTCTATCACCCTAGTCATTTCTGGGCTAGGGTGGAAGGTGGCGGGAAGCTCCGGTTCGGCTTGGATGACTTTGCGCAGAGACTCTTCGGTCGACTATACGCGGTAAAATTGCCGCGCTTAGGCTCCAGGATCAATTCAGCAGATCCTTGTTTGCTGCTTGCCTATGGTTCGGGGGAGGTGCCTCTAGCTGTTCCGTTCGTAGGGTTAATCGATCAGATCAACGACCGGTTAGACCAACAACCGTCATTGGTCAACCAATCCCCCTATTCTCAGGGTTGGCTGGCCGTTGTCCAACCGGACGGATTATCCGAGGGTCTGAAAAATATGTACTATGGCCAGGAGGCAAAGGGGTGGTTACCTCATGAAGTCTCCAGGCTTAACCAAATCGTAGCCAACAGTGTCGAAGTATACCGACACGAGGTGGGGACGACCCTCCAGGATGGAGGAGTAGAAATTCAGGAATTGGCAAAGATAGTAGGCCCAAGTCAACACCGGCAGATTCTCACTTCATTTTTCGGAGGCTGGATTAAGGAGTGAGCGGTCTTAATTGATTCCAGTCAATTGATTCAATATAGAAAGGGAGACTCGTCATGGTTGCCATCTTAATCATTCTAACCATTGTGGGCTTTGTTGTGGCTGACGCACTCGTCCAGAGATCAAAAGCCCGCAAGGCGGTTGTCCGGACGCTAGCTGAAGCTCAGCCAAGAGAAGGAAGGGCCTCGCGCTTCGTTTTTGAAGACCTCGAACTGCCTCAAGGAGTGTTTCTCGGAGTTGGTCATACCTGGCTAAGCCTGGATCCAGCAGGAGAGGCTCAAGTAGGAATGGACGACTTCGCACAGAGGGTCATTGGTTCGATCGACAGAGTGGAATTGCCAAGAATAGGGGAACAGGTTACCCGCGGTCAGAAACTCTTTGCCGTTCACCAGGGAAAGCGCACTGCAGAATTCACAACGCCCGTGGACGGTGTAGTTATCAATGTCAATCAAATGCTTCAGGAGAATCCTGAACCCCTCAAATCGAATCCGTTCGAGGGAGGATGGATCTGTTCTCTTAGCCCAACAAACCTCGCAAAGGACCTCAAGCAAATGACGGTAGCGGACGATGCCAAGGAGTGGCTGAATCGGGAGATTCAACGGTTCTTGTCCTTTGTTGTGGCCCGCCCAAGCGAGCACCTAGCATTGGGCCATGTCCTACAAGACGGTGGTGAGCCCGCCAATGGGCTGCTGGAAATGATGGATGATGAAACCTGGGGGCTATTCAGCCAAAAATTTCTGAAAGTGGTTTAGCCTGCTTTTCTCGCAACAAGAACAAACGCAAGGGCAATAGTGGGAATCAGAAGGTTCGGACAGACTAAGGCCTTTTTTCCCCTATTGCCGCCAAACTCCCTCAGTCCGGCTCAAACAACTCGAGGCATGAGTTCCGGAATATCACAGTTGGGAGGATCCCTGTGCAGTCCTAGTCTGCGTCCTGGTGTCTTGTTGGTGAGGAATCCAGGGTGAGTCCATGAGATCTTATTGGTCAAATGCCAAGAACAGCCTCGGTGCTTTGCCCCACCATCAGGGGGGAATCGCTTACTGGTCGATTTTTCGACTTCACCCTGACCTTCCCTGTACTCGGAATAAGTGATTAAAATTCAACAGTTAATATTGAATTTTTAAACATTCCCTCAAGACAAGAAATTTGGAATGGTGATTGCTTTTCGAAATTGATGGATTTAGGAGGCAGATTTCTATCATGGGGATCGCCACTTTCAACCAAAAGAAAAAAAAGGGGATTCTATTTGACTCCACCCGTTGCATCGGATGTGGAGCTTGTTACGAAGCCTGCAAAGAGCGAAATCACCTACCTAAGACTGTAGAGAATTTCCTCGAGGATGAGCTTTCAGACAAAACCTATAGTACTGTGAAGAGTCGAAACGGTCATTTTGTTCGACGTTTCTGCATGCACTGTGAGGTTCCCACCTGTGCCTCAGTGTGCCCGGTTGCAGCATTGGAGAAAACCGAACTAGGGCCGGTGGTCTATCACTCAGACCGTTGTATTGGTTGTCGCTATTGTGTCCAAGCTTGCCCGTTTAATATCCCAAAATACGAATGGACCAAGCGAGCGCCGTTAGTAAGGAAATGTGACCTTTGTGCCGAGCGGCTAGCCGCTGGACTACCGACCGCTTGCGCGGAAGTCTGTCCCACTGGAGCCACTACATTCGGGGACCGCGATTTCTTGATTGGGGAAGCACATCACAGGATTCGCTCCAGCCCGGGACGATATCTGGACCAAATATACGGCTTGGAAGAAGTCGGCGGAACAGATGTGCTCCTGCTGGCTGACATTTCATTCGAGAGCTTGGGGCTCCGCACTGACCTGAGCAAACAACCTTTGCCCCTACTTACCTGGAACGTCCTGCAAAAGATCCCCAATTTCGTTACCGTGGGAGGGGTTCTTCTGGGGGGAATCTGGTGGATTACCAATCGCCGCGATGAAGTCCGGCTGGCAGAGAGGAGAACGCAGAAGCCATGAACCATAAGAAGCTCCTCAATCTGACCTTCTGGCGCGTAGTGTTACTGGTGATCTTCGTGGGAGGGATTTACAGCTCGGTTCTGCGCTTTGCGGGGGGCTTGGGAAACAGTACTGCCTTGAGTGACGAATTCCCCTGGGGGCTTTGGGTAGGTTTCGACGTTCTGTGTGGTGTGGCTTTGGCAGCAGGGGGATTCACGATAAGCGCAGTGGTGTATATTTTCAACATCGAGCGCTTTAAGCCGATTATTCGTCCAACAATTCTGACGGCTTTCTTGGGTTACTTGCTGGTGATTGTCGGTCTGCTTTTCGACTTGGGACAACCTCTCCGCATCTGGCATCCGCTGGTCATGTGGAATCCTCATTCGGTTATGTTCGAAGTAGCCTGGTGCGTAATGTTTTACACCGCTGTCCTGTTCCTGGAATTCAGCCCCATGCTGTTCGAGCGGCTTCGGCTGGGTAGGCCCCTGAAGATCATCCACGCAATTACAATCCCCCTGGTCATCGTGGGGGTCATTCTTTCCATGTTGCACCAATCATCGCTGGGTTCGCTCTACCTGATTGTCCCTGCGAAACTGCACCCCCTGTGGTATTCCCCGCTACTGCCGATCTTCTTTTTCGTCTCCGCCCTTGCTTTGGGCTGCGCAATGACCATTTTCGAGTCTTTCCTTAGCTACAGAGCCTTCGGAAAACGCTTGGAATTAGGCCTGTTGTCCGAATTAGGAAAAGTCATTGTCGTCGTGCTTTCCGTCTACCTTGTGCTACGCCTGCAGGACTTGGCAGGAAGAAACGCATTGGGCCTCGTGCTGCAAAGCTCCTATGAGAGCCGAATGTACTTGGCGGAGGTCTTAATGGGGATTGTCGGCCCGGTTTTATTGCTCCTCATCCCTAAAGTGAGGAACAGCCATTCCGGGCTATTTGTAGCGTCGGTGCTGGTGGTCTTGGGCTTCATCATGAATAGGCTGAACGTCAGCATTACCGGAATGGAGGCTTCGGCCGGCAGAAGCTACTTCCCGACCTGGACCGAACTGTCCGTCACCTTGATGATCGTGGCCGCTGGTTTTCTAATGTTTGGTCTGGCGGTGAAGTACCTTCCGGTATTCCCGCCGGAAGTGAAACCCGGCCAAGCGCTGCAAGAGGGATCACGGGAGATGGTCCCAAATTTTTTTCCAGAGCCACTGTTGTTAGGGTCCAAGGCTGTTCTCGCAACGGGCGCACTGATTGTGTTTACAGCGGTGTCATTAAGCTACAGCGGCCTGAGGTACCGCAGCGTCTCGCTCCAGGGTGTGGCCGAGCAAGCGCGGATGGTTGATATCATGAATGCCCTCAACTATTACCAGATGGTGCCGGATATCGTTTTCGCCCAGGCCGAGAGCAGCCCCGGCAAAGTGGTTCTCCGCCACTCGACTCATGTGGACAGCGCTCAACCCAATTGCACTATCTGCCACAGCAAGACTTTTCGGATCTTGAAGGATCCCCATTCTAAGGGAGCCTCCGTGATGAGCGTCGACATGCATGACGAGCAACGTTGCGGCTCCTGCCACAATGGACAAAGGGCGTTCAGCGTTAAGGACGACTGTACGCTTTGTCATAGTTCTCAATAGAAGTCCAGTGTTAAAAGTCAGGTCTTTAGTTTATTGTCCGGCTTTGGACTTTAGACTTCGGACCTTGAACTATTTACAGATGATTCCTCGATCCGTCAATCTGAGTCTGAAGCTGACAGTGTGCCTCATTGGGAGCATGGTCATCATCTTCGTCATCCTAGGTTACCAGACAGTACGCCTCCACATGCGACACCTTGAGGACATGACCATTGCCAGCGCGGAGCGCATCAGCGAGACCATTAAGCGCAGCACTCATTACTACATGTTGACCAACCACCGTGCCGCGGTGTACCAAACCATCACGACCATCGGTGCCCAACCTACGATCAGCAAGATCCGGATTTACAACAAAGAGGGAAGGATCAGTTTTTCGACGGACAAGGGCGAGATGAACAGTTTCGTCGACAAGAGGGCGGAAGCCTGTTATGCCTGCCATGCGCAGGAGCAGCCACTAGCCAAGCTCAACCGCCCGGACCGGATCCGAATTTATCGCCGTCCCAATGGAGAGAGAATCATCGGGCTGATCAACGCGATTGAGAATGAGCCCAGTTGTTATGGAGCCGACTGTCATGCCCACCCGCAAAATCAAAGGGTCCTCGGCGTCTTGGACGTGACCATGTCCTTGGCTAAGGTAGACGAAATGAAGGCCCAGGGCCAGCGCCGCATGGTGGCCAGCTTTGTTGTAGGCATCCTGATCTCGATGGGGATCGTGGGACTATTTGTGTGGTTCCTGGTTCATCGTCCCATCAAGGAGTTGATAGCAGGTACTCAGTTGGTGGCGGCAGGAGACTTGGACCACAAGATTAAGGTTTCCTCTCACGACCAACTGGGTGAATTGGCTGAATCCTTCAACCGCATGACCGACGAACTCAAGAGAGCTTACGCAGAAATCCGGAGCTGGGCTAAGACCCTGGAAGTCCGCGTGGAGCAGAAGACAGCGGAGTTGAACCGGGCACACGAGCATATGATCCAGGTGGAGCGGATGGCGTCGATAGGGAAACTGGCCGCGATCGTGGCTCATGAGATCAATAATCCGCTAGCCGGGATTCTGACTTATGCAAAGCTCCTCCTCAAAAAAATCAGGAACAATGGGGCCCCCACGGCTGAGGCAGTGACTGCCGGTCAGTATCTCGAAATGATTGCCAGCGAATCGGCACGATGTGGAGAGATCGTCAAGAACCTGCTCCAGTTTTCCCGCCAGAGTTCGATTGACTTACAGCCACATGACATCAACGAGATCGTCCTCCAGTCCTTGAAGCTGGTGCAACATAAGATCCACTTAATGAACTTGGAAGTCCGAACGCAATTCGAGGAGCATATTCCGGCGCTGGTCTGCGATTCACAGTTGCTAAAGCAGGCTTTGCTGGCACTATTCATTAATGCCTGCGAAGCGATGACCCAAGGCGGTGGCACGATCGAGATTATCTCCAGCTACCTCCCAGAGCGAAAGGCTGTCGAAATCCGGGTCCATGACAATGGTGTTGGCATGGACGAAGAGACCCGGAAACACATTTTTGAACCTTTCTTTACGACCAAGGAGCAGGGCAAAGGAGTTGGTCTGGGGCTGGCCGTCGTGTATGGAATCATAAACCAGCACTCGGGAGAAATCGAAGTTGAATCTGCCCGGGGGCAAGGAAGCACCGTCACAATTCGCCTGCCGGAAGCAGGGGGATTGAGCTAGGGCAGAGAGGTAATCTCATGAGCGCGAACAAGGATATTCGGATTCTGATCGTCGATGACGAGTTGATAGTTCGGCAGTCCCTGCAAAGCTGGTTCCAGGAGGAAGGGTACTCGGTCGACGCGGTCGAGTCCGGGAAGGAGGCCCTGGAGAAGCTGACTCAATCCCAG
>JBGOTQ010000219.1:0-12664 GCA_041476565.1 Terriglobia bacterium | reverse complement strand
GTACCTGCATCTGCACAAGGGCGCGGACGCCGCGGCCGAGTTCCGGAAGATCCTGGATCACAAGGGCGCCAGTTGGGGCAGTACCTGGCTCTATCCGAATTGGGGACTCTACTATTCAGTTTCCTACCTGGGTCTGGCGCGCGCCTCCGCGCTCGCGGGCGACACGGCGAACGCCAGTAGAGCTTATCAGGACTTCCTCACTCTCTGGAAAGACGCCGACCCCGACATCCCGATCCTCAAGGAAGCCAAGGCGGAGTGCGCCAAGCTGCAGTGAGCGACGAATGACGAGCTTTGCGGGAGCGTTTCGGGTCGCCTTGTTGGATCGTTTGAAGCAGGTCTACTATGTGGCCCACCCGGATGGGCCAAGTCGCCTTAGCTGGCTTGGCCTAATCTATGTCCGTGTCCGGCCGACCGGGTTCGGTATAGCGACTACAACCGAGATCCCCCGAAGATAGTCGAATTCCGAGCCGCGGGTTTGGTTATGTAGATATGGCTCGCGGAAGGATGGCGAAGCATTCCACACGCTGCCCAACGAGAGGATGTAGCTGACGAGGCCCGTCCAGATTGGAGCCTCGCAGCTCATCCCTGCGGCAGGGAGGCTCGTATGCCGACCGAAAAGAGAGGTATCGGTGAAGGTCACGGAGATCTGGCGTTATCCGGTCAAGACGATGGCCGGAGAGAAGCTGCAACGGATAGGGATCGGGCCTCTCGGCGTCGATGGTGACCGGGTGGTGCATGTGGAGGACGCGAGGAACCGAGTGATCACCTCTCGCACGCATCCGCGCTTTTTGGGCCATAAGGGCTCGCTGAGCGTGCATGGCGAAGTCATGGTGGACTGTCGGCCGTGGGACAGTCCGGAGGTCGCCGCCGAGGTTGTGGGCATTGCCGGCCCGGGTGCAAAGCTGGTGCGGTACGACGGCGCCGAGCGCTTTGACGTGCTGCCATTGCTGGTGGCCACCGACGGTGCGATCGCCGCCTTCGGTCACGACCATCGCCGCTTGCGACCCAACATTGTAATCGGTGGTGTTGAAAGGTTGACCGAACGCGAGTGGCCGGGTGCGTGTCTGCGGATCGGCAGAGTGCTCATCGGCGTCCAGGACCTTCGTCTGCGCTGCATCATGACTTCATATGACCCCGACACCCTGGTCCAGGATAAGGAAATCACCCGCGGCATCTACCGGCGCTTCGACGGCAAGTTAGCGCTCAACTGCTTCGTGATTGAAGGCGGGGAGATCGCCGTCGGTGACGAGGTGCGACTGGTGCGGTGACGAGCTTGTGCGGAATCTGCAGCATTCACCGAGTAGGCCTACCATCGCCGCGTACTCTGACGGTCGCCCTCCTAAGGGGCTGACGATTGGTGCGCGGCGGCGATCTACCTTGGAGTCCGCCCCCAGATTAAGCGCGAATTCGGAACGTGCCACCCCGCGATTCTAACTCGCGTCGACCAGGATTACGTTTTGATCGACCTGCGTACCGTGTTCCCTGAGGAAGAACCTAATTTTGATCAGTAGGCTCCTGAATCTCTTAGTCCGTTGAGAAGACAGCCTCTTTGGACGCCGAAGATCGACAACCCGTGGTAATGATCAAAGAAGAATCGACGATATCAATATCTATATCTATGCTGGGGACAAGGGTACCGAAAAATATTTTGGAGATTTGCCGGTTGAGTTCTCATCAGTGCACAGTCAGGTTGCTTCTCTTCTTTGTGTTCCTTCCAGCCGGTGTGAACAGCTTGACGGCCCAGAGCAAGCCTTCCGCCCCCAATGGGCCGTCGGCCGTGGATGAAGCAATTGACACAGATCGCCCAGACTTTACTAATAGCCCTCGACTCGTCCCGCCCGGAATGGTCCAGATAGAAGGTGGGTACACTTATTCTCGAACGGGCAGCGACAAATACCATGCACTTGGAGAATTGTTGCTGCGTGTTCCCACAGGGAATTGGTTAGAACTCAGGTTTGGCATCAACTCCTACGCTCTGGACTATCCGGAAGGGCGCAGTGTGGGCGGATTGGAAGACTCCAGTTTTGAAGTTAAGATCAGGCTCACAAAAGGTAGTGAAAAGCCGCGACTATTTCGACCCATGACGGCACTCACCCTGGGAACCATCCTGCCGACTGGCGCTCCGGCAATTGGGGAGCACAAATTGCAGCCAGGAGGAACCTTGGCCGCTGCTTGGGTCTTCTCGGATCGGTGGTCATTAACCACCAACTTGAATTTCCTGCACTCCAGTCAGGACGGTGAGCGGTTTGATCAGGCGAGCGCCAGCGCCTCCTTGGGTTATCAACCAACGAAAAGGCTCGGTGGTTTTGTCGAATATTTCACCCATCTTCCGGGAGGCAATGACGGAACGAACACGTATTATCTGGACAGTGGGATCACTTTTTTGTTGAACAACAATTTTCAAGTTGACGCCCGCATCGGTGTGGGTCTTAACGGGATTAATCCGGAATACTTTTTCGGCTTCGGGCTTGCCCACCGCTGGAAGAGACCTTTCTTCTGAGCTTCCTTGCGAGCTTCGTTCCCTTCCGACGCTCTCATTCGCTCGGCTGCAAGATCATTCTTATTCTTCCTTGGAGTCTCACAACAACTCCAAAATTCTCCTGTCGAGAAGTCTTCTTCTCGATCCCAACCCACCTTGATCCCAACACCAGCAGCGGCACAAATAGATCCTTTCGACTGGAATAATTTCACCGGCCTTTTGTGTCGCAGCTTTCATCTCACTCGTTCCAAATTGACAGCTTCCATCCGCATGACTTGACCCACAGTCAGGAATTTGCTTTTTTACTTCATACGCCACCGAGGGGATTGTAGAGGGAAAATATTGGAGAGGCGAGCGGAATTCATGAATCTGAGGGCGGATTGGAGGCGATTGGGAAGACCGCTATCAGGCCACAGTATTTGAGACTGGTGAACATTTGTGGCCGTGTCTGGTGTATATTGATTTGAAGAGGGGCAGGCCGGCGCAGTGGCTCAACCCTCCAATCATAGTCAATTCGGCCAATTTCCCTGTTGTCAGCCACCGCGTGGCGGGGATTTTCAAGGAAGAATTCATGCGAATCTGCTTGATCATTGCAGGGTTGACGTTATGGAGCAATCTCCTTATTTCTGCTGAGAGCCGGAGTGTTGTCATAGAATGGGGGGAAGGGAAGCCGCAGGGCGAGATCACCATCACAGGCGGTTCACTCCTCAACTTGCGGGTGGCGGGGGGGAATGGCAAAGTAATCGGAAAAAACCGCTTCAGCACAACGGCTGAAGGGCCGTTCCGTCTGGAAGTTCAACTCGATGGTTCGGAGGCTGCGTATGGTCCTGCCGCTGCCATTGTTACCGTTAAAACACTCAAGAACCCCTTCAGTTTTTTCTTGCGCGATGTTCGCAAGGACCATCCTATCTTTATACCCCAATATGGTGTGGCTGTGACCGAGGCCCGCGATGAGCGTTCCTGCCAGACAATTGAATTTGAACTGCGGGCACGCGGTCTCGAGAGCAAGCTGGAAAAGATCGCCGCCGAACCCGAAGAGAACTTTGACTCCGCTGCCTTGAATACCCGGAGTGTGAGCTGTCAAACCTGGCTGGGACTCAGTCGTGATATCCGCATTTTCGGGATTGGTGAGAGATTGGACTGGATTCAACCGCGTATGCACGGCCAGGAAATCGCGCTGCCGGAGACCGGTAACAAACCCTGCCGCTACCAATTTCTCATGGGGCGAGGTTGGGGGGCTGTCGATAAAATTTCCCGTCGCCTCGAGGAAGGGATTTTGCCCATCCTGCGCGGGACGCTCATCGATGATGACATCACCTACAATCTCACGGCATTCGTGACGTTCGAGACTCAACCCTTGATCCGTGAGAACCTGCGCGGTACGCACTTCCTGGTCGCAGATGGATACGGATTGGGACACATGTTCACTGAGGAGCAACAGGTTCAGCACGATACTTTATTGCCCGTTGAATTGGCCCGGACCGAGGAAACCGTGTTGTTCATGCGCATCAGTGCAGTGAATGAAACTGCCGTCCCGCGCTATGCCTTTTTCAAGAATCCCGTTCCGGGCACCCCCTGCACGTACCATCTTGACGGGGTCAATGGATTCGCCACTTATGATTCCGGCCGTGTTTTTGCAGTTTCACAAGTGAATGGCAAATCCCTGTCTGAGGAGGAAGTCGCCATCGATTTAAGGCCGGGAGAAACGGCCGTGTTTGATGTTCGGCTCCCCAACCGGCCCATCTCACGTGAACGCGCTCTGAAATTGCGGAAGGCTTCGTTTGAAGCACGCCATGCGGAATGCCGCCGTTTCTGGCAGCAGAAGCTCTCAACTGCCGCCCAAATCCAGCTTCCAGAACCACGGATCAACGAAATGCTGCGCGCCGGTTTGCTCCACCTTGATCTGGTGACCTACGGCCTGGAACCGCAGGGAACGCTTACCTCCACCATCGGGGTTTATAGTGCCATCGGTTCGGAAAGCTCCCCCATTATCCAATTCATGGATTCCATGGGATGGCACGACACTGCCCGGCGTGCGCTCACCTATTTCCTCGACAAACAACACGAGGATGGTCTTATTCAGAATTTTGGCGGCTACATGTTGGAAACGGGCGCTGCACTCTGGAGCATGGGCGAACACTATCGGTACACCCGCGATGAAGTCTGGATCAGGCAAATCGAGCCCAAGCTCCTCAAAGCCTGCGAATACCTGCATAACTGGCGGGCTCGAAATCTGCGTGAGGAGTTGCGCGGGAAAGGCTATGGGATGCTGGAAGGGAAAACCGCGGATCCTGAAGATCCCTTTCGCTCTTTTATGCTAAACGGCTATGCCTATCTTGGCATGGCCCGCGTAGGAGAAATGTTGGCCCAAGTGGATCCGGCAGAATCCGTAAAATGGCGTCAGGAAGCTGGAGCCCTAAAGGAGGATATTCGAAATGCTTTTTATGAAGTCATGGGCCGTTCCCCGGTTGTCCCCCTGGCCAATGGAACCTGGTGCCCGACCGTTCCCCCCTGGGTTGAGTATCGCGGTCCATTGGCTCTGTTCGCGGATGGAGGCAAATGGTTCACTCATGGCGCCATGGTCAGCCGTGATTCTTTGTTGGGACCGCTCTATCTCATTTTTCAGGAAATCCTCGACCCGCGGGAACTGGCCTCCACTTTTCTGCTCAACTTTCACAATGACTTGATGACCACGCGCAACGTCGCCTTCAGCCAGCCTTATTACAGCCGTCATCCCATCTCGCATCTGCGGCGCGGCGAAGTGAAACCATTCCTTAAAGCCTACTACAATACCATGGCCAGTCTGGCGGACCGTCAAACCTATACTTTCTGGGAACACTACTTTGGCGCCAGCCCGCATAAGACGCATGAAGAAAGCTGGTTCCTCATGGATACCCGCTGGATGCTTTACTTGGAGCGGGGCACAGGCATTGACTTGCTTTCGGGTGTGCCCCGCGCATACCTCGAGAACGGCAAGCGTATCGAACTGAACAAAGTTGCCACCTATTTCGGGCCACTCTCGTTACGCGTAGATTCAAATCTGGATCAGGGCTTCATTCAGGCAACCGTGGAATGTCCGGGGGGACACAAGCCGGATTTTGTTGAGCTTCGCCTGCCGCATCCGCAAGGAAGAAAGGCCATCCAGGTTAGAGGTGGCACTTACAATCCTGAAACCGAACGGATTCGTATCGAACCGTTTTCTGGCCGGGCGGAAATCATCGCGGCCTTTGATTGAGCGGTGAAAGAGGTTCGCGCTTTTCCGGTCGAGATTCCCTTCAAAGCACGCCGAGCAACCGGAGTTCCTCATCCGAGATGGGCGTCGTAGACTCCCATACCACTTTGGGGGAGAGTTGAAGCGTCCGCGCCAGTTCTTTTATTCCCTCCTCAGCCAGGACAACGGGAGGGCCGAGATCCTCATTCTCCACGTAACAACTGCCCGGGAAAACCTCTGCCGGGCTTATAACGCCTCGAAGAACACTCCCGATCAAGGGTGTAGGTTCATTCCATTCGATGTCGGGTCGAGCATCATGCGGTGAGCTTTTGTCCCTTGACTCCTTCCAGTGATCAAACGATGCCTGAGCGAGTTCCCGGGAAGAATAGGTGCCCAGCACGTGATAATGACCGTCAACAGTCGCTGCAGCAAGGAATTTCCAGTTGCAAACGGGAACGATTTGCAGTTCATAAGAACGCATCATAACGGCCAGTATACGTCAGGAAGGTTTAAGTTGAGGCAAGAAAACGTTTTTCCGGATTTTAGATCTTTCAACAGGGGGAAGTAGTGCTATCTGGTCTCCCTACCCGATTCATAGTACTGTCAGGCTGGTGGGCTTCATTCTAGCAGATTTGCTGGGATGAGACTTTTTGTCAAGTGATGTCGGGAAGGCTAGCGATTTGACAATACCGTCGGACGGCAGATAAACTGCCTTTGGAGCTCAATGGAGGATCACGACGGTGACTTACTACGGATCAAGAGAACTGGCTGGCAGCTTTCGAACGGTGCGGAAGAATACCATCATCATAGCCGAGGAGATTCCCGAGCAGCACTACGGCTTCCGGGCTGCACCCGAGACACGGACCGTGGCGCAGATGCTGACGCATATTGCGGTGATGCCGCGTTTGCCCGAGCACATTCACTTTATCGAACGGAGAACCACACTCGACGGCTTCGATTTCTCCGGTTTCATGGGTAAGCTGAAAGCCGAGGAACAGGTGGTTCGTTCGAAGGCAGAGATCGTCGACATGCTGCGTGCAAATGGCGAGAAGTTCTCCCAATTGCTGGAGGGATTAACGGAAGATTTCTTGAGCCAGCGTGTTGCTTACCCGCAGGGAATGGCGCCGCCCAGCAAATCCCGGTTTGAGATGTTGATGAGCGCCAAGGAGCACGAGATGCACCACCGCGGACAGCTGATGTTGATGGAACGCATGTTGGGCGTCGTACCGCACCTGACGCGCGAGATGCAAACACGGATTGCCGCCGTGCAGGCCAACAAAGGGAATGCTACCGTAGCCACAACTGAATTTGAAGCAAACAGTCTGTAGACGATTTCTTCTTTTGCCGGATCCCACTTAACCTTTCTCTCTTGACTGAAGGCCGCTTGGCTAATTTCAATCGCGTTAGTCACGAGCCTGGCTTTCTAACTTGTCGAGTCAACGAGGCGAACGTGAATTTCTTTCCACCTTCTTACAGTTGATGAAGGGTGCTCCGTGATGATAGTGTGAAGCCAAGGCGCATGCTTGGCGTTGCCCAACGGAGATAGCCATGAAATGCATCATCTGGCCAAATTTCAGGCCCTTACTCGCTGTATTCTTATTCTGTACGATCTCCCTGGCTGAGGAGCCGGTAGATCTTTCCATCGTGCATCGAATCAAGGCCGAAGCTTTCGAGCACTCCAAAGTCATGGACCATCTGTTCCAGATCACGGACATGCACGGTCCGCGCCTTACCGCGTCACCTAATTACGACGAGGCTGCCTCATGGGCGGTCCAACAGTTGAAGGAGTATGGTATTCAAAGCGTCCACCTTGAAAAATGGGGTCCTTTTGGAAGGCGTTGGTCTTATGACCGCTTTCATATTGAGATCCTCGAACCGAACTATGCGCCGCTGATCGGGTTCCCTCTGGCCTGGTCGGCTGGGACCGACGGACCGGTCAAGGCGGAACCAGTGCTGACCCTGTTGAAGATCGAGCGGCCCGTAGACCCGGAAAAACTGGGAGCAGAAATTGAAAAGTACAAATTGAAGTACAAGGGCCAGCTCAAGGGCAAAATGGTTCTGCTCGAAAGACCCAGGAACCTGGGATTGCAGGCAAAACCTTCGAGCGAGCGTCTGTCCGACAGCGATCTGAATGCCGTGTATTTGGCGCCGGAGCCGCGAGTGCCGCGCCAGTTCGACTATTCCAAAATGGTTATCCCGGAAGACGCCGAAGAGCGGGAGCAGTTCTTTGCGCAAGCGCCGTTGCAGTTTCGGGAAATCTACTCCAGCAAGCACAGGGACGTGATGGAGCAGTTGTACGCCTTCCTGCGAGTGGAGGGTGCGGTGGCCATTCTCAGTATGGACACCCGCGGTGACGGTGGAACCGTGTTTGGCGAATACGTCGGCTCCTGGGATGCCAAATACCCGTTGGCGCTTCCCAACGTTCGGCTCACGCCTGAACACTACAGCCGCATCGCCCGCCTGATCGAGAAAAAGGTCCCGTTGTCCCTGCAGGTCGATCTGGAGGTGAAGGCCTCGGCCGAAAATGTAGAAGCGGCCAACATAGTGGCCGAGATTCCAGGCACGACCCAAAGCGATGAGATCATCATGCTGGGAGCTCACTTCGATTCCTGGATAGGGGGTACTGGCGCGACTGACAACGGGGTCGGCTCGGCGGTAGTCCTGGAGGTCATGCGCATCCTGAAGGCGCTGGAGTTTAAAATGCCGCGGACGGTCCGCCTGGCTCTCTGGAGTGGTGAAGAGCAGGGTCTGTTAGGCTCGAAGGCTTACGTCAAAGAACATTTCGGTGACCCTGTCACCATGCAGATCAAACCCGATCAGGCAAAAGTAAGTGGTTATTTCAATCTGGACAACGGGAGCGGGAAAATCCGGGGTGTCTATCTTCAGGGCAACGATGCCGCTCGCCCTCTGTTCGAGGCTTGGCTGGCGCCGTTTCGCGACCAGGGCGTTACGACAATCAGCATTCGCGACACAGGCGGCACGGATCACCAATCATTCGATGCCGTTGGAATACCCGGATTCCAATTCATCCAGGATGGCCTCGAGTATGGCACGCGCACGCATCACTCCAACATGGACGTCTATGACCACACGCAAGCAGGCGACCTGATGCAGGCAGCAGCGGTCATGGCAACCGTCGTTTACAATGCCGCAACCCGAGCGGAGAAGGTGCCACGTAAGCCACTCCCGGAACCTCGCCCCCTGAAGCCGTAGGGCCTCGCGTCGATATTATCCATTACGCCAGGAACATTATTGATCTCTGGTGGCGGCCGTGCCGCCATGTTTGCTGTGACAAAATTGACTTCGCATTCGTGTTATCACTGTTCCCCTGAGCATGGATGGACGGGCGTATGAATGGATCACGACGTCGGGGGCAGCAACCTACAGTAGCCAAACTTCCGAAATCAATCATTCCACCTATGCCTGTGGAGGAACGAGTGGTTGTTGCCGAGGAATTAATCCTCCTCAATGGGTCCAGGGGGCGTGTCCGTGAGGCAATTGCAGTGAACGGCATCACAGCCTACACGAGATCATTTGTGGGAGTGCCCGTAGGGTGCTGCGGGAAGTCTCGCGATCGTTCAATCCCTCCCTGGGACACCAGGAGAGACCAGGAGGTAGCAAGTGAGAAGTCAATTCACGATAATCCTTATCTTGAGTCTTCTTGAATCTGGATTAGCTCAGGGTCAGGATACGCAGAACGATGAAATCTTGGAGCTGACAGAACGTGGACCCAACAGAGAAGGAATCGCCTTCAAACATTTGAAGGATCCAAACGCAGGTGCTTCGAGCGAGGACAGACGACCAGTATATGAACCAGTTAAGGTCACTCTACTGAGCCTGGACAAGACCACTTACTGGATGGCTCTAGGTGCGGCTGATCGGGTGGTTTGCGAAGTTATGATAGAGAACATCACGGGGAAAACCATCTCTATTCCCTGGTCCAACGAGTTATACACAGTAGAGCCCGGAGAAAAGGATCCCCCTGACCATTTTGAAGCGTTTCTTAAATTGGAACTTAAGGATGAGAGCGGCCAAAGTGTATTTTTGTCTGGAAGGATAATTTACGGTTCCGAACTGATTCCGGGAAGTCTGAAAAGTCTCGGGCCTGGAGAGAAAACTCGAATCAGGTATTCTGACAGGTTTATTCCTACTGATGGTGATTTCTATTCGCGAATAATGCCGCAATTGAAGCATTCTCCGTTAAAGTTCGACGTGCGAGCCTGGTACCGCCTGAATATCCTTCCCCCTGCAGATATGAGATACCGGGGTATCTTTTGTTCAGTTAATCACCTGGCTATTGAATTAAAGTCTAGAGAAGTGAAAGTGCCAGAAGGGGAAGTGCCGCACTTAGAAGATCACATGATTTGGACAATCCCTTTGTACTAGAGTCATTGACGCTACGGTATTCTCAGGTTTTCTCCGCCTTCTTCCTCCTCCTTCTTCTTCGATGGGAATAGCGGCTGGCGATGAGCCGCAACCCACGGATTCACTGTGCTGGGGCCTTTCATCTTGCTCTGAAGAACCGCAGCATTCACAGCCCATTTCCTCCTATTCCCCGTGTTACTAACCCACTACCCATATTATCCTTTTGCTTGCTATCCGTGGGGACTTGTTGCACAGTCTCGCTAATCCACAAAATTCGAGGAGAGTGTTATGCGCAAATCAATTGTGGCTGCAGTGTGCGCTCTCGCTTTGTTTGCCGGGTTCGCTCTGGCTCAACAAGGGGAGACGCAGCTAATAGACATCCTCAAGGTCAAGGTCCGGCCGGATAAAACGATGGAGTACGAAAACGCCATCAGGAAACTGGCCGATATCAACCGCAAGAAGGGCGAACACTGGATCGCGTTCAGCACCGAGTACGGCGATAGTGGGACTATCTATTTCTCGTCGTTGCGGGCCGGGTATGGCGATATCGAGAACGGCTTTGCCGCGATGCAAAAGGCCATGACGGAGAGCCTGGGAATGGCCGGAATGGTGAAAATGTTTGCCGACCTCAACGCCATGTCGATCTCGGGGACATCCGAGATCCGCCGCCGTCGCTGGGACCTGAGCGTTAATCCGCCCTCCGGCCGCGAAGAAGCGATGAGGACAGTCGCTACCTCCCGCTGGATCCGCAGTATTCGCATCGACGTCAAGCCCGGCCGCATGCCCGAATTCATTGAAGCCTGGAAGCCGTGGCAGTCGGAACTGTCGCGAGTGGAACCAAGGATTTCGGTCTGGGCGTCCGTCGCCGAGACCGGCTCGCCCGCCGTGGTCCTTGCCGCATACTACAAGTCGCTGAAGGAGATTGATGCTGCCTACCCTGGCGTGCAGAAGGCGGTCGCGAGCGACACCTACCGCACCTTTTCCAGATCCGTTGCCGGACTCGCCGACAAAACCAACTGGGAAATCCACCGCCTTCGACCGGATCTGAGTAACGTGCCGGAGGAACTGGCAGCTATGGATCCCGCATTCTGGAAGCCGACGCCGGCGTCCAAACCGAAACCGGCAGCAGAAAAGTCCGCCGAGAAGAAGTAGATCGGGGGAAGTGGGTGCAAACAGGAGTGGCGGGCAGGATGGATGCTGACGGCGCTACGTCCCGGAGGCAAACGATTGATTAGCCTTCAGACAGAGAGTAGGGGCGGGGACAGCGTTCCACAGCGCTTTGCACGCCGCCCTTGGACCAAGGACCTCCATAAGCGGACACCCTAGAAGGGTGACAGAACAGTCTGGCACGCTTCCGGGGGTGCAACCCCATTAGGAACCTGTTCCCAGGGGTGTCGCGGCGAACGGCGTCGCCGCTCAACCCCTGGCTAATTTCTGTCGTCCTTTCAGGACGTCTTCCACCCTTCTTGCCCGCCACTTTTAATTGCACCCTCACGGGTCACATTTCATTCAGCCTCTCAGCAGACTTGATATACTGGAAGGGATGCTTATCGAGCCAGTCGGCATAATGCGCTAGATTATTAAGGACTGGTAACAGGACGTCGGCGCAGGTTTCCAGCATCTCCACGGCCATGTCAACATCCGACCGGCCCTTATAGATGAGGCCCGCCGTTCCGTGATTCCCGTGGTTCCCTTCTTCGTAATATCTAAACCCAACGGCCCCCCATTTGCGCATGGTTTGGATGTCACCGACAATCTCCTCTGGTTGATCTCCTTGGTTGTTGCTCTTGGATTCGATTTCCTTTGCCCAGTTTGCGGCAGGAATCGGTCGCTCCCTTCCCAGGATTTTTAGTGCGCCGAGGCAGAGCTGCGTCTCGTGAGAAGTGCCAGGATACCCCTCATAGATCGCTCTGACCTGGGGCGCCGAGAGCAGTTTCTCACATTCCACAAAATAAAACGGCTTTTCAGTCTCATCAAATAATTCCCGGGCCGCCATCATGCCGCCAGTGTTTTCAGGAGTGGTCCCTCCCACCAGAACCACTCGCCGGAATCCGGCCTTATGCAGGGTTAATGCGATTCGTTTGAGGGTACTCACCTGTTCTTCAATAGCAAACGACACGGTTCCGCGAAAAGATCTCGTGGCCCCTGCGAAACAGGTGTAACTTGTCGGGAAAACGAGCCCATTGGCCTTCCGAGCGAGTATAAGGCTGAGCGCTGTTGCCCAATGGGCGTGCATGCCCAGTGGAATGAAAGAGCCATGGCCGCTCACAGGCCCAAAGGGGACAAAAACAAGGTCGCCTCCCTCTTTTAGATAGAATTCGACCTCGCGGCTGGTCATGTCCTCTATTCTGCGAGTGAAAAACCTGTCGGAAGCAGGCGTCGAACTGGGCCGAGACCCGTTTCCGGCTTCCGGCTCGACCTCGAACCCGGGGGCTGAAACCCCAGCCAAGAAAGAACTTCCAATTGTGCCTGCCAGAAATTCACGTCGCGCCGTCTTGTGCATGGCGATCACTCCTTTTGTGTTGGTTTATGTATTGCGTGTTCCGACGCCGATGAAGTGCACTACTTCAGTTCCATTCTCGCCAGTGCCATCATGAGCGGTTGAAAGG
>JBGOTQ010000218.1:0-12681 GCA_041476565.1 Terriglobia bacterium | reverse complement strand
TTCCTTCAAACGGCTGTATCAAAAGCGCGCCTGTGGAGGCCTTCGCGCTGCTCTGCTGGCTATCTCGCTGGCGCGCTTCCGATACAGCACTAGCGTTTTTGAGGACTTATTGGCTTTAGGACTGGGAAGAGCGTGTTCTCGCCAATGATCAAGGAAAGCCAGTTTCTGATTTAGCCGTCTTACCTCCATGTGGAGTCAATAATTCCCAGAACGCGGGATTAATCGAGTCAGATTCGATCTCAAACAGGAGGGTGTCCTCAGGCAAGGTGATAGAGGCAGCGCTTAATCAGCTCGGGACCGTTGCAGTTCTCAAGAAGAAATAGTCGCTCCATCAGTATGGTAGCGATGCCAATGGTGAGACCAGCAAACGTGCAATCATGTGGTTATCCTACGCGGTATAATCACTACACCCCGGCGGATGTAGAATTGTGTCCGGATGCTCTGCTCGAGGAAGTCCTATTCCTGATCGAGAGGCACTGAGATGAAGATAACTAAGCTGCGGCTTGCCGAAGTGTTAGACCGATTGGAAGAACACTACGGAGTACAAGAAGCGGTTGGCCCGATCGATCCGTACGAAATGATCTTGTTTGTAAATTGCGGGTATCCAGCGACGGATGCGTCGTGCGTAAAGGGATACCAGGCGCTAAAGTTCAACGTGGGCACGCAGTCGGAAAGGATTCTTGCGGCACCGAAGACGAAGTTGGCAAAATTGATGCGGCTTGGAGGGATTGTCCCGGGGCTCCGAGCGGAGCGCTTGAAGATCATTGCCCGGATGTTGAATGACCAATTCGGCGGGGATTTGAGAGGGGCACTAGAGAAATTGCTGCAAGTAGCAGAGGATTCGCCTGGTAAAGGGATTCGGGATGCTAAGAATGCACTGAAGCAATTCCCTGTAATTGGTGAGCCCGGTGCGGATAAGATTTTACTGTTTGGGAGTATGGCCCCGGTGGCTGCGGTGCCTTCGGCGTTTGTGTGTGTGCCGCAACGGATCCTGTCAGGCAAAGAACATAAGAACTATGCCACGGGTTACCATGCTGCACAGCAGGCGATGGGAGCTGGACTGCCAGTAACGCTTGAGGCGAGACAAAGAGCCTACCTTCTGCTGAAGCGGCATGGTCAAGAGATTTGCAGGAGGACCAAGCCGAAGTGCGAAATTTGCCCTGTGAGTCGAGTCTGCGCATATTATCAGGAGGGTTACCCCGGAGGCGGTTGGATGCATAATCGATAGCGGCCGGGAAGCCAAAACCTGGTTCATTAATTTCTACCCAAATCGATCGAGTTACCTTCGCTGGAGGACACGAACAACCATGCTGGAACAGAAAGTTTCTTTTCTCGCAGTGGCAGGCATGCTCGCGGCAGGCGGTTTAGTTGTATTGCACGCCGCTCCGCCGGATAGGGGCAAAATCCTAGCCCAAACAGTCGTAGCGGAAATCAAGGCCGCACATCCCGAGATCACCGGATTGGAAGTGGCAGCGACGCGTTCAGAAAAGGAGGGCTGCAAGACCATCGCAGCTACCGAAGCGAAGGAAGTTGGCCAGAAATGCGACAAGGATGAATTGACGGCGATGAAGACGAACGCGCCCTATGTTGAACAAGAAAAGAGGGTATTCGATGCGACCTTGCCTATTCACGATTCAGCTGGCAAGGTCATCGGACCGGCCGGGATGGATTTTAAAGCCGGGCCCGGGCAGACGAAGGAAACTGTTACCCGCCAGGCCCAACGAATCGTCACCGAATTGGAAAAACGGTTTACTTCCAAGGAACGGTTGTTCCAACCGGCAAAATAGTGACTCACACTGTTGGGGGCTGTCCAAGTGATTGCATAGGAGCGAGGCTCGGATGCCCTGGCAAGGGGAGCGGATGGAGTGGAAGATACTGGCCGAGCGCCCCCTTGGTCTCAGAAGAGTTGTCATCTCTTTTTTAACTGAAGTTTCCCATTCACTACCAGCGTGTCGCCCAAGAACTGGGATGCACCTTCCTGGACACCTCGACTATCATCGTCTCCAGCCCGCTGGACGGCATTCATTTTGAAGCCAACGAACATCTCAAACTCGGGCAGGCCGTAGCCTTGAAGGCCAGAGAACTAATAGAATAAGGCAAGAGGGCAACATCAGAGAGCAGGCTGGTAACCATGGAACCAGTCATAGTCCGTCTTGAGCAGAGCGTTTCAGCTGAGGAGTTATTGCGAGCCGTTCAAACAACCAATGCGGCCATTGTGCCGGCCACGCGATTTCCATTTCCGCTCGATTTGAAGCTCGCCTCCCCAACTCTAGACCCTAAACAACTTCTGAAGATTAGCGATTCACTGGAGAAGCTAGCAGAAATTCCAGGGTTTGAGGGGACAAAAGCTTTCGCAGTAATTATAGACGTGGTTCATTTCACCGATTTTTTGAAGCGAGGCCTGATCCCTCATTTTGATAGTAAATGAGAAAGGGCTTTAGCTTATTCCAAGCACGTTGCGGTAGTTTTTGATGGCCTAGTCGATGCCCTGACCGCTGTGGGTCACCCGATTCCCGGGATGAAGGAATCTGTGGAGGCGATTGGTCTTTTGGTCAAGACAGCGGAAGGCGTATACAAAATAATCCAAATCGTAAAAGGCGAAGTGTGAAGCCCAATTGTCCCCACTTTGTCTAGCTTGCGGACAACGTCGGCGTTGACTGATGGCTGTGGCTTCCCTTCGAACTCCGGTACCATCTCACGGCCAGTGCCGCTGGGCCTCCCGAATTTCGTAAGCGAGATCGGCTCCGGAGCCTCCCAATGCGATAAGTGGCGGGAGTAATGCTACGAGCTCCCGCACGAGTTCCTCGCGTGTCTGGCCGGCCAATATCCACAGAGTTCTTCTCCAAAGCTGGTAAAGCACTGGGACGGATGTTCCCGAGCTTGTCCTGGATAGCGTTAGTGCTTTTAGGAATTCTCGCCATTCGGTTCGGCTCGCGACGCCCTGCGACGCATCCAGGACACCCGGCAGCAGCACCTCTGGAACAGTCGAGGCCAGGTCTTTCATCACTCGAACCTTGTCGTTCTCCTCCACGATGGCGCTGCCGGCTTGAATCGCCTCAGCTGTAAGCTTTGCCTTCATCGGGCCGTCAACATGCACGATGAGACTCGTCAGCGCTTGGGCACGCTCCTGAGCAGTCTCAGCGTACCGGGCAGCAGTGAGCGCTTTTTCAGTGAGCACCTCACCTTGATCAGGCCGTCGGGGGATAAGCGATGTTAGCGCTACTGCGCGCGCGTAATTGTCCTTGAGCTGAAAGGCGGCGCATATAGTACGGTCTATCAATACATCCGGGACGCGCGCAACAAGCTGTTCCAAGACTATAGCCCGCTCGGGTTCGCCTTCTAAGGTGAAAGTGATCTCCAATGTCTGATTGAGCTGTGCTTCCGACAAATAGGGTACAAAGGCTAACAAGGCGTCCGCACGGGCATAGTTTGTGTCTCGCAGTCCGCTCGCAGTTTGTAACCCCCTGCTGAGCTGCGTTTTGGACAAGTACGGTGCCAATCCCCCAAGTAATGCGCCACGAACTGAATCAGCACCAATTGCCTCAATTGCATCCATGGCTTGTGTTAGCGATTCCTCGGACAAATGGGGGGCAATGGCTCTCAAACTTCGCAGGCGGTCATCAAAGAAGAGGTCCGTCATGCCGTAGAAGATTCGCTGTAACCCGAGTTCAAGGGCCCTACGCTTGCCGACCTCATCCAAATAAGGGAGGAGCTCCAGCACAATGTTTAATGTGCCGATGTAATTCAAGTTCGTGTCTTGCTCTGTCGAACCGAGAGCCCGCTCTACAGCTTGGATCTTTGAGTCTCTTGCAAGATGAGGAAGCAATTGCATGAGATTCCACGTGCGTTCGAAGCTGTCGGGGCCTGCCATCACAATCTCGAATGCCGTCTGGGCCACTCTCTCCCTGGATTCCCCAGGGAGACAAGGCAGCATCTCAATCAAAGCGTCGGCTCCGTCGGATTCGCAGATCTTTCCTGTGGCTATTTCCTGTGCTTTCTCCAAGACTTGTTGTCTGGCCTCGTCGTTCAGGAGCGGGATGATGTCTCTCAGGGCCCAAGCGTTGTCAGTCTGGCTAAAGATCTCCATTGCCGAAGTTAGAGCTTCCTTGACGGCTCGCTGCCAGTGTTCTCCTTTCAAGTGCGGTACAAGACGTATGAGGCCAGAGACCCGTCCCTGTCTGTTGTCCATCCTTACTACGACTTCTAGCTGCTCCAGCACAAGCTCTTCCGGCATGTAACGTAGCAGTTCTATGAGAGTCGTGGCCACTGCAGTCCTGTCTCCGATAAGCCGGGTTTCCGCAAGAACGTCTCGAAGTATCTTCTTTCGGCTGGGCCCTTCGGCCAATCTGGACAATGCAGCAAGCACCCGGGAGCGCTCCTTTACCATGGCGGGTATGCCAGGCAAATACTCCAACATTCGCCGAAGCAGGTTCTCTGGTAACAAAGGAATCAACCCAGTCAATTGCTCGTGGTGGCCGGTTTGACTGCGGGACAAGGCTGCGTCATAGGCACTGTTCGAGGCCATCGCCCTCAAGGTGGCTGGGAGATGGGGAAGCAGGGTGCCCAATTCCGCGCATCGCTCGAACTCGTCCGCTGTCGAACAGATGACGTCCAACGCTTCCTTCACTGCAACCTCAGCTTGAGCGGGGGGCAAATACTTCGAGAGAATCTTCACAGCCCAGCTGAGCCTTACACGGTCGTAGCTCCGAACAACGTTTAGAGCCTTGTCCAAAACCTTCCGTTTAGACTCCGCATCCATATAGGGTACCAGCCCATCAAGCGCGCATTCTCGCTGATCGCCCTTGCCCAGAGCCATGGAAAAAACTCTGTCGCGAAGTGGATCAGTGAGCACTGGCATTAGCATGCTACAGACTCTTTCCCATGTATGTTCGTCTTCGCATTGACCCAGACAATCTAAGACTTCGCTTATGATTCGTTCGCGAAACTCGCTGCGTAAATGCTGAGCCAGTGCCGCCAGAGCTTGAACGTACAATGACGGAATCGCACACGCTCGTGCAGCCGACAGGGCTTCCCTCAATTGTGCATCCGGCAGACGCGAACCGACACCAACCAGGAAAAAAGGAGTTGGGAATAGAAAGAATTGCAGTCTCTCCAACCGAATGTCTTCAATCACCTCCTCAAACAGCTTGTCGGGAAGCCGCAACGCCGTTTCGATCAATAGCAGCGGTCGAGCACTGATGCTAATGTCATCGATTCGCAATACCGCTTCCCACGCCTGCCGAAGTAAGGCATCTGGTAAGCGTGGCAGGATTGCCGATAAGACCTTGGCCCGTTCCCACTGAACTTGGATTTCGAGTGCGATGTCTAGAACCGGCGCAAGTAGGGAGTCTGGCAGTCCCGGCAGAATCTCTATGAGGGTATGACTCCTCCGGGATTGGGACGGGTCTTGTCGGATTGCAGACAGTGCCTGTTGTGGCGTCCAGAGCCCTGTTCCAAGCAACTCATTGATTAACGCCTCTGGCACTGCGCCCGACATGCTGTGGATGCTTGCGGCGGCAAGAGCGCACCGGAGCGTCCGCCTGAGCAGCGGTAGAGGTCGATCCTTTTGCATGGCTTCTTGATTGAGGGAATCGACAACCGTCCACACCTCAGTGATGTCATGGAGAAAAGTCGCACCGCTAAGGTCTGTTGCCATCTGAGCCCGGAACCACTCGTCATCGTCGATGAGGGCGAAAAGAAGCTCTGAATTCCCCGCTTGTCGAAGGTGACCCACAAGATGGCGGCTCGCATAGCCGTTGTGCTCACTCCAACGAGCCGAGTTGGCGCAGTAGTAAGCTGCTATCGAACGGTGACTGGCATGCAAATCCACTTTTTCCGCCAAGAAGTCCGCAAATGACTGGTGCACGATACGCCAGGTTTCCATCCCGTTCCGGCACTCGCGCGAAAGGAAACGCGACCAGGGGATCAGGACTCGTTCCTCGATCTCGCGCGGGTCACGCTGCAGGTGGACACCCAACCATTCTTTGCTGACGGGTTGTGCAGCCACGCCAATTAATGCAAGCGCCGGACGGAAAAGAGCGTCCCACTCTCTCCACCCGTTGGCCTTACCGGTGGCCTCCATCTCAGACCAAAACTGGGCATAGTAGCCCTTCAATCCCTCTGGAAGCTGCCGTAAACGCCCTTGAACATTACCCGCATTTCGCCCCAATAGGTCCTCAATGACATACTCCAGATACTTGAAGTTGCCGCCACTCGCCTGTCCAAGCACACGAACAAATTGCTCTGGAGTCAGGGCTGGAACTGCTCCCACACTCCGGTCACGGAACTCTGGGCGCTCAGCCCACCGTCGAAGATATTCATTAATGTCCTTGCGATGTTCTGGCGCGTCCGCCGAGATTGGGATCTCGGCAACAAAGGTGCCCGCACTCACCAGAAGGGGCGAGATCCTGCGATATGTGACCACAAAGAAGACTCCGGGAGGCAACCGATCAGGCAGCAGAAGCAGATTGCGTCCGGGCAGCGGCATGTCGGCCTCGTCGAGCGCATCAATTACAATGAACAAAGGTGCGGCGCCTCTGCCCACTGCTTCTGCCAGGACCTGCTTTAGAAATTCGCAGTCTTCTCCGCAGCGCGCCGGGAGATGGTCATAGGGGAGATCGAAGCGGGCAATCAGCTCAGCACAAAGGTGAGTCAGACACTGGTGGGCGTGGGTCAACCCGGCACTTGTGTTGGCAAAAAAAGCCGCTGCGCTATAACGCCGCGCTACTTCGGCGGCCAACGCAGTCTTTCCCAGGCCAGCATCAGCCGAGATGCATAAATACCCACAAGGATGCCCCTTCTGGAAGTTGGATACCGCATCAAAGAAAAGTTCACGACCGACAAAATGCTGAGTGACATCAGCAATCAACCCACTGAAATCGTAGACATAATCTCTTAATTGGGGATAGAGATGGATAATCGCTTGATATCGTCCACCGGGATATTTGTCGAAGAGCCAATTATGCAGGTCAGTCGAAACGCAGGTGGCTAGCTGGTCAGGGTTGGAGAAGATGGTTCCTATGTGCCGCTCGCGCAGTTCTCGCTTGAATTCGGTGAGTTGAGCCGATTTTTCGGGTTCGACGTCTCGATTCCCCTCCTTTATTTGCGAGTCATCCTTAAAGTAAAAAAAGCAAGGCAGCCCCTTCTGCAGCGCACGTCGGTATTCAGCTTCGGTGATTCCGGACCCGTAGCGGCCGCCGATTATTCCGACAAAGACAGCGCTCCGGTCGACTTCATCGACCGAGGCTTGCATTGTCGAATCGCCACGACTTCCGAAATACTCCATCCCCACGAACTTAGTCTCGCGGAGTTTCTGGAACACGCGTTCCACCGCCTCACGCTCAGGTTGCAGGTCAATCCAGGTAGAGCTTACGAAGACACGAACAATCTCAGACATTGTCAGGTTGTAACCACCGCACACATTCACGACCCCCTTCAGAACTACCCACGTACCGACACGAGGCTAGGAAATCCTCCTCTCTCTTTAATCGGCAGGGCTGTTCCCACGCACCTTTCTAGTTTCTTCCTTGCGATTCCCCGTCGTCTGTTCTTCCATGACGATGATTCCTGAGCCACTCTGATTTCTTATTGTCCGGAAATACGCCGAAGCACGTTGCATGGGATAAGCCAGTATAGAGCTTATCTTTCGGTGTCTCAACCTACGGCAGGCGTGGGCCCAAACGCAACCGGCGGACCAACACACCCGAGCTGCATTAGACCGGCTTCAGCAGAATTCGCTCGAAATCTTTACAGGGCTCTTTTTCGTACAATAGAATAGCGAACTGAAACGTGTCAACGTTTTTGAGATAACACGTTTTTGAGACAAAGGCCTAAGAAAATCCCGTCAGTTTCCGGCTAGGGCAAAATGAAAGACAGGTGTCAGCTGGTAGGGGGCGGGGCAAAACCGATAAACCAGGTCATTACTGCCACTTTCTATGCTAAAGGGAACGACTCTGCCGGGATCATATTGGCAATCAGAGCAGACTGGCTTGAGATTCCCCCAGATCCTGTTGTGTAATGGAATCTCCTAAGAAGGGTATCCGTTTCTATGCCTTACTATCAAGCGCAGCCCATGGGGAGCTAACATGAAGGGTTGGGCCAACAGCTTGTGAATGTGAACGTAGATCTTCACCCCGTACCCAATACCGAGCCAATTTGCATTAGCTTACGCCGTGACCGGTAACACAAGGGAAGAGCAAAATGTCCTCAAGTCCCCGAGTGGGTACTCTGCCTATTCCAGTCCCATTCTCCTCAAAATAGCGACGAACCGCGCTAGGGGAGGCGCTGATCGGCCACCTCATGTTGACGGGTCACACCTCTTGAACACCAAAGCCTAACCTGGACCCAATAGTGCCGACCTCCTACGGGACGGAACCGCGACTCAGGCCCTCAAGAGCCGTCCCAACGTAAATATACCGTAACTTTACGTCAATGCACTTGCCTTAGCGCGTACCAACTCCTAGAATCAGCGCCATGGTATACAATGACCATGTGCTTGACCACCTATGGGCGCTAGTGGGCAAGACTGATCCCAGCGAGTTAGCCCAAGCCGCAGTTTCCGGGCAGAGTAAATCCAGCTCAATTCAAATCAGTCGAAAAACAGTGATAAAACCGAGGTCTACATGAGACGTCGTGAGTTCCTCAAGATCGCGCCAAGAACTGCCCTTGGAGGGGTGATCCCATTGGCTTTGAGCTCGACCGTGTTTAGCGATGAAAGGGTCGGCACCGGTTCAATATCGAAATCAAACCCCATCGGTGGCTTGGCTAAACCCAGAGACTTCAAGAAGGAGCCCTTCAAGCGTCTCGTCATCATGGGTGAGAGTACTGTTCACGGTGGGCCATGGCTCCAACGGAATGAAAACCGATTCGCTGACGTCCTGGTCAAGCTCATTAACGGCTGCCAAGATAAACCGGTGGAGTACCACAACAAGGGAATAAGCGCCAACGCCATTTCACCCCGCAGCCCAGGTTACAAAGACTCAGCCAAGCCCAGCGCCCTCGAACGATACAAGACCGATGTCATTGATCTTCAACCGGACCTGTTCATTCTCTGTTACGGCCTGAACGACATGCGCGCGGCAATGCCAGTGGAGGACTTTCGCGATGATATGGCTACCATCATTCGGGACGTCAGAAAGGCTTGCGCGCCTTTAACCTTGCTCACGACCGTTTACTACATGACCAGTTGGAGGAGCTTCCCACCTTATGACAAGGGGACCGTTGCGCTCACGATACGATACAACGATTGCATTCGCGGACTCGCAGTGGAGTTTGATTGTATCCTGGCGGATGTTTGGGCCGCCGAAGGAGGTGCCGACTGGCTCATCCACTATGATGGCGTCCATGCCAACCAGGTTGGCAACATGGTGATCGGTCACAGGATTTTCGAAGCCATCGCCCAAAATTCCAGCGGATTGACAGAACCGACCTTTAGACGAGAGCGAGACTCGGACTGGTCGAAGGAGACTATGCGGATGCGGACTGGAGTGGGTGATCCGTTCAAGAAGACTTGGTGAAAGCAAACGCGTCGTATTTCGGTTTGGGCGTTAAGACAGGATGCGGCATGTATTGCGCTGCTGGTTTCTGTAAATGAGTTATCAATGAAAGGTACAGCCCGGGAAAGCTGAATTCTATGATGCGCTCTCTTTTGACGAAGCTTGCAGACCTGGCAATTCCGCCGGTACTCATGTTGTTTGCGGCTCACCTGGTCCTGCCTCGCCAAACCAGTGCTCAGACAGCCTCTCCTGCAAGCGGGGTTCACTCGTCCCAATCTACCATTGTGTCGCAGACGATTCGAGACGCCTCACGGCTGAATCAAATCGTCCCGGGCGTATTCCTGTACAAAGACACATGCAACGTTTATGCCATCATAAAGGGTGACCAGGCCGTCCTGATTGATTTTGGTTCCGGAGGAATTCTTGACCAACTGCCATCGGTAGGGGTGCAGAAAGTTGGCTGGATTCTGCATACTCACTTCCATCGTGATCAGGCGCAGGGGGATCAGATTGCCAAAGCTCGGGGCATCAAAATAGCCGTGCCGACAGAAGAGCGAAAGTACTTCGAAAACGCGGAAGCCTTCTGGAATGAAAAAAAGGTTCTCGACCTCTACGACCTGCGCAATGAATTCTTTGCTCTGCGAGAGAACATCGCCGTCGATGCGAATCTTACAGGCCAATTCACATCGGCGTCCAGTTCTCCATCGGACAGCGTATTTTCCTGGAAGGGCATAGAACTCAAAGTAATTAAGACACCCGGCCACACGGAAGGCTCCGTATCCTTCCTATTTGAAACTGCCGGAAAACGATTGCTTTTTTGCGGAGATCTATTTGCCTCGGAAGGCAAAATTCCAACGATGCACGATCTCGAATGGGTCTATGTGGGGACGCGGGGGATCGCCGCGGAGATAGACTCCGTCAACAACATGCGCGACATCGCGCCGGACATGATCCTGCCCTCGCACGGTTCTCCCTCCGAAAACCTGCTCCGCTGGACTCCGCAGCTTCTGGCCGAACTCGCCAAGGTCTACCATGAGTACGATTGGATAAACTACACGCAATTCCGACCCAGCCCCGGTCCCAAACAGCTTACCAAGCATATTTGGCAGATGCGGCGAGCGTTCGACTACGGCGTGGGATACCTCATCGTCTCAGACAGCGGGCATGCTTTCCTGTGGGACGTGAACGCAAAAGAAGTCGATTTCCTTAAGGAAATGGAGAAGATCGCCGGCTTCAAGAGTATCGATTTTATTGTTCCAAGCCATTACCACGACGACCATGTCGGCGGCATCAATGTGGCTCAAAAGGCGTATGGCGCACAGTTGTGGGCAGTGGAGCACCTCGTGGATGTTCTCCAGCATCCCACTGCCTACAACCTGCCCTGCCTGTGGCCGGAAGCCATGAAAGTCGACCGGGTTCTCCACGACGGCGAAAAGGTAATGTGGCAAGGGACCCCATTGCAGTTTTTTTACTTGCCCGGCCAAACTGAGTACACCGAGGGCATGCTCATAGAGGACGAGGGTAAGCGATACCTCTTCGATGGTGACAACGTTGCCTGCCCGTTACCTGGAATGCCTATGCAAGGCCATTTCGTATGCCGCAATTACCAGCGAATGGGTGGGGGTCACGTCTACTCCGCTAAGAAGCTCCTAGATCTGAAACCTGACTATGTTTGCCCTAACCACTTTGAGTGGTCCCCTGGAACACCTGAGAACCTCAACTCCTACTTGAATTCGGCAGAAGAGATCCAAGACATCTGGAGCCGGATCATTGACCAGCCTGATCCCGCCATAGGTATTGACAACAACTGGATTTCGTTCTATCCCTACCAGTCCGATGCTGAGCCTGGTGGCACGATCCAATATGAGCTGCGCGTTCGTAACTACATTCACCGATTCAGCCACCTTAAGGCGACGATCAAAGTGCCGGAGACTTGGATGGCAAGCCCCGCTTCCGTTGAAATTGACGCCACGGCGAAATCGGAGGCGCTGGCTAAATTTGAAATTCGCATCCCTCACTCAGAGACTCGCCGCAACCGAAGGTTCGTGCTCACGGCGGATGTCTGGCGGGATGGCGAACATCTCGGTGAACTAACCGAAGGGCTTGTGAATATGAAGCCCATGGTAGCTCACTAAAAGCGCGACGCAGGCGACGTAACTGTCCCTGATTTTTATCCTGGTATTGGGTTGTAGAATCGATCGCCAGGGCTTTTCGAAAAACCGGCGATCTCGACAACTGGAGGTGTGCTGTGGGAAAACGAAAACCACCCATCGGTTCCGATGTGAGCCGGCGAGGTTTTCTCAAGACCACCGGAGCAGGACTCCTTGCTCCGACGGTGGCGCAAGCCAATGCTGCGGGCGTTCCCGGTTCATCATCAAATACCCCGATTCGGTATGTTCCGAGCGGCGGCCTGACACAACTATCGCCCAACCTCTACGTGCTTCGGGACACCTGCAACGTTTACATATTGAAAGATGGAAACCGGGCACTTCTGATCGACTTCGGCTCTGGCCATGTCTTGAAGCTCTTGGGCCAAATTGGGGTCACGAAGGTAGATGCGATTCTGCATACCCACCATCACCGTGACCAGTGTCAAGGTGACGCGCGAGCAGTGGCAGAACGAATCCCCATCCATGTCCCGCTCCACGAACGCGATCTATTTGAAGATGCTGAAAATTTCTGGCGCAATCGTCGCATCTTCGAACTTTACTACGTGCGAAATGACTTCTTTACACTAACCCGCAACGTTCCCGTAGCTGGTGTCTTGCGGGACTATGAGAAATTTCGATGGGGTGCTCATGAATTCCTGATTTTTCCGACCCCAGGCCATACTATAGGATCGATCAGCCTGATCGGACAGATCGATGGGAAGAAGGTGTCCTTCTCAGGGGACTTAATACACTCTCCCGGAAAAGTCGTGAACCTGCACGAATTGCAGTATTACTATGGCGGCACAGACGGTGTGGATTGTGCGGTGTATTCGTTGGCTAAACTTCGAGAATTAGGGAGTGAGTTAGTCTGCCCCTCTCACGGTGAACCCTTCTCAAGCCCGGATAGCGGCATTAGCGACCTCATTGGAAAACTCAGGGGCTGGTGCGAAGCCTACGCACCGGAATCGAGCCTGACCGTTGACAATCGGCCTTTCGCCGTCACGCCGCATCTGATCTGTGCCCATCAAACGTGCTCA
>JBGOTQ010000217.1:0-12695 GCA_041476565.1 Terriglobia bacterium | reverse complement strand
TTAGACCCTTTGTTGAACCAGCCTGCTGCCTGACTTCTATCTTCATGGGGTAACCCTTCCTCGCTAAATAGTGACTCTACCCCACGATCTCATACCCTACTTCTCGCTCCATGTCCAGCTAATTAAGATGCAATCGCCCTACCTCAAGCGCCCTAACCTCTTGTGTTTCATCACGGAATCGGAGTAGGATTAATACGATTCTGGTCCGCTTCTTCCTTCCTGTCTTCCTCTTCCTTTTCGCCGTACATGCAAGAGGGGGCGTCCATGGTACCAGTGGTTTGTCCCAGGTTGATCCGCTTCGGTGTGTTTGAGGTTGACCTAGGCTCCGGGGAACTCTTCAAGGGCGGGCACAAGGTCCGCATCGAAGAGCAACCTTTCCAGGTTCTTTCCATCCTTCTTGAAAAGCCGGGACAACTGGTCACTCGTAAAGAACTGCAACAACGGCTCTGGCCCCAAGACACTTTCGTAGACTTCGAGCACAGCCTCAATGTCGACATCCAGAGGCTTCGCCGCGTGTTGGGGGATTCCGCCGAAAATCCCAGATACATCGAGACTCTGCTCCGGCGCGGCTACCGGTTCATCTATCCGCTCGAACGGCTACCTCTCGATACCCCTCCTCCGATACCTTCTCCCTCGCCCAACTCGATGGCCGGTCTCAGCTCCTCATTGATCCGACCTCCTGCTTCACTTCCCGAGGCCGAAGAAAAACTCCCCAAGCCGGCCCAGGTCGAAGTACCCGCAGTCCAAGTTGCGCTGGAGATCAGCCCGCCTGAAGGGCCAGTGGTGGAAGAAAGCCGGGAAGCTGAAGGATTGTCGGTTGTTGACCTGTGGATGAGGACAGTGCTCGCACAGTTCAGCCGCAATGCAGGGAGGTGGGGGCTCTGGCTGGCTGGAAGTTTGGCCGTGCTTTTGGTTGGCCTTACGGTTACGTGGTGGAGCGGACGTCGCCCCGCACCTCCACCTGAATTGGTTCCACTCACCAGCTACGCGGGTTGGGAGCTCTACCCTAGCTTTTCCCCGGATGGCAATCAGGTAGCTTTTTCCTGGAATGGGGAGAAGCAGGACAACTTCGACATCTACGTCAAGCTAATTGGCTCTCCAACGCCTCTACGGCTGACCACGGACCCGGCTGCCGACGTCAGGCCGGCCTTTTCGCCGGATGGACGCACCATCGGTTTTGTCCGGGAGTCGAAAGAGCATGCCACGTTCATCGTCATCCCTGCCATTGGCGGTCCGGAGCGCAGGGTGGCGGAGGTCACCCGCACTCAAGGTCCCATGGCTGCCTGGTCCATGTTCGCCTGGTTTCCAGATGGTAAATGGGTGGTGACCGACGGTCTGGCACTGCTATCGACGGAGACCGGCGAAACACGCAGCTTGACCTTCCCGCCGTCGGCAGCTTCACCGGATTTTTTCCCTGCCGTCTCGCCCGATGGACGCACCATTGCGTTCAGCCGCTCGGCAAGTTTGTGGGTCTCAGACATTTACCTGCTCGAACTGACTGAAGACATGAGGCCCAGGGGGGAGCCGAGACGTCTCACCTCCTTGAATGGTTTCAACTCTGGTTCCGCCTGGACTCCCGATGGGCGGGAGATCATCTTTACCCGTACAGTCCTGGGAAGCGGGGGGAGTCTGTGGAGAGTACCGGCTTCCGGAGCCACGGAGCCTGAACGGCTGCCGTTCAGTGCTGGAGAGGCTTTCTTTCCAGCCATCTCCCGGAGGGGCAATCGGCTGGCGTACCACAGGGTGACGGGGGACCTCAACATATGGCGGCTTCCACTGTCCGGCCCAGCAGTGGCTAGCGGCCCTCCCGTTCGTATCATTGCCTCCACACGCGCGGATTCGGCTCCACAATACTCTCCCGACGGCAAACGGATTGCTTGTGAATCTGACCGCAGTGGAATCCGTGGCATCTGGATCAGCGATGCAGACGGCTCCAATGCCGTGGAACTCTTTTCCCGGACGGGTGCAAGTTACGGTAGCCCTCGCTGGTCGCCTGATGGGCAACGCATCGCGGCTGATTTTGAGGCGCAAGGGAACCTCGATATCCATGTCATCCCGGCCAGTGGAGGAAACCCAATACCTCTGACCACCGATCCAGCGGACGATCTCTCACCGAGCTGGTCGAGAGATGGCAAGTGGGTTTACTTTACATCGAATCGGACCGGTCGATACGAGATTTGGAAGGTACCGGCCGGAGGTGGGGAGGCTATCCAGGTGACCCTTAATGGGGGTGAGACGGCCTTCGAGTCACCTGACGGCAAGTCCGTCTATTTCACGAAAGCATTCCGTTCATCGGGTCTCTGGAAGATGCCGGTGAGTGGTGGCGAGGAGAGCCAGGTCCTCCCGTCTGTGGTCGCGAGGGCATTCTTTCTCGTCAACGAGGGCATCTATTTCATTCCTGCGCCAGGCGCCGATGGGAAGTCTTCCATCCAATTTATGAGCTTCGCCACGGGGAAGGTGAAAACGGTCGCGCCGATCTCTAGACCACCCACCGAAGGACTTTCTGTTTCGCCCGACGGCCGGTTCATTCTGTTCTCGCAGCTCGACGAAGCCGGCAGCGACCTGATGCTGGTGGAGAACTTCCGCTGACCCAGCTCATTCAAACAAATCCCGCTCGCTGTCAATGCCGCCAATCTTCGGCAACTGCCCCCAGCTCATTTCTCTTTGGAAAGATCGAACTTGAGGGCAACCTTCCGCAGCAGTTCCTTGATCTGTTCAAATGTCGACCAGTCGATGAGTTCGGAGCAATGCATGTTCAGGGTCATGTCCAGGAGAGGAGGAGAATCCAGAAAGATGCTTTTCATCTGGCGCTGATAGCCGGGCACGCGAACCTGCAATCGGGCCGTTGCCGGGACCTCCAGGACAAAGCGCCCCTTGCTGAATTCATGCCTGGAAAGAGGAACGGGTGTGAGCCCCACCATCGACATCACTTGACAAATCCCATCCAGTGGTTTTCCAGATTCCCGATCGTTGACTGTCCCGGTCACGCGGGCCAGAACGGGTTGCGGCAAATGGCTGTCGCTTCCTTCAAAGTAGATGGGATTGGTGATGGCAACTTGATCCGGAGTGGACCCAAAACAACGAGCGATATACCAGGCAGTGTGGTTCTCATCGATTTCGAATTCGGTCTGAAATTCCATTGAATGGCCGGAAATGTCAAAGGTCTTCAGCGTTTTGCCATTCCGCAGGACTTCGGCTTGGGTCAGGTGCTCGCCCGGCATGCCGGAAGCCCACGCTTTAAGCGAAGCCTTGAGTCTTGTGGGCTGGGTCAATGGAATTACGTCCCCGATGGAGTGTCCGCCAATTTCAAGTGTCAACAGAGGGCCACTGGTCACAAAATTTCGTCCTGACTTCATCGCTAAGGCAAGCGAAGGAAGGGTGGGCGGGCCCTCGACGCGCGTATAGACTCGCACTTTGCCAGGAGTCCCTCTCCCAGGATTGTCAAAAGTGGTGTCGGACGAAGCCGTAGCAGAGATGCGATAACCTTCGTTTAACAAGGTAAACCACAGTTGTTGGGCTTTTTCATTGGCCTCGCGTTCTTCCGTCTGCATGAGGATGTCGATGGTGTCGTAAGTGGGTCCCGCCACCGTGTCAAAGGGTAATTCCTGAGCCAGATTCGAAATGAATTTGCTTTCTTCCGAAGGATAAATCCCCTGCCCGCCCCACTCACCCCACCACCAGCGACACGGGTGGGTGTAAGAAACAATTCCATCCAGCGAATGGATCAGGGCATGGCTCTCGAAGTTGGGAACGGGAGCTTTCTGGCTCTCGTAATCACCCGCATTGATTTGTCTCAAAACCTGGATAGCATCTTGGCCCTCCGCGGTGGTCCCCCGCATGGCTAGGTTCCAGCCATGACCCAGGCATCTCGACGCATCGCCGCGCCAATAGTTCTTGGGCGCCTCCATATTCCACGTCAGGGTGAAGTCAGATGTGCTCACTGCTCTACAAGCAGCCTCCAAGCTCTCCGGGTCAACGCGCGGAAGATTCCACTGCTGGGCAACAGACAGATAATCGAGTCCCTCTGCGCGACCGGCTAACGCCACGTAAGGAAAATCGACCACGATGGTCCGCTCTCCGTGGGTCATATGTGCATGATTGTCGCCACAGTACCATCCCTGCCCATGAAGCGGGGTGCGGCGCTCGAGCGGGAAGGTCAAATCGATTTTGTCTCCCGGGCGCAAATTGAGGACCTTCTCCATGCCAACATAATCGAATCCCCGAGTGACAGAAACCTTTGTCTCCCCTGGTGGCACTGACTTCTCAAAAGCCCCGGAGGAACGAAACCCTTCCTGGAAACTTGGATTCTCCGTGAGAACGTTATGTTCGCTGGTGAGAATGCGGACTGTACAGGGAATGACCTGCCGTGTTCGTGCATCCAGCACCCGGCCTACGATCAGGGCCTGGTCTGGTGGAGTACTGGCAAGCGTGGCAGTAGCCCCAAGCCAGAAGACCAGAAGTACTCTGAATCTGTTGAAGGAGTTTTGGCTCATTGGGATTCGTTATTGATTTCCAATCGACAATTGGAAATCTGATTAATTGATCTGCAGAACGAAATTAATCGTTTGTTCTTTTGGGCGTATGAACCGGCCAGTGCCTTTCTTTAGAAGCAAAGGTATTGATAGAGCGCCGACGGCGTTCTGGAGAATTGTCTCGGGGCTGTTCGTGTAAGGGTTATGAGGAAAAACGGGCCAGGCCAGCTCGGCACTGGAATCGATCTTCAAAGTCCAGCCATGGTGCCGTATCCAACCGCCTAGAGCCTCTGCCCCAAGATCGATTCGTTCAGCCCCAAGCAATATTTTTTTGCCTGTGGCAGTCTCCAGGAGCTCCCCGGGTTCTAGGCACAATTGCAGCGTCATATTCGCGCTTTCGGCCGGTTCGTCGTGGCCAGTAATGTAAAAAGAGAATGCCAACTGTTGTTCCGAAGGCGGAGAAACCAAAAGGTCGCAGAAGAAGGTGTTATAGGCAAGGGAGAGACGGTCTTGTGGCTCGCTCATTTGAAGCCGGCTGCTGACAGGCATATAGAAGACCTGCCCGAGGAGGTTTTCTGAGAAGGTTGCCAGTTCGGGCTGATGCTTTGAGTTGGCACCGGTCACTATAAGACCGACCTTTTGATTAAAGACACTCAGATGACCCTGGCGATCGTGGTAGTACTGATTGTCGACTGCCTTGGTGCTAATCAGACCGGAAAGACAAACTACCCAAGGTCCGGATTTGCGAATGCCGGCAGGAACAGTGAGCTGGCGCGAATACGTTGGGAGATCCGACGGGATCGACATCTTCGGACCAGGATGATAGTAGAGGGCATCTTGGGCAATACGGCCGAGATCCTCGTACCCCACCTCCCCTTCGTGAAAAAAAGAGGTCAGGAATTCGGCATACCGACGGCCGTCCGGAAAGTTCGAGAAGCCAAAGTGACCTTTTGAGGCAGATTCATCATTCCCACCAGAAGGTGCTTCAAGGTCGGGCGAACCATGCGGAGCGGATTGGCCCCAACCTCGGAGTTGCGTGAACCGGTTGCGATCGTCAAGGACTTCCACGGGAGTCCCATCGGGATAAGTGAAGTATTTGTGGAAATCCAACCCGCGACGCAGGGCCTCCAGTGCAACTGGATCCTTTGAATGCTCCCTATAAAGAGCCACGCCGGTGTAGGTCGTGTAATCATATCCGGGAGTGGGAAGCAATTTCTCATGCTCCCCCCAATACCCGTCGGCAGATTGCTCTTCGGCGGCAAATCGGTGCATGATGCGTGCCCCCAATTCCTCCCAGGATCGATTATTGAATACCCTCCCTGCAAGAAAGACGGTCGAAGCCCAAAGCGAGAGATGATTGGGTGAAGTGCCGATGAACGGTGACTGGTATCCCGGGAAGTCTGTTCTTACCGCAGAGTCATCAGCCAGCGTCGAAATGACCTTTTCCAGTTCCTGACGCCATCGCCCTCGACGCTCGGTCCCCAAATCTTTCTCCAGAAGTCGATAAGCCTCGAGCCACATATATGTGTCCCGGTCACTATTCAGCCGTTGCTCGAAACGGCCGCGCTCATTCTCACTGGCTAGTAGATCACCGATTCGGATCGCAAACGAAAGCATCTCGGGATTCTGATAATTTTGATTCGATGGGTCTGGTTTGGCATACAGCACCGCTGCAGTCAGCACAATGTGGGGGAAGAGCCGCCACTGGTTGCCACGAGCGTCGAGCGCCTGCAGGTCCAACGGTCCGGAGCCTAGGCGCCCTTCTGTTTGCCTGACGCCTACCTCCATCAGGTGAAAATACGCGCTGGGTAATTCGAGCGCAGCTGCTGGGCTCGCTTGTTTTTGTTGCGACACTGGATTTACTGAGTGCAACCCGCAAGTACTCCGCTCATCATTCGAGGAAGCAATGTGCGGCGCAGCAGCACGTGGGGGGGTAATGTCGCTTTGCAGCTCTGTACTTTCGGGCTTTCTTGGCTTCAAAAGATCCCACCACCCCGCACCGACTTCGTCAGTGCTTCCCCTCCTCATCCGAGGAGGGGAGCTTGCTGAGCCAGTTTCGCTACAGAAACTAGTTGATAGGAATAGAACCATCGGAACCAGCAGGCTTCGGAGGATCATGGGGACCTTCTCAGGTTCATGAGGTCGGAAAACAGCACATCAGATGATAACTGAGTGAGTCTTGTGGTTCTAGCCAAAAGCCAGAAACCTGGTAATCAGCCAGCAGGTGTGAGAGAAAACGGGAATTCCACAGAATGTGTACGATTCCGGACAAGAGGCGTCCGTCGTCGTACGATCCTAATTCCTGATTCGATCCTATCCCTTTTGTTTTGTGTCAATTTCATTTGGCCTGAAGATTGCCATTGTCAAGCCGAAAGGAGAATCTCATGGACCGCCCCATTGATGCCTATTATCGGAAGAAAAAACTAATCAAGCGAGTCGCCATGGGGTTCATTGGAGGCACCTTGCTTTTGGTACTCCTGGCTTGGGTGCCCAAATGGATACGGCCCTCCCTGGCGAAGAACCGTATTCGAACTGCCGTGGTTGATGTCGGCCCGGTCGAAGCTACTATCACCTCCTCGGGAACTGTTGTACCAGAGTTTGAGCAGGTGCTTTCCAGCCCTATCGACAGCCGCATCCTCAAGATTTTGAAGCGGCCTGGCAGCCAGTTGAAGCGCGGCGATGCCATTATGGAGCTGGATGTCAGTCAGGCAACCCTGGAGTTGAACAAGCTCAATCAACAGTTGGCCATCAAGCAAAACCAGCAAGCCCAGCGAAAACTGGAACTCGAGAACACTCTCCTTAAGCTGCAAAGCCTGCTGGGAATCAAGCGCTTGGACCTCAAGTCATTCCAACTGCAACTGACTCAGCAGCGCAAGCTCTGGGATGCCGGCTTGACCTCCGAAGGCCAGCTCCGCCATGCCGAAGTCCAGGAAGAAACCGCCCAGACCGAACTCAAGCAACTGGAAGAAGAGATCGTGAATGCTCGTCGCGTCACTCAGTCTCAACTCGATGGGCTAGTGCTGGAGATCAAGACTGTAGAACAGGAAAGAGATGAAGCGCAACGCCAGTTGGACCTTGCAACCACCCGTGCTGATCGGGATGGCGTCCTGACCTGGGTGGTGACCGAAGAAGGATCCTCGGTCCACAAGGGAGAAGTGATCGCGCGGACGGCCGATTTGAGTTCGTTCCGTGTGGAGGCCAAGATTTCAGACGTTCATGCCGGTCGTCTTTCAGTGGGGTTGCCCGTCAAGATCAAGGTGGATGAGGAGTACCTCGAGGGCTCTATCTCCAGCATTCTTCCCACCATTAAGGACGGGATCATGACCCTGTTGGTGGCGTTGGAGCAGAAGTCGAGCAAGCTGTTGCGAGCCAACCTGCGAGTGGACGTCTACATTGTCACTGACCACAAGGACCGGGCACTTCGAATCAAACGTGGTCCGTTCGCCAACGGTGAAGGGGACCACGAAGTTTTTGTGATTCGCGGCGATATGGCTGTCAAGGTTCCGGTTCGCCTGGGTATCGCCAGCTTTGAGAATTTCGAGGTCGTTAAGGGTTTAATGCAGGGAGACGAAGTGATCATTTCGGACATGACGGATTACTTACGGATGAAAGAGGTCAAATTAGACTGAGACTTTAGTTTGTGACCCAACTTTGAGGTGAATTGAAATGATACGCTTGCAAAACGTGGAAAAAGTTTATCGGACAGAAAAAATCGAAACACTGGCCCTCAACAACATTAACCTTGAAATCCAGGAGGGGGAATTCGTTTCTGTAATGGGGCCGTCGGGCTGTGGCAAGAGCACGCTGTTGAACGTCATGGGGCTCCTGGATGTTCCGACCCAGGGAACTGTTCAACTCAACGGGTCGCCGATCGTGGCCCGCAGTGACAAGGCCTTGGCCAGGATCCGCAACCAGGAGGTGGGGTTCATATTCCAGACCTTCCACCTGATCAGCGATCTCACAGTTGTGGACAATGTGGAGATCCCGTTACTTTATCGGCGAATGGCTGGATCGAAGCGCCGCCAACTGGCCTTGAAAGCCCTGGACCGGGTGGGACTTGCTTCCCGTGTCCATCATTTTCCCTCCCAATTATCCGGCGGACAACAGCAGAGAGTAGCCATCGCCCGCGCCATTGTGGGGCAACCACGCATCCTGCTGGCTGACGAACCCACCGGAAACCTCGACAGCCAGATGGGGGACGAGGTGATGGAAATCCTGATGGGACTAAACCGCGATGAAAAGACCACCATTGTGATGGTCACCCACGATCCGCGTCTGGCGGGGATGACGCGGCGGATTGTCCGATTGTTTGACGGGAGACAGGTGAATTAGGGATTAGAGGCTGGAGACTGGCGTTACTAAGCGAGGAATTCAAATGATCAAAAACTATCTCAAAATTGCATTTAAAGTTTTACTCCGAAGGAAGTTTTTCACCTTCATTAGCCTGTTTGGAATCAGCTTCACGCTGGTGGTACTGATGGTGGTGGCAGCATTGTTCGATCACGTCTTTGCACCTTTCCCCCCGGAAACCAAACTCGACCGAACGCTCAACATTTATTGGGCAGCTACCTCCCATAAAGGAGAATTCCATTCACTCACCATACCCGGTTATGCCCTGCTGGATCGTTATGCAAGGGGCTTGCCCCACGTGGAAAAGTTTGCCATTCATAGCATCCCAACGTCTGCGATCTCTTATAAGGATGGGGCTCAAATCTCCTCCTACTTGAAAACTACAGCGGGAGACTTCTGGGACATCTTCAATTTCAATTTTCTGGAGGGAGGGCCTTACTCCATTGACGATGTCACGCGTGGTAATTTCGTTGCGGTTATCAATGACGCCACCCGGAACAAGTTTTTTGGAAACGAATCCGCGCTGGGGAAGGCCATCATCGTTGATGACCAGCGATTCCGGGTGGTGGGTGTGGTCGAAAACGTGCCGATTTTCCGGGTGACTCCTTTTGCAGACATCTGGGTACCCATTACAACCTCCAAGACGGACAATTACCGCAAGGAGATGTTGGGGATTCAGATGGGAACGCTTTTGGTCAGAAGCAGGGCCGATTTCCCTGCAATTAAGGAAGAGTATCGCTCCCGGCTGTCCCGGGTCAAGCTCGAGGAACGAGGCGAGGATGATACGGTCACGGGCTGCCCGGAAACGTTGTTTGAAACGTTTTCACGATTTTTGGGAGGTTCCATCCAGAATTCGGTTCTTAAACCACCCAGTGGGCGGCTCTGGGCTGTCATGTTAACCCTGATGATCCTCTTTATGGTTTTGCCCACCATCAACTTAGTGAACATCAACATCAGCCGAATCCGAGAGCGGGCTTCAGAAATTGGCGTTCGTAAGGCCTTTGGAGCCACCTCGCGCACCCTGGTGGGCCAGTTTGTGACTGAAAACGTTGTTCTCACCCTGTTGGGTGGATTAGTCGGCATCGTTCTATCCCCTGTTGTCCTTCAACTGCTCACTGGCAGCGGTTTGATCAAATATGCCCACTTCCAGATGAACTATCGGATCTTCTTTACGGGTCTGCTAATCGCCTTTTTCTTTGGGGTGTTTTCGGGCGTTTATCCGGCCTGGAAAATGTCGCGCCTGCATCCTGTCGAAGCTTTGCGTGGGAGGTCGTTATGATTAAGCATCTTTTAAAGATGGTATGGAACCGGAAGAGAGCCAACATCCTGATCATCGTGGAAATCTTCTTTTCATTCCTGGTTCTGGCTACCGTGCTGATCACCACAGTCCACTATTGGCAAAACTACTATCGTCCCCTGGGGTATTCCATCCAGGGCGTATGGAGAATCGAAATGAGCCTAAAGAGCCTGCTGACGAGCCTGAAGGCCGGGAGTGACGATTCCAAACAGGAAACCGAAAAGGCACGACAGCTTTACTTGGCCCTGCAGAAGCTCACTGAAATTGAAGCATTCGCCGGGAGTTCAGATGCCCCCTACGATCCCTCCGTGCAAACCTCCAGCTACAGTTATCGGGGCAGCAAGCTAGAGATTCAAACGGAATACGGTTGTACGGCCGGGTTCAAGGATGTGCTTGGGTTGCAGCTTGTCGCCGGCCGATGGTTCGAGCCCAACGACGCTGCACTCAGCTGGGATCCCGTGGTGATCAATCAAAAAATGAAAGAGGAAGTTTTTGGGTCAGAGGATCCGCTTGGGAAGAATATCGCCCCGGAAAAAGCGGAACGAGAGAGACGAGTGGTTGGGGTTATCTCGGAATATCGCAAGCATGGCGAGTTTGTCTCTCCATACGCCTTTGCGTTTCAGCGCAGTGGTTGGAGTGGAATGGAAGGCCAACTCAGCGGACCTCCGCACTACATTCTGGTGAAGGTACGGCCCGGGACTCCTGCATCGTTTGAAGAGAAACTCATGACCCAAATCCAACGAGTCAATAAGAACTGGTCATTCACACTGACCCCTCTGAGCGAGAGCCGTCAGAACTGGCTCACGTTTTGTCTGGTCCCGATTGTTGCGGGCGGTATAGTGGCTGCGTTTTTGTTGATCATGGTAGGCCTGGGACTCGTCGGGGTTCTCTGGCAAAATGTGACGCAACGAACCCGTGAGATTGGCCTGCGGCGCTCCGTGGGCGGGACTCGGGGGGACATCCATCGCCAGGTGCTGGGGGAACTTGTGGTGATTGCTTCGGTTGGTTTGCTGCTAGGGGTGGCTTTGGCCGTGCAGGTTCCCATGCTGCACCTCATTGACTTCATTAGCGCCAGGGTGTTCAGTTTTGGTATTGTATCGTCAGTCGGTTTGATTTATGTGCTGACCGTGCTTTGCGGACTGTATCCCAGCTGGATGGCGGCCCGGGTGGAACCGGCCCAGGCACTGCACTACGAGTAGGAAAAAAATGAACCACCAAGACACCAAGGCACAAAGGGATCCAATCCCTGTAAAGGTCAATGAACTCTCCAAAGTCGTCGTCGACGCAGCTTTTGCAGTCCATAACAAGCTTGGACCGGGTTTACTGGAGAGCGTGTACGAAGTTTGCCTTGCTCATGAACTGGAGAAGAGGGGCTTGAGACTGCAGCGCCAAATTCCCGTTCCAATCAGATATGATGGGATTCAGCTGGATGCAGGTCTTCGTCTCGACTTGCTGGTAGAGAATTGCCTGGTGGTAGAACTTAAAGCAGTGGAAGAATTGCTGCCTGTTCATGAGGCGCAATTGTTGACGTATTTAAAGCTTACTGGCCATAGACTGGGGCTTCTACTCAACTTTAACGTCCCTCTTATTCGAGATGGCATCAAGCGATTTGTCTTATAATTTCTTGTGCCTTTGTGTCTTTGTGGTGCGATTCCTGAATGATCCTTCTGATTGATGATGACCCGTCGGTGACTGCGTCGCTGGCACTGTTGCTCAAGCAAGCCGGCTACCGGTCTCAGTCTGCCGCTTCGCCTGCTGAAGCCCTCCAGAAGCTGGAAAAGGAGACCTTCTCTCTGATCATCCAGGACATGAATTTTTCCCGGCAGACAAGCGGTGAAGAAGGTCTGGATTTGCTTGGGAAGATCAAGGTCCGCTGGCCTGAGGTTCCGGTGATCCTGCTGACCGCCTGGGGGTCGATTTCGCTTGCGGTGCAAGGCATGAGGGGCGGAGCCACGGATTTTGTTACGAAACCCTGGAACAATCAGCAGGTGGTCCAGTCGGTGCAAACCGCAATGGGCCTGGCGGCGGTAGCTACGAGTCGTCATGCAGACAAGGCCCTGACCCGCGAGGAGTTGGACTCCCGCTATGACTTTCAAGCACTGGTCGGACGGGATCCCAGGTTCTTAAGGGTCCTGGATGTCATTGGGCGTGTCAGCAGGACCGACGCCTCAGTGCTCATCACGGGGGACAGTGGAACCGGGAAGGAATTGATTGCCGAAGCGATTCACCGCAACAGCCGGAGGAAACAAGGTCCCTTCGTAAAAGTCAATTTGGGGGGGATATCCTCCACCTTGTTTGAAAGTGAAATGTTCGGTCACGTCCGCGGCGCATTTACCGACGCCAAGCAGGATCGCAAGGGCCGGTTTGAAATGGCACAGGGGGGCACGATCTTCCTGGACGAAATCGGGGAACTCGACCTCAATACCCAAGTGAAGATGCTCCGCGTTCTGCAGGACCGGACCTACGAAGTATTGGGCTCCAGCGTCACTCGCACAGTGGATGTCCGCGTAGTTTCCGCCACCAATCGCAATCTGGCCGACCTGATTAGCCGCGGAGAATTCCGTGAGGACTTACTG
>JBGOTQ010000216.1:0-12698 GCA_041476565.1 Terriglobia bacterium | reverse complement strand
GTGTTTCAGCCGGGCCAGCGCCTGGGCCTCACGTTCAAACAATTTCACCACGTGCTCGTCCACGTAACGCCCCCCGCGAATCACCTTCAGGGCCACAGGCCTTCGCGGATGTTGCTGCTCGGCTTCATAGACAACCCCCATCCCACCTTCGCCGATCTTGCGAACAAGGCGGTAACTCCCTATCCATTGTCCGCTGTCGGGCGAACGGTCGATGCTTTCCGTGCTTTTTTCTCCGGGGTTAAGCCCCGGCTGTACTGCTTTCCCATTAAGCTCGCTCATCGCCCGTCCCTCCGAAGAATGGTGCCTGATGGGTTAGATTTGTTGATTTGGAAACGGAGCCTGACATTGCAGTTCTTCCGTCAATTCTGGAGCGGAATTCCGCACTCCCCCTTACACAACAATGGGAGCTCAGGAACTTGATCTATAGAGAAAGGGCCCTTGAAACAGGGGCTGCTGCCGGTCAGGGCCTATTAGGCTAGATGGGGTGGATGGGCAACCGACGACTCCATGATTCTAATCCCGGAGAAGTCTTAAATCAAGCCCGAATCTCGGATAATCAGGCCCCAAAGATCCTCTCTGATTCAAATGCAGAGCCGGAATCCGAAATATTGTGTTTTGGGGGTCATTGTGAACCAAGTCCTCTTCGGGAGATCATTCAATTGTGAGCAGGGACTTGCGTTTCCGTCTCTGTAGCATCTGTTGAGAAAAACTTGGGTTTGACTAGAGAAGGAACAGTATGATTAGAAGGGAATTGATCGCAATTGCCTCGAATTTGTAAGTCTAGGTGAGCAGTATTTCAAGGGGGGACCGTTCATTCCTAACGCTAGAGGCCGAACATTTTCGTGGCTTTTGCGATGCCTTCCCGGCCTCACTCCCACTTATCCTTGGCTTTAGCAGCTGCTTGGGTCTGCCATTCCATATTGTAGGGAGCATCGGCCCCGCCGCGCTTGAGCGGCCTAACGTGGTCGACTACATAGCCCGGACATGCGCCACTTGTCTTACCAGTAGAGGGGCATGGATGCGACTTCATAAAAGCCTGTCGCGCTTTGGGATCCCGTTTGATGCGTCCATGAGAATCCCGCGGAACGCCGATAGCACGTTTTGACCGATGAGTGCTCTTGATAGAAGTACTGCTCTTGGTGGGATGGTAGGAAGTAGAATGGCTTCGGTATCCGCGTGATCCGCGTGCGTAAGAAACAGGGAAGAAAAGCACCAACATCAGGAAGACCGTGATGACTTTGCGCATGCACTCCCTCCTCCCGAGACATACGGAGCTGCTCCTATACTTCAGCCAAGAGTTGCATGAAGTTCTCTTAGTCTCGGACGATCCTGGGTTTTCATGTCCTCCGATTGAAATATCGTCAGCACTTGCCAGTCGCTTTATGGGTGGAATTAAGGAAGAGGCCCCAGCGAACTCACCCCTTCCCGAGTCTCTGGGCGCTAGGGAGAAGGAGATCCGTCCGAGCGAGCGACGGTCAACCGGGATCTGGGCAAGGGGAATGCTTCCGGCTCACCAGAGGAGCAACGCCTCAGGGAAGCCGTCGGCCACCCCTTGACGAATTGACTTAGAGGACAAACCAGAATTCACGCAATCTTGGTTGTGGGGATGGAGAATCTTGACTCCATCGGCTTCCCACAACAGGATGTCGATGGGAAGATACGAATGAGTGTCCTTATTGAATAGGCAGCCGGACAGTAGTTCCGTACTGCGCGGAGCGGCGGGCAGCATCAAGGATTTCCGTCACCACCAGGTTATTCTCCAGCGATGATAAACCGGATGGGCGAAAGCGGCCCTGCGCGACCGCGGCCAGAAAATTCAGTGAATCATCCATCGGAGGGGAGAGTGGGTCGGCCTTGAACTCCTTCTCGGCCTGCTCGCCGATGCGCATCCGGATTTGTTGGCGGTCGAGAGCCAACAGATAGCCAGATGTGCCGTAAATCTCCATGTCCTTCCGGTCGTATGGCCAGTTCCAGGAAGCCTGAATGATCACCTGTGCTTTGTCGTAGGTGAGTATGATAGTTGCTTCGTCATCCACCCTGGGATAAAACAGTGGCTTGATCTGCTGGGTAATGGCCGTGACGGTCCGCGGCCTCTGGTTGCCCATTAGCCAGGTGGCGAGGTTGGCGCCGTAGCAGCCGAAATCGAAAAGTGCGCCAGCGCCATTTTCGACCGGATCAGTCAGCCAGCGGAGGAATTCTTCCGGACAGCCAATTTCCTTCGGACCCGAATGCCCATCATGGACCACGATTTTCCGGATTTCCCCGAGGCTCTTATTGACGACAACCGCGGAATAAGCCAGCTGGTTGGAAGGGTACCAGGTCGTTTCATAATTGACCACCAGCTGAATTCCGGCCTCGCTGGCCAGCCGTGCCATCTCGCGACCCTGCTCCATACTGACAGCCAGTGGTTTTTCCATCATTACTGGGACCCTACGGGCGGAACAGGCCCGCACAACTTCGAGGTGGCCCCGAGTGGAAGTAAACGCCGCAACGGCCTGAGGACGGGTCGTATCAAGCATCTTGCCAAGGTCCTTGAATACATTGGCAGGCCCTATTCCAGCCAGTCCTGAGTATTTTTCAGCAAGCAGGGCATCCGGCTCCGCAATACCCACCAGCACAATATCTTTCCGACCGGCAAGCTGATTCAAGAACCCCTGCACGTGTCCATGCACTAACCCGGCAACAGCCAACCGCAACGGGGGGCCATCCTTGTCGGACGACCGTAAGACTCTTCCGGCAGAGACTCCTTCCACTGACTTCAAGAGAAAGAAACAAATCATTGCACCCGCAAGAATCAACGGAAATCCGACCGAACCACTATGTTTCCGAGTCATATTCAATACTCCCTGAAGTTTCTTCTTAGATTTTGAGTGAGTACGGCACGAGCCAGAGTCCCTAGACCCGATGGGCGCTTCCGCTATCTATTGCTGCAAGACCGCCTTGTTCTCCTAATGAAAAATGCACTCATCCCCGGTTTAGAGTGACTAAGATCAGTGTGGTCATTATCAGGTGCAATATATTGCAGACCAGAATTTTATGCTAATGTAACCCGCAATTGATAGTGGAAGCACTCGTACCGCCCTCGTTATTACCAGGGGAAGGAGAATATCATGACTTCCGTAACTCGCCGGGGATTCATCAGCCGAGGGCTTGCAGGCGCAACAGCTCTGGGACTTGTGACTACTGGAAAGGCCGCGACGATGGCTTGAACTGTCTATAGGCCTGTCGGAGTGGGGGATGTGGACCGCCAGGTTCATGAGAGGCTGCTCGAAAGATCCCGATCGGGGGGAGCAACTTTTCCCCTATGATCTCTCCTGCATCCAATTTCTGATTTTCATCTAAAATCTGTTTCCACGTGGTGGCGGTACCGCGGAAGGCGGCAATCCGCGCCAGGATTCCGGCCAATGTCGAGCCCACTCCAGATTTCGAGTTCAAGACAAGACGGCAGTATGCGATCTATTGTCACAAAGAATGGCTTGTGCTGAGAAAAAGGGGGCTTTATGAGCAAGGATGGGACGCAGAGGCGCGACCGGCAGGTGGTCCGAATTCTCGGCCTATTGAAGACTTTGTCAGAGGGTGGCAGACCTTCCATTCATCAACTGGCTGCCCGATTCCGGACCCGGCGTGAGACTATCTACCGGGATCTTCGAGCACTCCAGGACATTGGATATCCGATAGCGGGTGATGCCGAAGGCCGCCTCAACCATCCAAGGTTATTTGATCAGCCACCCATTTCCCTGACGGGCTTCTCAGGAGAAGAAATTGATGCCATCCTGTGGGCAGTCAAACAAGCAGGAATGAAGACGCCCTACACAGAGACACTGCGAAGAGCTGAAGACAAGATCCGGCTGCTGGGTTTAAAAGGCAAGGAGGCGGAGTCTCCAAACGAAACGATCACCACGCTGGAAAGAGAGACGAAGAGCTATGAGGGACACCAGTCGACCATTCTGAAGCTGGTCGAAGCAATCCTTCGCAAGAGGAGATGCCTCGTTGGGTACCAGACACCTTCCGAAATGAGAGCCTGGAAGATTGAATACGAACCTTACCGCCTGATCAGTGCCCAGGGAGGGATCTATGCCATTGGCTGGTTGCCTTCCCAAGAGCGACTCATTACCCTGGCGGTCGAGCGAATTCACTTGATCGAGCCATTGCAGCAAGGGTTCAAGGTGTCGCCGGATTTCGACCTCAAGAAACGGGCTGATGAGTCATTCGGAATTATCTGGGAAAGGCCCATGCAAGTGGTCATCCGTTTTCGCGCCGACCAGGCGCCGTACGTAGCCGAGCGCGAGTGGCATCCCACCCAGAAAGTTCGATACTTGAAGGACGGGCGCCTGGAACTCATTTTCAGAGCCGGGGGCCTCTTCGAGATCACCCGATGGATATTGAGTTGGGGCGATGCGGCGGAAGTGGTCAGTCCTCTGAAGCTGAGGAAGCATGTGACAGATAACCTGAAAAGGGCCGCCGTAGTATACGCCTGAGCTAATAAGACCCTGCCAGACCATACCCCTGAATACCTGTCCTGCCACTGCCTTTCTCCAAATGAGGATGCCCTTTCAGATTGGACCTGGATTCCTTCGACCTCCCTTGTCTCCGTTCCGAGATCTGGAATCGAGCGTTGATATCCTTTATTGACAGGAGATTAAGCATAGGGGGAATAAGTGACAATGGACCGTAGGAAAGGGGCAAAACTCGAATCTACTCCAATAACAGGAAGGTAAAGGAGAGGTCATGGACGACAGGAGAGAGCTGGTAGCAGTGATGCGTCGGTTGCTTCTGTTCGCAGAGAATAGGCAGCTTTATGGCGCTGATATACTGAAAGAGATGAAGGCGTTTGTAGATGGTGCAACCTTCATCACCAACGATAGCTTCGAGCCTCACCATATTGTGACGCTGTTCGAAAAGGCAGCGGAAGTGGAGAAAAGAGTTAACGACATGCTGAATCAAGTTCTGAAAGGTAAGCATGAGGAAAATCAGACTCTGAAAGGTAACTGTGAGGGAAACTCATGGATAAATTAACCAGGAACGTCAACCTAAGGGATACAATCGTGGATGGGCAGCATGAGCGTAAGGCCGCACGGTGTTGAACCATATATCGCAAAAAGCTTCATCCTATTGATTGAAGGTGCGACAACATGGTGTCGCGGCCACCAGGTAGGCTTGGTGGAGTGAAGGTGGACCCAATCATGCGGATTGACCAGTTCGACATTGTTGCACTCACATCCAAGGAGGAGACGATGAATCGGTGGCTTGAAAACTCAAAGGCGCGAGCGTTGGCTTCGAGGGGAAGGATGTCTTCCCTCCGCAGGTGCATGTGGTTCTTGAGCCTGGGCCTTGTGGGTAAAGGGAAAAGGTGGGTACTGTCGGTTGTATGCCTTGTGCTGGCCCTGCTGCAGCCGGGAACACTGTGGGGCGTACCACGCGACGTGAGTTCTTCCCAGTCGGCCCAGTCGGTAGAGGCCTACAATTTCGTCGAGGTCACGCTGAACGTATCGGTCCCGGATACCAAGAACCCTTTCACAGATACTTCGGTTGAAGGACAGTTTGGCAAAGTTGGGGAAAGCACTCGGCTGTCGGTGGAGGGGTTCTGTGATTCCCCGGACGGCAGCGTGTTTCGCATCCGCTTCATGCCTTCCAGCCCGGGCGATTACGCCTACTCCGCCACTTATCGGCAAGGGAGCTTCACTAAAAGCTTGTCGGGGACCTTCAAGGCAGTGAATGGGAATCGCAAGGGGATCGTTCGAGTTGACCCGCAATATCCCTGGCATTTTATCTGGTCAGGCACGGGCGAACACTACTTCTGGAATGCAACGACGGCTTATTGGCTTATGGGCTGGCAAGACGAGAAGGCCATCACTGCCGCAATTGACCGCCTGCACAGGCTGAAGGTAAACCGTACGCGGGTTCTGATCGCCGGGCGCTCGGACCACACCTGGAGCGAACCAGTTAACAGCGGAGGGGGTTGGACCTATTGCCTCAACCCTTGGCCTGCACAACGGCCGAACGATGTCTCGAACCCAGGCTTTGACTACACACGTTTCAATCTTCCCTACTGGCAAAAGTACGAGCGCATGCTGGCCCACGCACGTCAACGAGACATGCTCTTTTCTGTGGTCTTCGATATCGGGGATTCACCCGTGCACCCCGCAGAGGGAAGCGAGGACGAACTGCGCTATTTTCATTACGCCGTTGCCCGGCTGTCGGCCTATTCGAACATAACTTGGGATTTAGGCAACGGGTCTGATTGGTACCGGAAATGGCCGGCGTGGGCGGACCAGATGGGAACGCAGGTCAAGAAATGGGACCCCTACAAGCATCTGGACTCGGTGCACACCGAGGACGTTCAGAATCAGCCTCGCGCCTCGGCGTGGTTCGACATGACACTGGTTCAGTGGTGGACGCGACCAGTCCACGATTGGATGCTGGCCCAGCGGAGGGAACAAAGTAAATTGAGCCGAATCATTCCGCAAGTGAACGAGGAATACGGATACGAAGAGCACTATCCGACATGGAGCCCCAACTACCCAGATGGGCAGTCGGCCGATGCCAACCGCCGTGCAGCTTGGGAAATCTACATGGCGGGGTGCTATCAGACCACGGGCGAGACCGCCAAACGGGGCACCGGGGCGTGGCCCGACACCGGCGGCGGCTGGATTAATGGTCGTGGTGACGACAGCATGGTAATGCTCAACGGCTACGCCCACATCGTGGACTTCTTCACCAGCTTTGAATGGTGGAAAACTGACCCTCACGATGAGCTAGCGAAGATTGCGACACATGTACCTGGTGTTCCAGGGGATTCGGTCCTTCCGAGTGGGGCGTACTGCCTGGCGGAAATGGGAAAGACTTACGCCGTGTACTTGCCGTTCCGGGCCACTGTAACCGTGGACCTCGGGGCAGGATTGTATCAGGCCTCCTGGTTCAATCCGCGCAACGGGAAGTGGATTCCTATTTCGAAAGCAGAAGGACCCAAATGGACCTCGCCCCCAACGCCCGACAGCGGCGATTGGGCGCTTCTCCTAAACGCGATGTAGCTAACATACGCTTGAAAGGAAGTACACCTCCTGTGCACAGCAGCTCGCATTCAATCAGGCGCCTGTCAGGAGCCGAGGGTGGCTCTCTTACTCTCCTTGGAGCGCAGGCTGAAGACGAGTCGTGGGCCTTCGTTCTTTGACAGCAAGAGGGTGTTCTTTTCAACCTGTTTTCCGAAGAGGATCAAATCGGAAGTAGCCCGGTATCGGAAACACCGCCTGTCCTCTCATGGCCGGAGGCACTGGCTCTCGTAGGAAGGTATAGATCGTGGTGATCGTGCCCCTCTGCCGAATTGAAACCGCACACGGCGTCTGCAACAAGAGAATAAGGGCCGGATCGAAGATTCAGAGGGACGATAAAACAATCTCCTACACGGTTTACTTCTCGTATTCCATGGCCTGGCTGGCCTCTGTGCGTCGAATGAAGGGAACCAGGGTAACCGGCTCGGCGTGGTCCAAATACCAAAACGCGACGCTGATGTAATCGTCGCGGCTCGGGGTTTGGGTCTTATTCTCCCAATGCTGGTTTTGGATTTCAACCTTCAGCGATTGCTGGAAGCGGACCGGGTGCGTCAGATACCAGCGATACATCCGATTGTGGCCAGAGGCATTCTCCAAGTATCCACTGTAAGCATACTGATACAGTTTGCCGAAGCCCCAGCAAGAGCCGTATTCGTCCTCCGTGCCGGGGCTGTGCGTGACAGTCTTTCCGTCCGTATGGAAGATTGTGTCACCCTCACCCCACCAGCCTTTGTAACGGCTAAAAACCTGCAGGAAATTGCCCACGTAATGGCCGTGGCCGCGCGTTTCCAGGAAGGTATGCATGCCGTCGGTAGGATTGGAGCGTCGCCAGCAGCTGTGAAGCCGGCTCGGTTCGCCCGCACAGGCCGCGTCTTTCTCAAAGTCCAGGGAGTAGGCGAGGTTTTGAGTATAGTCCTTCTCGCCATCGTTGGCTAGGACGACGCGGGCAGATTTCGAAAACGGCATCGGTAGGTAGCACATGTAACAAAGATGCTGGATCTGCATTGGCAACGACTCGTAATCAATTGTCCGTCCACCGATGGCACCGAAGAAGTCGGCCAGCGGCACCTGGATGCTGGGTTGCTTCGCGTCGTCCCAGAAAATCTTCAACACCAAACCGGGATAGAAGTTCCCGTCGGTATTGTCGGTAATGTAGAAGTAGGTTATCTTGCCCGGGCCTTGGAGATCGGCCAATACGGCCTCCTCTCCCCGGGCGATCTTGAATACCCGATACTGATTTGCTGTGTTTGACACACCGGTCGTGATCCGATAGATATTTGCCAGCTCCTGCCCCGCACACGACGTGCCGGCGCAAACCAAGAGCGCCAAACCCCACCAAATCGCGCGGCAACTACCCACTGTAAATAGGCAAGGTTTCATGGTTGTCTCTCCTGTACTTGTGATTATCTCTCGCAAGAATCAAAGAGCAACAATTATTAGTCTTCTTAACCGAACTCACTCACAATGCGAGGGGCTGCAAACAGAAGTGGTGGGCAGGAAGGGCGGAAGACGTCCTGAAAGGACTAAAGAAATTAGCCAGGGGTTGAGCGGCGACCCCGTTCGCCATGATACCCCTGGGAATGGATTCCCAATGGGGTAGCACCCTGGAAGGGCGGGGGACTCTTCTGGCACCCTTCTAGGATGGCTGCTTTTTAAAAATACATGTTCCAGGGGCGGCGCGCAGTGCGCGGGGGACCGCTGTCCCCGCCCCTGCTATACTCTGCCATGGCCAATCTCCTTGTTCTCTGGACTTACCAGCCCGTGAATTTAACTGCTGGAGACCCTATGGTACTCCGGTCGAAATTGGCCTTCTCGTATCATCTAATCTCTGCCTGAAGGCTTCTCACCCAAATTATGCGTTTCGGTGCCTGCAGAATTTGGACGCAAGAGGTGGATGCTATGCGGGCAACAAATATGTGAGGAGGGAGGAGTGACTTTAATCTGCTCTCGCAATTTTGATAGAGATGATCTCCCAGGGCTCAATGTGGAACTTAACCGCCTGGCCGTCACCGATTTTTCCGGTGGTTTCTTCGAGTAAATTGGTTTCGACAGCTCGAACCTTAAACGGGAATTGCACGGTGACCTCTCCTTGACGACCTTCGCACTCGAAGAAGCGCAGGATGGAATCGGTATCATAAAAACCTTCCATCTGCTTCATGGCGTACAGAATCACATGATCGCTGCCGGTTGTTACGAAAGAGAAGGTGCTGGGAACGCCTCCCTTCCCTTCGGCCGTTTGATCATCGGAGGCGTTGTGAACGGGTTCCTGCATCGCGAGAAAAGGGGAATTGAAATCGAGCGCCTGAAATTCGACTTTACCTTCCTTCCACCCGCCATTGTGGGGATAGATAGAGTAACCAAAGCTGTGCTCTCCCTCGTCGGTGCGCGGATCTGGAGCTGTGGGGCCGCGGATCGCCGATAAGCGAACGACATTGCCTTTGACGTCGAAGCCATGACGCCCGTTATTGAGCAGGGCAACCCCATAATTGGCGTCGGAAGTATCCACCCACTTTCCCATGACCATCTCTTTTCCTGTTTGGTCGCGCTCAATAACTCCGTACGGAATTTCGGCAGTTACTTTGTTTGTCGAAATATTGGCGGGAAATCCGACCTTTAGAAAAGTGTTCCGCTCGTGCCAATCGATTGACATCTGGACGTCGACCCTCGGCACGTCGGCAACCAGACTAACTTCACGAGTGAAGACCGATTTGCGAAACCTATGAACGACCCGCATCGTGGCGCGCACCGGTCCCGCCTCGCTGAGTTTGATGGAGGCCCCTTCGTCCATATTCCACTGAACGCCTGTCAGTCCAATGTCCCAGGCGGGGCCTGCATACTCTGGCGATAGCTTCATGGCTTGATTTGTCGATTCCTCCAGGGCGACCAGAAAGTTTCCCTCGCCTTTGAAGACCTCGCGATTGGCTCTTTTGTCGAACAGGCGTGCGATGTTGCCGGTCACAGAATTGAATTCAACCTTGAGGAACTCGTTCTCGAGATAGGGACGGGGTTGCAACCCGGCCTCAACCGCGCTCGTCGAAAGAGTGACGCCTTCCGCGGCCGGAAGGATCCTGTAGACCTTGAGCCCCATTTGCGGGACCTTACGCGCGAGGAACGCGATCGTCGCTCGCTCACTGTTGCCCTCGCGACTGATAGGCTTCAGCACCTGTACCGGCACTGCTTCCTGCCCGTGAAATGCGGCCATTTTCAGAGGCAGTGATGAGGCCGAGATCGCGGCCGTCACCAGACCCGTCCGGTCAAACGAGTGCGTGTTGTACACCACGAGTGGAACGCCCTCGCCGCGCGTGTCGACGTGCAGGCCGATGCACTCCAACGAGAAGTTGAGGGCGCGCTGGCCACGCTCAAAAATCTCGTCGTACTGCTTCGCTGCATCCTTGTAAATGGGCCCGATTCCTGACCCCGGAAGGAGGTCATGAGTCTGGTTGAGCAGAGTGAGTTTCCAAGCCTCGCCGATGTCGCGTGTGGGGTAATAGTCACGAAATCGATTGATGACCGCGATTTCCGACATCTTCTCCGCAGCCAACAGAAGTTGCTCCGCCTGGCGGTTGTGGCGTTTCATGTCGGACTGCGTTGTGTAGCAACCTTCGAAGACAGAGTTCAATTCCCCGTCGACAACCGGAAAATCTCTTTTCTCGGAAAGCAGGAGATCGAAATAGTCCTCGACGTTGGTTGTCTTAACGTGCACATCGGCCAGTGAATCATTCAGTTTGGCTATCATCGCGACGTCGTTCGGGTTTGGTCCGCCCCCATGATCCCCTGTCCCATAGAGTAAAAGGATATTCTTCACTCCCATTTTTTGAGCATTGATCATGCTCAGAATCGTCACGCGCCTATGATCGAGGGTTCCCACGTACTCATCCGGCGTGGAATAACCCAAAATGCGACTGCCGTCCAATCCCTGCCACCAGATGGTGGGAGGCCGTTTGGCGTCGTGGGGCCGGTTGAAAATGAAAAACTCCACCCCAGCCTTGCGAGCAATTTGAGGCATCGAATAGGGGTGGCCAAAAACATCGGGTTGCCAGGCGACGCGCACGTAATGCCCAAACCTCTCCTTGGTCTCCTTTTGCCCGACGAGATATTGGCGCACGAGTGATTCTCCGTCCGGCATGTTCTCATCCATTTGGGTCCAGGTGGAACTCACCGGGATCCAGTTCTTCGTCTTCGCCCTCTCGACCATACTCTTGTAGATAGCGGGATAGTAGTGCTCCATCATTTCGTACACGATCGCCTGGTCTTGGGCAAAGGTGAATTCAGGATATACATTCATCAAATCGAGTTGATTACTGAAGGTGTGGTACATGATGTCGTGGACTGATTCTTCCCACCGCCAGAGCCATGCCATGTCGATGTGGGCGTAGCCGATAACGTGAGTTGTGTAGTCCTTCGTATTTTCATTCCCTGATGGAGGGGCCTGGGCATGAGCCGCAGAAATGGTTACTAGAAGAATGAGTGTATGTAGAAGCCGCTTCGACATGCTCGCTCCGATCCGACCACAGAGTCAGGGTGAGATTAGTTATGAAAAACGAAAAATCGCTGGCGGATCGAGGGTCGGCCGACCTTGAGAGTTTGGAGACGGGTGCACACTCTCTCGGTCAGTTTACTTGCACGTCAGCAACCGCTTCTGCGATCTCCCCCAGGTATTGACCATCTACCATCAAATCAGCCGCTAACGCGACGCGGGGCTTCGCGGGGTCCCAGTTCTCAGGGACCGACAAGGTGAAACCGCTGCTCCCGTCCACTTGAGGAAGGGCGGTGAAGCTCACGGTTTCCGGCGAGGCTTTCCAGCCCGGAGGAAGGATGAGCGCCGCCTCCACCTGCATGGGCTTCGAGCGGTAGTTCCTTACTCGCAGTTCGACGTTGACGCTCGACCCAGGTTTCACCAGGAGCTGATAAGGGTATAACCTTACCCAACTTGGGTTGAGGCCAAAGTTACAGTCAGGGTCCGCGATGGTGTCGGAAAAATACTGCTGCTGTTTTTCGAGGCGTCCCTTAAGCTCTTCGAGATCTGATGTGTTGCTCAGGAACGGTTTGCCATGGCCGGGCGCCACAATCGTCGGTTGGTGTTCGATAATCGTTCTGATCGATTTCATGTGACTGTCGTTCTCCACCCAGTTGCGGAAGATGAGGTTGTGACGGAGCTGATGACGGGCATCATTAGTGGGGAAGAACGCGTCGCCGGTAAAGGCCACGCGAGCGCCATCCATATCAGCGAACATGGCCATCTGGTATTCAGTATGCCCGGGAGAATGGTAAACCTTGAATTCGAACTCTTCCCACTTGAAGGTCTCTCCGTTTCGGAAGGAGCGATCAACTTTGATGGTCTCGCCGAGGATGCACCCCAGGTTGTAACCACGCGGGTTCTGGAGAACGTCCACCATATTCTCGTAACACCAAATCTTTGCTCCATAATGCTTGACCAGATGAGGAAAGCCGTTCAGGTGATCATCATGCATGTGGCTGGGGATGGCCACCTCGATCGACTTCAGTCCGTGACTGGCCTTGAGTTCGGGAATCGTATGCTCGACAAACCTCATCCGGTCCTTGACGGCGGTGGCTGGCATGAAAGTATCGAAGAAACCGCCGCTGGCCGTGCCGTAGTCCACCACTAAGGCTTTTCCACTATCACTGATT
>JBGOTQ010000215.1:0-12698 GCA_041476565.1 Terriglobia bacterium | reverse complement strand
CCCTGGTGCCCGGGGTCGGTGCTCAAGTACGGCTCATCCAGGAGCCTGTCTATTACCGTCAATCCCGCTTGCCAATAATTCTGGCCTTCTTTTGCCTGACCTTTCTGTATCAGGTAGTGCCCCAATCGCAACAGGCCCTGGGCGGCAACAGCCGCAGCAGAGCTATCCACGGGCTCATGGGCATTATAGGGATCTGCTGGTTGAGCGAGACCGTCGCCGAGCTTGTACAGGTTGGGGGCACCTGTGTCCCAATAAGGGATGCCGTCGGCCGGAGTCGATTCGATGTAAAAGTCGCAGGTGGCTAGCGCCGCCTTGAGCATCAGGTCCCGAATTGAGTCAATTCCTCCATGTGCGGCCAATTCGTCTCCGGCCAGCGTCTCCAGGAACTCCAGTTCCTCAGCGTAGCCGCACATGATCCAGGCCAAACCCCGTGTCCAGGTTGTAAAGGGAGAAAACCCCTGTTGCGAACTGGGGCAACGGTAGCAGCCGTCGTTGAGATTAAAGATGCTCTCGTGGGCGACACGCCCCCGGACATCAAAAGAATCTCTGCCTTCGCCATAATAGACATTGTACCGAGCCGTCGTGCGTGCGTGCTCCACCAGTCGTTCAAGCAATGAGATCCGGGTATCGTTTTCTTCCATCAGGACGTGCCCGAGCCGATGGCCCACTGCCAGGGAGCGGAGAGAACGCATTGTGTCGGCAAACAACGAATGAGGACCATTGAAGGAATAAATGTACCCTCCCCCATCACGGATGCGGGTCCAGCGCCGTGCTTGAACTGCACCGGAACATTTCAAGGCCAGTTCGTAAAAATGACGCTCCCAATCACTGGCCTCTAATTTATGCTCTTGAACGAGGCGAAACAAGGCCCCGTAGGTGCTGATATTGTTGAACCCGTGGTCGTGTACCCCCACGTGGGACAGATGCGGCGCCATCAAGTCCAGCGTCTGCCGCCGGCCCAGATCCAGGAATCCTTTCTCTCCAGTGGCATCATATTGCAGGATGGCCGATCCCACTTGAAATCCCTGGGTCCACTCTGTCCAACCCCTCGAAGTGTAACGGCCTTGAACGGTGAATACAGGCGAGCCCTTTCGAGGGTCGTAGCTCTTCTCCAGCGAGCGGATCTTGTCAGCCGACAACTCCCAAAACCGGTGAATCTTGGGCAGAAGTTGCGGGGGATGCAGCGAAAAGTCAATCTTAATCATGCTATCAAAATTCTCTTACGTGGGCAGACACACAAAGGCTTCTGCGTCAACAGAACGTAGGAGCATACCAAAAGTGAGAGTCTTGCGCGAGATAAGTTTACAGGTGTCGCGGATCCTGTTCTTTCAGCTCCGTGAGTTGGACCTCCGCGGATCTTGTCAGCGAACCCGGAGGGTTCGTAGCCATTAGCCGGTGGTCGAGCGCAGCGACACCACCGGTTTTCGGACGATGAACACAGCCCACCCCTCCGGGGTGGCAGCATTCAAGAGGCGCCACCTCCAACCCCTCAACTACTCAAGGTATTTCGGGTCAAAGGCGACTCCTGCTTTCTCCAACATTTCTACCAATTCCTCGCGGAACGATTTCACGCGATGATGCTCCGCCTGATTGACAATGTATTTCGTCACGGAATCTCTGGACGTTGCGCTCACGGTGAATGCCGCATACCCCTCTTGCCAGGCAAAAGGGTGGAGGCCCATTTGTTCGTGGACCCAAATGGATGAGGCTTTCTTGAGTTCCCGCATGGCGTCGGCCAAGCAGTGGGTTGCCTTGAGGCCCACGAGCAAATGTACGTGATCGGCGACACCGCCAATGGTTGCGGGGAATCCGTTCAGGCCGCGGAGAGTCCCACCGATGTAGTCGTGAAGCCGATCACGCCATTCGGAGGCAATCAACGGTACGCGGCCCTTGGTGCCGAACACAAGATGATAATGGAGGCTAAGGTATGTGGAAGACATATCATTCAGGTTGCTGCCACCCCTCCGGGGTGCATCGCACTATCCGTCTGAAGTCCGGTGGTGTCGCTGCGCTCGACCACCGGCTAATGGCTCGGAACCCTGCGGGTTCCCGCGACGTGTACAGCGCCGGGAGGAGGTGTTGTTTTCCGGAACAATGGGAATGCTGCGCCAAGCCCGCTGGTTCTGCCACCCCTCCGGGGTGCATCGCGCTGTCGGTTTGAAACCGGTGGTGTCGCTGCGCTCGACCACCGGCTAATAGCTCGGAACCCTCCGGGTTCCTGGGCGCGGCCGCAGGCCGGCACCTCCGGTAATCATTGCCCCACACGGTCCACCCGGGCAGGGGTGGCAGCAACAGGTTGGGATTACTCCTTAACCAGAAACTTCCCCCTCAACCGAATATCTTCGCTGGAACGGCCCACCATCACTTCAAAGCTTCCGGGCTCAACTACCCACTCCATATTGCGGTCGAGTAGGCATAGTTCCTGGGGAGTTAGCCGGAATTTCACAGTCTGGTTCTCCCCCGGGTTCAGGGCAATCTTGCGAAATCCTTTGAGTTCCTTGACAGGGCGGGTCACGGTGCTGAACTCATCTCTCAGATAGAGCTGGACCACTTCTTCCCCCTGCCTGGAGCCCGTGTTTTTCACGTCCAAGCTGACAGTAACTTCACCAGCGGCGGGAATGGATGGCGGTGTAACCTGAAGATTTCCGTATTCGAATTGGGTATAGCTGAGGCCTCTCCCAAACTCAAAGAGAGGTGTAGCGGGCATATCCACATAGCCTGCACGATGCACCCAGTAATCCTTGGAGGGCTTGTAGTTATAATAAGCGGGCAATTGGCCGACATGCCTCGGGATCGTGATGGGCAAATGGCCACTGGGATTGATATCGCCAAAGAGGATATCGGCAAGAGCCGCTCCACCTTGTTCTCCGCAATTCCAGGCTTCCAGGATGGCGGGAACGCGTTCGGCAATCCACCGCACAGAGAGTGGCCTGCCGTTAATGAGGACCACGACAGTGGGTTTGCCCGTTTCGAGAACCGCTTTAACCAGATCTTCCTGAAGGCCCGTCAAATCCAAGCTGGCCACATCTTTTCCTTCTCCATCGGTTCCATCCACGGCCCTTCGTTCATTTTCACCGACGACGACAATGGCCACATCCGCTTCTCGAGCCGCTTTTTGCGCGGCTGAGATTTCGTTTACTGCTGTACCCACTACATTACAGCCCTTCACATAGGTGACCTTGGTGGTCGAAGGCACTTTCTGTCTGATGCCTTCGTAGACGGTGACGACTTCCTGCAAAATATGATGGGCGATATAGTCCCCCAGTTGGTTACGCTGGTGATTGGCATTGGGGCCAATGACCGCGATGGACTTGACCGTCCGACTCAGAGGTAGAAGCTGGTTCTCGTTTTTCAGCAGGACGATCCCCTCCCGGGCTGTCTGGATGGCCAGGTCCTGATGAGCTTTGGCGTGGCTGGTTTCCACGGCACGATCGACATTGACATAAGGATGATCGAAAAGACCCAGCTTGAATTTCTGAAGGAGAATGCGACGGACAGAGCGATCGATCAGCTCACGAGCAACTCGCCCCTCCTCCACACTCCGGATCAGAAGATCCATGTATCCCGGCTCAAAGGAAATCCCCACATCTAATCCCGCTCCCAAAGCCCAGGCGCCGGCCTCTTTCTGGGAGGGAGCCAACCGTTCGTACTCGAGGGTTCCGATGCCGCCGCCCTCACCGAGAACAAGACCTTGAAACCCCAACTCCTCGCGGAGGACCTTTGTCAGAAGTTGGTGAGAGCTATGAACCGGCACACCGTCAATGGCTGGATAGGTGGCCATTACCCCCAGGGCCCCGGCGTTCTTGATGCCAGCTACCCACGGGCGCAGGAAGACTTCTCGCAGCATTCTTTCTGATATTTCCATGGCGCCACGTTCCATTCCGCTGGCTGGTTGGCTCTGCCCCGGATAATGACAGAGACCAGCCACGACCTGTTCGGGAGCAGACACGTCACTGCCCTGGGTGCCATGGACAATAGCTTCAGCAATCCTGGAACAGAGGTAAGGATCTTCGCTAAACCCCTCCTCATTTCGCCCCAGGCGGGGGTCGCGGTTGGGTTCAATGACTAACGTGAACAGCTGGTGGATACCGACGCTCCGGCCCTCCCGGGCTGCGACGGCATAGATTTGCTTTACCAGGTCCATGTTCCAGGTACTTCCGATTCCGAGGCCTTCGGGGAAGATCGTGCCGCCAGAGGCCATCAACCCGTGAGTTCCTTCTTCCGTTTGCAGGAGCGGGATCTTCAGCCGGGTTTCCTCCAAGGCGATTCTTTGCAGCTCATTGAAGAAGGTGGCTTGCTGTCGGGCCCCCTGGTGAAGAATGGTATTGGCCAACGTGAAAAACCCGCCGGCAGGGCCAATCTCCTGAACGTAAGTTCCAGCTGTGAACTTGCGGACGCCCTCGACCTTACTCTGATCGTCTCGCCCGAGCCCGGCCTCGTACACGCAGGGCATATTCATCTGCCCAATCTTTTCTGACAGGGTCATCCTGCTGAGCAGATCTTCAATCTTCTTCTTTGAGGGCTGGCCCTGTTCGAGGTCGGTAAGGTTGCGCGTGTCGGACCGTACGAGGGCAACTAGCCCGCAGACCAGGATTGCTGCCATGACTGGCACGGAGCGTGAAAGGTTCTGCTTTCTGAGCATATTTCTCTCCTCAGTGGGACGCAGATCCGCAATCCGGGTCTGCGTCAGAGGTCTATATTTTCATTGATGGTGAATCAAAAGGTACGGGTATGGCCCCTTACTCGGGCGGCAGTTCAAATGAGACCAGGTTCCTTTGAAAGCCCTTGGTCTTAATGGCTCCATAAATGACACCTGCACTTAACCAGATGGTCCCCATGACCTTGGCTGGCCAACGGAGACTGAGAAAGATGTAGAAGCAGATCAGAAACCCCAAGATCGGAGGCAGGAAATTCTTCCATTTCCGCTCTTCAGCTCTCAGCCAATAGCGAAAGAATGCGGCCATATTAACACCCATGAATGCAATGAACGCGCCAAAGTTGAGAAGTTCTGCTCCAAGTTGATAACTTAGCAGGTATCCACCCAGCAGAGCCACCGCACCCACAAACAGCACGTTGTTGCGAGGAATGCTGCGCTTGGGTTCAATGACTCCAAAGAAGGATTTGGGAATGGCATTATCACGCCCCATTCCGTAAAGCAGGCGGGCTGCAGCCAGTTGGGTGCCGGACCCTGATCCAATGGTGGCCACCAATAGAGTAAAATTAACTAGCTGGAACATCAAAACCCCGCCGGCACGTCCAGCTACATGAACGAAGGCGGTGTCAACATCCGGAAACCCGCTCCAGCCTCCCCAGACTAATTGTGCGGCATACACCTCAAGAGAAGCTAAAACCCCGGTGATCACACAAGTCAGGACTGTCGCCAGCAGGATGTTTCTGCGCGGATTCTGAACTTCTTCAGACAACGTGGAAATGCCGTCGAAACCAATGTACGTCAGTGAAGCAATCGACGTCCCGGTCAGGACCGTAGCCAGCGAGAAGGTTTCCGGATTGTAGAAAGGCTTCAGCAGTGCCGTGCCTCCCAAGCTCGGTCCTGCTGACAGGTACCGAAACACCGAGATAAAGAACAAAATGATGACCACGCCCATTCCGACTGCAAGAGCCTCGTTCGTCCGGGCACTGGCGCGAATACCGCGCAGATTCAGCGCAGTGAACAACAGGGCGAAGAAAAGAATCCACACAGCATAAGGGATTTCAGGCAGGATATTCCCGGCGGCTTTACTGCACCAGATCGTGCAGATAATGGGATTCAACATGTAATCCATCGCCATGCTCCAGCCGGTTACATAGCCCAGCGAGGGGTGGAGTTCGCGACCGACGTAAGTGAATGCCGAACCCGCACTGGGATAGGCACGGGCCATACGTCCATAGCTAATAGCCGTGAACAGCATGGCCACCATGGCGATCAGGATCGTTGTGACCACATGCCCCTTGGCTTCCTGGCTCACCACCCCAAACAGAGGCATCGGTGCCGTAGGCTGAATCAGCACAATTCCATAGAACACCAGGTCCCAGAGGCTCAAGGCACGCTTCAGCCGTGGACCTGATGTGGTGGGGACTGTCGCGGCAGGGTTACTTGAACTCATGAGTCAGGACCTTTTCAAATGCCTGGATGATCTCATCTTCGTCCTTTACCGTCAGGCAGGAGGGGATGGGCAACAGGATACTGCGTTCAAAGAGACCGTCGGCAACCGGGCAAGATCCCTTCTCGTATTTCATTCTCAAAGCGGAATTCTCGGCGAGCTTCCAGGGAAATCCGGCAACATCCCCGCTGCGGCGGTCCACCAGGCTGACGATGTTGTAGTACAGGTGAAGGCCCCACTCGGTCATGACAACATTGGAGACCCCTTGCGGGAAAGTAACGATCCCTTCGGCTCGCAATGCCAGATTCACTCTGCGAGCGGTGGGCGGGTCCAGGTAAGTGGTGATGAGGAAGCAGCCGGTGTCTCCTTCGGGATCCTGGATTGTTCTCAGACTCACCTGTCCATATTTTCCCAGTGCCTGGCGAATTCGATACTTACTATGTCGCATCGCACCAATGATTCGGGGCAGTTTCTTCAGCTGAACGCGCAGGACAGCCGCCCGCAATTCATCCAGCCGATAACCTTTCCCCCACAGACAAAGCTCCGGAACATCAAAGACCAGCCGACCATTCTCGTCCCTGGCGTAGCCCAGGTCATGGCAGGCAAATGCCCGGCGATAGAGCCGATCGTCATGGGTCACGACACAGCCCCCTTCACCTGATGTCATATTCTTATTCATCTGGAAACTGAAGATGGCCATGTCCCCAAAGGTTCCTACTTTCTGGCCTCGGACGCTTCCTCCGTTGCATTGAGCGCAGTCTTCCAAGAGGAAAAGGCCTTTGCGCTTGGCAATCTCCCGAATCGCTAAGATATTGCAGGGGGCCCCGCTCATATGCACCACGATGATGCCCTTGGTCTTTGCAGTGATCGTCTTCTCAAGGGCTTCCGGATTTAAGCCGAAGGTCTGATCAATGTCGACAACTACGGGAATGGCTCCTTGGTTGACTACCGCAGCCGCCACCGAAACCCACATATAGGCCGGGATGATTATTTCCTGTCCGGGGCCGACCCCCAGAGCCGCGAGGGCCACATGCAGGGCGCCAGTCCCACTCCCGACGGCTACTGCATGCCGGATCCCGATAAACTTGGCAAACTCAGTTTCAAAGGTCTCTACTTCCTTCTGCAAATCGACTCCGTAGTAACGGAACGGCGACCGGGCTCTTAATACCCGGACGGCAGCCTGGACTTCCTCCTCGTCCATGTGATGGACTCCAGGGAACTCCAGAGGAAGCGGTTTGGTTCTTACAGGGGTTTTTTCTTCAACATCCGTTTTGCCTCTCGGCATGAAGCACCTCCTAGCCATATGGTTTGTAAATAAATTACGAAGGACAACTTATTCCCGAGGATCATCTACCAATTTTCCCAACAATTCATAAACCTTTACTACCGCATGGTCAACCATTCTTTCACCGGCTCCAGGTTCAATCCAGGTGACCGGGTCCGATGCCCCATAGCCACCCTCGGAGGCGGCTTGAATAGTTGGGAAGTATCCGAAGTAGCCGTTGGCATAGCCCAGGAAGAAGGAATCCCGGACTGGGCAACGGTTTCGCCAGTCCACCTGGAAGTCGACAAACGGCTCGCCCGGCACGGTCATGATCGCGATTTGACGGTTAATCAGCAGAGTGGTCACGGGAAGCTGGTAATCATTCTGAATGGAGGGGGCATAATTCTCAAAGGCCTTAGGTCCAATGAGCTTGAGAACCGATTCTCGAAGTCTGGCTCGATTCCAGCGCAGCTTGAAGCTCAGGAGTTCTTCGTTGATGTCGAGTCTCGAATCCGGGCTGCCTTTGGTGGGAATCGAGGAAGCTACGCGAGCTGCTTCCTGCCCGAGGAGTTCGCCGGTCCACTGGCAGTGTTTCACCGGGTCTTCCTCTTCGGGGGTCGTGGCAAAATAAGGATTGATATCCCCGCAGGCACCTTGCAGGAAAAAGCCAAGAGGTTGGTTGTCCAAAGCCTTTTCCAGGGTTCGGGTCACCACGCCGGGGAAATCGGCTGAATAACGCAAGTTCGAGGCACCGAAGATGACCGCATGGCAGGCATAATTGACCAGAATGGCGAGCGGCTTCCCAGCTGTGGTGTCAACCCGAAGTACAGAGACCGTGGGATCATAAGGCGAAGTGGGGAGCTTCGTTTTGTTGTCCCAGAGCATAGTGACGGTGCCATCGGGATTCACCCTGCGCCGGTTGTAACCGATGTAGACACTCCCATAACCCACACCCAACCGGGCATCCACGGCGTTTTTGGCCGCTTCACTGATCGCACTGTTAATTCTATCAAGAGCCGTTCTTTCCCATGCCGGGGTTTCCTCCGCATACTCATCTTGAATCACTGGACCAGCATGAGTATGTGAGGCCACTACTAGCAGATGCACAATCCCCGTACTTTTTTGTACCGCTTCTTTCAACAGGGCCAAGGACCGAGGACCAAAGGTACGCCCCAAGTCCAATGTGACCAGGGCTAGTCTTTCTTCGCCGGCCTCCAGCACCAAGACACGGGCGAAGAGGGGATCCAATATAGCTGAGGCTCCAGCCTCCCTGTCGAAATAGCCCCACATTTTGGTTCCCATTGGAGGCGTGATATCTACTTTGGCAACACCGGCCTTTAAGACTGATGCTGAGAGTAGGGCAGACGAAGCGAAAAGCAAGACCAGCAACAGAATGAGGATTTGTTTTCTTGACATGGGGCTTCCTCTCTCTTCATCTCCCGTCTCCATTGAACTCACGGACCGCTTTGATCATCGCAACAATATTCTCGACGGGAGTTAAGGCCTGGACATTGTGGATGGCGGTGAACACATATCCGCCGTTGCGTGAGAAGATTTCACATCGCTCCAGGACTTCCTGGCGGACCTGGTCTGGAGTTCCGAAAGGTAGGGTGTGCTGAGTATCCACGCCCCCTCCCCAGAAGACAATTCGCTCTCCGTAGTTTGCCTTCAACTTTTCCGGTTCCATACCCAGAGCCGAGCATTGAACCGGATTCAGGATGTCAAATCCTGCCTCAATGAAGGATTCAATGAACTTCTCCACGGAGCCGCAAGAGTGCTTAAATGTCTTCCAAACCGTGTTTCGGTGAATCCAATCGTTCACTCTCTTGTAGTACGGGAGGTAAAGTTCCCTGAAGGTTTCCACCGAGCAAAATGAAGAACTCTGGGTGCCAAAATCGGTGCCGCAAATGTAAGTGACATCCACGGAATTCCCACACCTGGAGCGGAATCTTTCCAGGTTGTCCAGAGCGATCTCAGTCTGGCGACAGAAAACCTGGTGCACGAAATTGCGGCGCGTTCGGGTAGAAATGTACCACTCCGTGATGTCACGGATACCTTTGGGCTGTTTCAGAGACGGGCCAGGAATCAGGGAGATGTCTCCCAACGACATTCCGCCAATGGTCACGATAATTGCCCTCTCCGAGCCCTCCGCTTGCCGTATCGACTCCTCAAAATGGACGAGATCTTCTTCAGAAAGAACAGCGAACTCTTCCAAGTTGTCCTGGGGGGTGAGTCGATCTTCGTCAATGGGCTCCTGACGGATAATGGAATCGAAATAGAACCCACCTGCAGGCATTCGTCCGCTAGGAGGTGCCGTAACATCCCCTTGGGGGTAGATCAAAATATCGCCATTCTTGTCCACGGTAGTATTGAATTCCTGGGGGACCAAAACTTCCAAACCAGCGGGTGTTCTCCAGGGCTTCCAGTGTTCCGTTGAGAGGCCGAACTTGGTTCTCTTTCCGAAAATTCCCTCTGTGTCCAAACCGATTACCTTTTTCAGGTCTTCATCAACCTGGCCCAGCATTTGGTAAGGGTCAATGACACGCACAGGTTTCTTCTCAACCCCGTAGTAGTCCCGTAAGGCTGCGATGCAACTGACGTGAAATCCGCTGACTGTAGTAGCTGCAAAATCAATCGGGATCTTGTCAGGTATGGATCTGTTCAGAACCCTCTGTACTCTCTCTCTACTGTTCATGACAAAAGCTGCCAAACCACTTTCGCGGAATCTCGCGGGAATGCTACCATCCCTTCAGGGAAGTTCATACAGCAAACGCGAAATTATCTTGTGGAAAAACCTGTGGAAAAATCCCGAAAACCCTTGCCTGATTTGAGCATGAAACTGTTTGACCTGTAGCCGAAACACTGGTTCTTTCCAAAAATGACACAAAACAATGGGGATATCTCATTGGAGATCCAGGATGAAGGTGACGACCACCAATTAGGGTTGTGAAGAAATGGACGGAGGTTTTCAACAGATTGGCAATTGAATTGTACGCGAAGAAAATGAGATCAAAGGTGCTTCTTCAGCCATTCATTAGATTCCCGATAGTACTTGAATTTCTTTTCTTCCCTCCTGAACTGGGAGGAATGCTGGTATTTCACGTCAAAATTGGAAGAGGTCATAAACAAGACGTGGAGCATTTCGTGAAAGAGAATATAGGCAATTACATGTTCCGGGACCTCGGGACCATCAAAAACCCGGCTAACGGTGATTGAATTGTGGGATGGGTCAAAATGGCCCAAGATCCGGCGGCTTTTTCGCCGACTCCAACCCAGATCGATGGATGGCAACCCGGAACTAAAATACTCCCGGTTCAACTTTTCGAACAGGGTCGTTAGGTCGTAGTGACTGCCTTGGGGGTCCAACTGCAACTTCCTGCCTCGGCAGCGTCTGGCGTAAAGCGCTTTGCGCTTCATTTCGACGGTGTTCAAGTAGGAGTGGTAGGTCGAAACCAAATCCGGATGAATCCGACGACGATAGAGCTTGGAAAGCAGAATGAGGGAAAGAACCTTGACGACCGGTTCCGGAGCCTCTGCCAGGAGGTCACTGAGGCGAACATGGAGGACCTCATCCCGAAGACGAATGGTGTGGTTGATACCAACAAATGGGTAATACTGCACTTGCACGCTGGGACTCTGCCGCCCTAGCTTCAATTCCCGGTAGCTTTCCGTAAAGATCTCCCGGATATCGCGCGGAGTGAGAAATTGCTCTTCTTCAAACAGGCTTAACTGTTTCATTTCTCAGAATCGGATTTCGGCTTACGAGAATCCTTCATCTGCTCGATCTGCTGGTTCAGTTCATCGATGCTGTTGGTAATATCTCCCTGGAGATCTTGGACAGTCTCCAACACGTCATCAATGACCACCTTTTCGCCTTTTTCCACTTTGTTTTGGACATCTACAATCCATTGCTGCTGTTCTTCCAGGGAGGCTCGCAGATTTTTCAGCGACTTCTGATATGGCTTGGGTTCCGCATAGCGAAGTGTAGAGAAATCCTCAATATTGTTGCTGATCTCGTCCAGGCATTTTAAATAATCTTCCATCCATCCCTTAAAAGACTTCAAAGGAACAGCCCCAGGGGAATTCTTAGCTTCTGGACCCTCGGCTTTCTTCTTATCCTTATCCGGGGACGTTTTCTGTTTGGCATCCTTCTCCTGGTAGGGGACTCCGCTTTTCGCTGACTTAGCACGTTCGAAGCGGACCTTCAGGAATGAGCTTAGCAGTCGAATTCGTTCCGGAGGTTCTTTCGCTTCCTCAGTTCTCAGCTGATCAATCTCGGCATCGCTCAGATACTCCTGAGCCTGTTCAGAAAGCAGGGGCAATCGCATCAGGAAAAAGAACCCAACGGCCAACCTTGCAGAGAGCGGAAATATTGGAGAGCGGTGCTTCATTTGGCCTCCTTCGGTTGGTCGCGTTTCTTTTCCTCAGACCTGCGAGAATTCTCAAGCCCAAAGATAGCATTAATCATCTCCTGATGCGCCCCTCGAGCGACCTCGATTGCCTGTTCTATCGTCTGTTGATGATCGTAGGGGTAGTATTCTTTCAGGTCATTGAGCTTGCGCAACTGCTGGCTCAGAGCGATTTCAAAATCCTTAAATCCCGTGGGATTCTTCTGAGCGTTGCGATTCGAAAGCTTCAAGACCTCGGAGGCCTGGCGCACGACTCCGATATAGCGGGTCAGGTACTTGTCAGCTTCCTCGAGGTTTCTAGCTTTGGCTTCAGACAGGGCCCCTTTCAAGTCGATCTCCGACATCTTAATGAGGGCTTTAGTTTTGCCAACTGGGCTGGTTTCCCTGTTGAACTTCTCCTGGAATTTTTGATAGTCAGCTTGCAGGTCAGAAGCCGCACATTGAATCGCCGCAAGCAACAAGCTCAAGGAAACCTGAAGGCTAATAGACCCAAACAGTCTCATCCTGATTTCGGGTTGGTCAAAATAAAGTGTGCCAATCTTATTTAGATTAGCGCGAATTCATTTTCTTTGCCAAGATCTTGCTCCGCTCTCGGGCCTGGAATTCCAGTTTGTCGGATTGTCCTTTGCCCAGTTCCAGGAATTTTCCATAATTGGCCAAAGCGTTCGGGTTATCACCGAGCAGGAACATTTGGCCCGCCGGGACGGTGGCAATCCGGCATGGACAACGGCCGCTGTGCACCATCATCATGAGGGCATAGCCTTCGACCCGAACCCACTTCTTCATGAAAGGCACAAACACCTCTCGGTACCGATCGCCCTCGATCAAGACAATGCGTTTGACGAGCGTTGCGCCGTCCTTCTCGACCAGAACAATGTCCCCATCAGTCGGCTTTTGATTCACCGGGACCACGGACACAAGTTG
>JBGOTQ010000214.1:0-12742 GCA_041476565.1 Terriglobia bacterium | reverse complement strand
CGAGTTCCTCGATCATCATTTGGCGTAAGCGGGTCATAGGAAACCTCCTTATGACCCAAGAATACTCCCATCAAGGCCCCCAAGCCGACTCTTCGCGCACGCGAAGCGTCCGCCGCGCCAGCGGCTTCGTTCAAACGGGCTTCGGATTACCTTTCTCCACTCTGACAAACCCGACACGCACAATTAGGGCTTGACATGGAATGTCTCAAGCAAAATCCGCTGCCCCTGGATTCTAATTCCGCTGCCCCGATGGCCCGGATTTCGACTCTCTCACCCAAAAATCCACGACGTTGGTGTCTATTTGGTGTCTGTTTATAAAGCGATACATAGAGAATCGCTTGACCCACGAAGACCATATAGAAAACGGTAAGATTCGCTACCATTCAGTTATTACAAGGAATTTGCTGAAATCAGAAACACTTACGAAATGGTGAGGGTTCGAATCCCACTCTCTCCGCCAATTCTTCTTCTCCTCCCACTTTCCCTTTCTCCTTCAATAAGTTACCATCTTCATTCGTGTCCGAAAACCTGTCTATGGCGAATTGCTATTTTGACCGATGCCACCGGTGACCGCGCTGTCCAAATGAGGGGAGTCACTCTGGCGGAGAGAAGCGGGTGGCAGTGAAGGGATCAGATCAGCCATCCGCGCGGCGTTTACAAGCTCAAACAGCGACTGGTTTCAGGGGAAGTGCAGTTGGCCGATGTCCGCCGGATACTACAGGGAGCAAGCGTCTTTGGAGAATCAGGCAGCCATGGGTGTGTGATAGAGGCCTCGACAGTGGCCTTGCCATCCATAGGAATGGAGACTGGTGACTGGTCGTCGCTCGGGCGCGTCTTGGACAGGCGTTTGCCCTTTCAGTGCAGTATGCGAGCGATGAAAGTTGAAGTAGGTCCTGAAATCGAGCAGCTTGTTTTCAAGATCCGCAGTCGTCCAGAACAGCGTGCGATCCAAGTACTCGCGTCGAATCGATCCGATCAATCGTTCCACAAAGGGATGGGACAAGGGAACAAAGGGGACGGTTTTGATCCCGGTCACCTCCAGGATCCGCAGATTGGCTTGCCACTGCCCAAACCGATAAAGGGATCGTGGTCACAGCTGAGGTACTTCGGCATCCAGCACTGTCCTCGAATGGCCCGGTTGAACATCCGACAAAGAGCGACCCCATCGACGGTTCCGGCCTGAAGGCCGAACCCCGTGATGCGGCGCGTGAATTGATCCATGACGACCAAGACCCAGTGGGTCCGCAATGTGGCCGATTCGCACCGGAACAGATCTAGACTCCAAAGGCTGTCCTGCATGTGGCCCAGGAAGGTTAGCCAAGATGGACCACCAGAGTCTTGTTCCGGTCGGTAGGAGCTGGCGAGGCTCCTTCGAACCATGTCTTTGTCGATTGGGATGTCGAAGGCCAAGGCAATCTGCTGAGCGATCTGCGGACAGCCCCAGGTGGGATTGCGACGCTTCATTTCGACGATGGATGAAAAGAATGACCAGATCGCGCATCTGCTCATCGTAACAAAACCTGGAATCGCCAGGGGTTGTGTCACGAATTAGCAATTCGCCAGGGACAGGATCATTCAACTCTCCAGACCACACAAAAGCACATCTCGGACCCAGAGAACCTGAAAAGACTAATTGACAAAATCCCCACGGCCGATAATAATATGCAGAAATGTGCAGATGCAAATGTAAATGATTCTGCAAAGGCGACAATTCACATGAAAGAGAGACGCCAGCTAAGCCGATTCAAGGCAGAGTTCTTTAAAGCCCTGGCACACCCTTTGCGCATTTCGGTCCTGGATGCGTTGCGCGAAGGCGAACTAACCGTCAACCAAATCAGTCAACGATTTGAAGTAGAGCCGGCCAACGCGTCTCAGCAACTGGCTGTGTTACGCAACAAGAATATTATTGTGGCGCGCAAGGAAGGATCGAATGTCTACTACTCGGTCAGTGACCCTACCTTGTTCAAGCTTCTCGATGTGGCCAGAGAGCTTTTTAATAACCACTTGGTAGGAGTGCGCAGCATGTTGGAGGAGATAGAGTTGGACTACTCGATGAGAGAAAACGGATGATGATTCCTGACTCGAGCCCAGAAGTTTTTTTAAACGAGTAACATCTGCAAATAGTTGAATATCCAAAAGTGTGGGTATTCTGGATGCTTGGAGTGAAGACCATGAACACAAAGGAGCTTCAGTGTCAAGTTGCCAGATGCCGGTTCCAGAAAGCAGCTGAGGATTTGGGTCAGTGGCTTATGCGGCAACCTTCTGACAAGGACTGCCCCGAATGGAGGAAGAAATACCTGGAACTTGACGTGGAAGTGAAACGAACTTCAAGAACTCAAACATATCAAAAAAGTCCCAGATGCGTCTGTGGAGGCTTCAAACAACATTGACCTTCCCATTGCGTGACACTCAAACTAAGCCTCCACTAGAGTTCGAGCTTGTGTTGCTCAGTAATCTCTCCCTATTGATTTCGATACAGGATGGTGTTCACGAGAGGAGCGTTAGCTGAATATGCCGGTAAAGCCTGACACCATTAAGACTGATTTCCTCGTTATTGGCAGCGGGATCGCTGGTCTTCGCTCGGCTGTAGAGTTGGGAAAGGCGGGCGAAGTTCTGATCCTGACCAAGGCGCCATAGTGGAGGAGCTGAAGAAGACGGGCGGCAAATTCGTCTATCTCGACCTCACCCATCTAAACGGAGAGTTCGTCAAGAAACGGTTCCCGATGGTTTATAGCACATGCCTGAATTACGGCATTGACATCACAGTCGACAAGATTCCTGTTCATCCCGCAGCTCATTACCTAATGGGAGGAGTGAAGACTGATCTCTATGGCCGGACTTCTCTGCCGGATCTTTATGCTGCTGGGGAAGTGGCGTGTACCGGAGTCCATGGAGCCAATCGCCTGGCCAGCAACTCTCTACTGGAAGGCTTGGTCTTTGGCGCTCGCGTCGGGTTGGCTGTCGCCTCCGAGGCGCCGCCTTCGCTTGCCCAGGTTGCAGGCACATCCCTGAAGCCCATAGAGTCCTCACCAACAGAAAGGCCCCAATGGGGGGAAACCAGGTCGGCCACACAAAAGGTTATGTGGAGCAAGGTGGGGATAGTAAGGGACGGCAGTGAATTGAAAGAAGGCTTGCGTCTCCTCATGCAGTTGAGGTCCCGGGGCAGCTGGTCTCCTCCTGATCGGGTCGAATGGGAATGTGCAAACTTGACGTCGGTTGGAGAAATGATTCTGATTTCAGCGATGGCTCGGGAGGAGAGCCGCGGGGCCCATTTTCGCAGCGATTTCCCCTGCCGAAATGATCGCGAGTTTATCAAACACTCCGTTCTTTCAAAATCAAACCAGGTGGAGTTTGTCGGCGTGTGATCCTCGCCAGCAGGTTCGACCGGGAAATTGAATTCTTAAATCGGTACCAGAGGAAAAGGAAACCGAAGACGATCACGACAACGAATACAATCAGTTCGCTCACGGCCAGCCTGGCTTCACTCATACTCGCCCTGCTCTTCGGATATCTGCTCATGTTCATCCTGCTGGCGAACATCAGTCTCACGAGATGCGAAAAGAAGAAGAAAAAAGAGCCCGCGCGAGCGGATCAATGATTTTGTCACAAACTCGGCCGCCCGTCTTTTGTAACCGAAGGGAGGAGCTATGTCCAGACGCGCTAACCTCTCAGCGCAAACAACAATTCATTAGGAACGTTATGGCCGGTTCACTACAACCTACCAGCATTAGCTACGCGTTTACGGTTCGAGTTCGAATCCAAAACCGGACTGGAAAGCTTGCGGAAATCCTATCAGCGATAGGGTCGTTGAGCGCGGGGATGGGCAGCCTGCTCGGCTGTCTCGGTGTATTATTAGTAGTTTTAGCCAAAGGGGAAGGGCCGTCTTTGAGCTTGTGGTCTGGCGTAAGACGTTATTCGGGAGTTCATATAAAAATGCGTATAATGAGCGGTTTTTTGACAAAGAATTAGCTCAAAGCAGGCTGGATCTTTCTGCTTTTTTACTTAAGGAATTGTTATGTTTTGGGTGGTTGTTTCTCTGATAGCGTTTGCGGCAACATCCGTTCTGTGTGGGATACCCGGCTTATCTCCCCGAGTCAAGATCGTCACTAGCACTTCCGGTGTCATACTGGGTTCCCTTCTCGGCATTGTTCCCACAGCTCAAGTTCTATCCAGTAGTCAATCTATCACCTTCACGCTGGCATGGGATTTCATCGACCTGCCTCTGCAGATGGCGCTCGATCCGCTGAGCGCATTTTTTCTTTTGGTGACACTGGGCCTTGCGGTCGTGGTGGCAATTTATGCCTGGGGTTACCTGAGTGAAGAGCCGCACCTGGTAAGGACTCTACCGTTTTTCCCTCTCTTGATTGGGTCAATGGAATTGGTTTTGATTGCCGCCAATGGTTTTTGGTTTCTAGTAGCATGGGAAGTAATGTCGCTGGCCTCTTTCTTCCTGGTCGTGACCGAACATGACAAGCGGGAGGTCCGGCACGCCGGATGGGTCTTCTTAATTGCCACTCACCTTGGGACCGCTTTCTTGCTCCTATTCTTCGTCATTCTCTCCAGCCACAGCGGCAGCATGGGCTATGATTCCTTTCGATCCCTTCACGGTCTTCCCTCTGCTACTGCAAGCTTCCTCTTTATTCTGGCTTTGGTCGGATTTGGCACCAAGGCAGGGATTTATCCCTTCCACACTTGGCTTCCCCACGCACATCCTGCTGCTCCGACTTACATCTCTGCCTTGATGTCCGGGGTGATGATCAAAACCGGCATTTACGGATTGCTGCGGGCCGTGACTTTCCTCGGTATCCCGGCTTTCTGGTGGGGCGGTCTGCTGGTCATTCTTGGAGTGATCTCCGCCCTCTTGGGAGTGCTCAATGCTCTGATGCAACACGATCTCAAACGCCTGCTGGCTTACCACAGTGTGGAGAATATCGGGATCATTGTGATTGGGATAGGACTGGCGCTTCTCGGCTCATCCACGGGACAGCCCACGCTGGTCTACTGGGGGTTGGCGGGAGCCTTATTTCATGCTCTGAATCACAGTATTTTTAAGGGCGCCCTTTTCCTGGCTGCAGGCGGCGTACTCCAGAGGACCCATACCCTGAACATGGATCGGCTAGGGGGGTTGATCCGATTGATGCCTCTGACGGCAAGTTGCTTTCTGGTGGCTGCCGCCGCCATCTGCGGCTTGCCGCCCCTCAACGGCTTTTTCAGCGAATGGGTGTTGTATGTGGGCTTATTTAAGACCACGCAACTGGGAGGCGGATGGCTGACTACTCTGACAATCCTGGGTTTACTCGGTCTCGCATTTGCCGGAGGATTGGCTGTCGCCTGTTTTGCCAAAGCCATGGGAGTGGTTTTCCTGGGAGAACCCCGCCACGCTTATCTGCACCCTCCGCGTGAGTTGCGTGCCTCCATGTTGGCGGCCCTCGCGATCCTGACACTTCTCTCCGTAGGTATTGGGATTTTTCCAGTAGCGGCCTTGAAAGTGGTCCTTCCTGCAGTCCAGATGTGTCTTCCTGCGCCGCTTCCCTCGAGTGTAGGCCAATTTCTGGCGGCACTGCAAACCGTGAACCGGGTTGTCTTACTATTGATTGGGATCTTCATATTACTGGGTCTTACCTATCTGCGGCTCTTCCGTGGCAAATCGATCAGACGATCGGTGACTTGGGACTGCGGTTATTACGCCCCCAACGCCCGCATGCAATATTCGGCTTCTTCCTTTGCAGAACCCTTTGGCTATTTCTTCCTGCCGCTGCTCGGGCTGGAGCGGCGGATGGAAGGCCTCGCAGGGTATTTCCCTTCAAGGGCCTCCTTTCACGAGCAAGCTCGTGACGTGGCGGAAGAGAGACTTTTCGTACCCTTGTTTTCTGCGCTGGCAAGCTTAATGGCGCGCGTGCGAGCCATTCAGCACAGCCGTGTGCAGGGTTATTTGATTATGATTTTCGCGGCCCTTTTCTTTCTGCTTTTTTGGGAGGTCTGGTTTGGGTTTTAATTGGCCCTTTATAATATTACACGGCCTCATCCTCATCCTGTTGCCGCCTTTGCTCCCGGGATTGATCGCCAAAATTAAAGCCGTGGCAGTCGGACGAAGAGGGCCATCCTGTTTTCAGCTCTACTTCGATTTGGTCAAACTCTTCCGCAAAGGGGCAGTCTATAGCCGCACCACCTCTGCCATTTTTCGCCTGGCTCCCTTGATTAGCGTAAGTGCCTTGTTTACTGCCGGCTGGCTTTTGCCGGTGTTGGGACCCGTGCCGATCGCCTTTGCCGGCGACATGATCCTCTTCGCCTACCTGTTGGCCCTGGCGCGTTTTTTCACTCTTCTGGCGGCTCTGGATACGGGTTCCAGTTTTGAAGGGATGGGGGCCAGCCGGGAAGCCACTTTCGGCGCGTTTTCCGAATTGACCTTCTTCATGGGGTTTGCGGTGCTGGCAGTGGCTCGCCATACCTTGTCGCTGGGAGCAATGCTCCAACTGGAGGGAGTCCGAGCTCCGTTGCAGCCGGGCCTTTACTTCCTCTTCGTGGCCTTCTTTTTTCTACTCTTGAGTGAGAATTCCCGCATCCCGGTGGATGACCCGAATACCCATCTGGAATTGACGATGATTCACGAAGTCTTGATCTTGGATTACAGCGGCCCTGATCTGGCGTTGGTCTTTTATGGGGCCTCGCTCAAGCTCTTCCTTTATTGCATTGTGGCAGCCTCCTTACTCTGGCCGGCGGGTATTAATTGGGGAGCCTGGGGGCTGCTAGCTCTGGCTGCCAAAGTGCTTGGCATGGTCATTGCCATCGGATGTGTCGAGTCGGCCTTGGCTCGTCTGAAACTGATGCTGGTCCCACAGGTCCTCATTGCCAATTTCGCCGTTACCGTGGTGGTCTTCCTGGTGGCCTTCATAGGAAAGGGTTTCTAAGTCATGGATTGGTTGTTGACAGGAGCTCTGCTTACTACCTTCATCATTCTCGGCACCGAGCGGATTTCCGCCTGCATTTATGCAGTGGCCTGGCAGGGAGCCATGATTGCCGCACTCCCCTTCCTGACCCCTTCGACCCATTGGAGAATAGCCTTGCTGGTCTTCTCAATCACGCTGGTGGTCAAAGCCCTGCTCATTCCCGCGCTGCTTCTGCGTTCGTTGCGGCGTATCACCATTCTTCGATATTCTGAATTTATTGTCCGTCCCCATTTGGCCCTGCTGGGCGGCGGCCTGTTGGTGGTGGCTTCTTTTTCGGGTTCGGCAAGTCTACCCGGATCGCCAGGGGCCTCACATCTGGACGGGGCGGTCGCCCTTTCCATGTTGCTGGTGGGATTTTTCCTGCTCGTCATTCGTAGCCGGGCCATCTCGCAAGTGATTGGCTTCCTGGTGATGGAAAATGGCATCTTCTTGTTTGGGGTCACCTTGGCCGCACATTTTCCGCTGATCGTCGAATTGGGGGTCTTACTCGACCTGCTGGCCGGCATTCTAGTCATGGGAATTATGGTTCACCACATTCACCAGACTTTCGATCACATTGACACAAGAGTCATGTCGCAGCTGGGAGATTCGGAATGATCGCGCTGGCACTGGTTATCACTCCCCTATTGCTTGGCCTCCTGGCCCTTTTTTTCCGGAAGGAAGGGCAACGCCCCGTCCGGCGAGCGATTTTGCTCTCGGGTGCATTGCTGCATTTGGCAGGAGTGGCAGCTCTGGCGGTGTCTCAGAAGTCCGGTAACGTGAATTTCCAGGTCGCTGTGGATCCCCTCGGCCTTTTCTTTCTGGGTCTGACCAGCTTGCTTTTTTTGCTGGTGGCTGTTTATTCCCGAGGTTATTTCGAGCATGAGCGGGGACTGGCGCGCGATCCGGTCAGTCATTTGTTTGTCCCCTGCATGCTTTTCTTTCTTGGGGCCATGTCGCTGACCATGGTGACCACCCACCTGGCTTTGCTTTGGGTGGGAATTGAAGGCACCACCCTGGCCACCGCTCCTTTGATTTACTATCATCATCAGCGGACGGCACTGGAGGCCGCCTGGAAATATCTGCTCATTTGCTCCGTTGGAATTGCCCTGGCATTGTTGGGATTATTCGTTTTGGCGGCGGCCGCCCGGGGGGTGAGTGACGATCTTTCGGTGCCCGCCTTGGCTGCCCGGGCCCGTCTTCTTGACCCCAGATGGCTGCGCATCGGATTTATCCTCATTTTGGTCGGCTTTGGAACGAAGATGGGATTAGCCCCCTTGCATAACTGGCTGCCCGACGCTCACAGCGAAGCTCCTTCACCTGTCTCGGCGTTGCTCTCAGGCGCCTTACTCAATTGCGCCTTTCTGGGAATTCTGCGAGTGTATCAGATATGCGTGGCGGCGGGATTGGCTGCCTTTGCGGGAAAGCTTCTCGTCATTATGGGAATCGCTTCCCTTGCGGTTGCGGCCATCTTTATCACGGGCCAAAAGGAGTACAAACGGCTGCTCGCCTATTCCAGCATTGAACATATGGGAATTCTGTCCCTTTCCGTCGGATGCGGAGCGGGCTGGGTGACGCTGCTTCATACCTTGAATCACTCCCTGGCCAAGACAATGCTCTTTCTCGTCAGCGGCCAGATTCTGCTCACCTATCGCACCAAACATATTTCTGAGGTGCGGGGGCTATTGAGGACCCTTCCCCCCGCGGGTTTCTTGATGTTGATCGGAGGCCTCGCCCTCTTGGGATCGCCTCCTTTTTCTCTTTTTCTCAGTGAATTTCTCATCCTGCGGGCCGGCTGGGCCGAGGGACACATTGCAGCTATGTGTTTCTACCTGATTTTTCTTGGAGTGATTTTTGTCTCGATGTCTCGCATCATCCTGCGCATGGCGCAAGGTGAAAAACGCCCCTTGCCTGGCCAGTCGAAACCATTGCGGCCTACTATGCTTTGGCCTTGCTACTGCCTGGCCGCCGGCGTATTGGTTTTGGGAATCTACTTGCCGTCAGAACTGGTTCACTACTTGAAATCGGCCTTTATGATTCTGGGAGGCAAGGTGTGAGTGCCTCTCCTCTAACACTCCAGAATGGCGCAGCCGTCTCGTGGGACAGTTTGCCGTGCCTCGAGTTGGACCGCTGGCGGACCTGGATACTGGAGACTTGCGCTCCACCGGCTTCCTCGGACATCGCACCTGACGCTGCACCTGTCAAGCGGACTGCCGCGCCGGATACTCTTCCCCCGAACCGCCGCGGCGCTCCCTCATTGGGCCGCGGCGGGAGAATGGTGGCGCTTTGGGCATGGCCCGATTCGGAAGGATTTCGGATGTATGCCCTGCTGGCTATTGACTCCCGACAAACGCTGCAAATAGCCTGTGCGCGACTGCCTTCCCAGCCCCGGGCTTATCCGTCATTGACGCCGCAGTTGCCTGAAGCCCACTATTTCGAAAGGGAACTCCATGAACTCCATGGCATCCGTCCTGAGGGGCATCCCTGGCTCAAACCGCTTCGCCAAATCGAAGGAATTCCCTTTTTTCAAATTGAAGGGGAATCCATCCACGAGGTGGCGGTGGGGCCGGTTCATGCCGGAGTCATCGAGCCGGGACATTTTCGTTTTCAATGCCACGGTGAACGAGTCCACCACCTGGAAATTCAATTGGGCTATCAGCACCGGGGCGTCGAGAGCCAAATAGTAGCTGCTTCTCCCGGGCGGCAGATGATATTGGCTGAATCCATTGCCGGGGATACCGTCATTGGTCATGGGTGGGCCTACTCGCGGGTTTTGGAGGGATTGGCCGGACGGGACGTCTCGCCTCAATCCGAACGGGTGCGTGCGCTGGCGTTGGAACTAGAAAGGCTCGCCAATCATGTGGGCGATTTAGGGGCCTTGGCCACCGACGTGGGGTACTTGCCGGCCTCGGCCTATTTCGGTCGCTTGCGCGGAGAGTTCCTTAACCTCCTGCTGGAATTAAGCGGGAATCGCTACGGGCGGGGATTGTTAGTTCCTGGCGGTCTCAATCGCCCCTTCGGCATGGCCCCATTCGAATCCTGGCAGAACAGGCTGGCAGTCATCCATCGGCAAGTGGAATCCACGGCTGATTTACTCTTCTCCAGCTCTTCGGTCATGACGCGTTTTGAATATTGTGGGCCTGTCAGCTCCGAAGCCGCCCGGGCTTTGGGTTTGGTGGGCCCTGCCGCCCGGGCTTGTCACCTGGCTCGCGATGTCCGAGCCCATCATCCCTGGGGGATTTACAGGGCTCTGCCATTCACTCCCCAGATTTCAAGAGGAGGCGATGTGCTGGCCCGCGCCCAGGTCCGCTGGCTGGAGATCCAACAATCGTTCAACCTGGTTGCCCAACTGCTGGAATCTCCAGAACTGGCGGCGGTCCGAACGGACCCCCTGAAATGGCTTCAGCCTTCGGCTTTCTGCGTCAGTATGGTCGAAAGCTGGCGGGGAGAGACTATTCACATTGCGGCCACTGACGAGCAGGCCAATCTGCGCCATTTCAAAATCGTCGACCCATCCTTTCACAACTGGATGGGCCTGACCATGGCATTACGAGGCTGCCAGATTTCGGATTTCCCGCTCAACAACAAGAGCTTCAACCTCTCCTATGCGGGACATGACCTATAGGCAGGATCGCTATCGATATGTGGAAATTATTGAAAAACCGGATAGAACAAGGCTACCGCACTCAGGATTTTCCTCCCGTCCAGCCCTTGCCCAAGGAGTATCGAGGCCGCCCGAAACTTTATCCTGGGCGTTGTCTCCCCAGCTGTGATCAATGCATTTCCAAGTGTCCCACGGAGGCCTTGAAGACAGCTCCTCTCGAGCTCGACTTGGCCAAATGTGTGTTCTGTGGAGCCTGCGAAGAAGCTTGCCCGCAGCACGCTATAGAATTCACTTCCGATTATTCCATGGCCGCCCGTCGGATTGAGGATTTGCGGGTGATCGATGACACGCCGCACCGGGTTGATGCTTTAAGAAAAGAGCTGCTGCGGCTTTTTGGCCGGTCGCTTAAATTGCGGGAAGTCAGCGCCGGGAGCTGTAATGGTTGCGATCTGGAAATTCAGGCCTTGGGGAATATCGTTTTTGACTGGTCCCGGTTCGGCATCCAAATTGTGGCCTCTCCGCGGCATGCCGATGGGTTGATCGTGACGGGTCCGGTAAGCCGCAATATGGAACTGGCGCTACGAAAGACTTACGAAGCTGTCCCCGATCCTCGCCTGGTCATTGCCGTGGGCGCCTGCGCTTTAAGTGGTGGCGTTTTTGCCGGCAGCCCGACTGTGTGCGGCGGGGTCGCTCCGGTGATCCCAGTCGATCTTTACATTCCTGGTTGTCCTCCCCATCCGCTTACCATCCTGGATGGCATACTGCGGCTCTTGAATCGGCTGAAATGACCTCGGTAGGGTCCAAAAACTCGAAACAACTGACACGGCGGTATTGTCAAGTTGAGAAGATCCGAGCAAACTGGGTGAATGAAAATCAACGCGCCCAACTATCGCGGATACCAATTTCCGCTTGATTTCATCAGCCATGCTGTCTGGCTCTACTACCGCTTCTGCCTGAGCTTCCGAGATGTGGAAGACCTCCTGGCAGAGCATGGGATTACCGTATCCTACGAGACGATCCGACAGTGGTGTCGGAAGTTTGGTATTGAATACGCTCGGAAACTCAGGCGACGACAGGGTCGCTTGGGTGACACCTGGCACCTGGATGAACTTTTCGTGATTATACAGGGTCAGCGACGGTATCTGTGGCGGGCTGTCGACCAGGACGGGCAAGTGATTGATATTCTCGTCCAACCCCGTCGTGATCAGCGTGCAGCCCAACGATTCTGGTCTGTGCACGGAGTCATTCAGAATCTCTTCCGAATCGGACGCCACCTGCTGCGGTCAGTCAACCATCGCCTCTTACGATCTCGCTCCTTTCTTGTTTGGCAAGAGGTCACGTGTGCCTGATGAGTCCGGAGGTCAGCCACAAACCGTCCCGACATCACTCCAACGACGCCAAGTTGACAGTACCGTTTAAACAACTAATGCGGCCTTGGTCACCCGATTCCGGCACTAGAGATGTCCGTAGAAGCGATTGGTCTTCTGGTGAAGATAGTGGAAGGCGAGTACGAAATTATCCAAATCGCCAAAGGCGAAGTGTGAGGCCCAATTGTCTCCACTTCGCCTACCTTGTGGACAACGCCGGCGTTGTCTGAGGGCGGTGGCTTCCCTTCGAACTCCGGTTCCATCTCACGGCCAGCGCCGCTGGGCCTCTCGAATTTCGTAAGCGAGATCGGCACCGGAGCCTCCCAATGCGATAAGTGGCGGGAGTAAAGTCACAAGGTCCCGCACGAGTCGCTCGCGTGGTTGGCCGGCCTCCCTTCGAGAGTTCCGTCGATCGCCCTTCGGTGCCAGAAGACACAGACGAGCAGGAATTTTTCTGAGCTGGTGGCAGCATCCAAGCATGCCGGGCGTAAAAGGTATGCGCATAAAGCCGAGCTCGGCATTATGCGCAAATTCCGCGCCAGCAGAATCATTGGGTGTATAATCTGCAGTCGTGAACCCCCTGGCAACTCAGGAGCAGCCCAAGAAGTTGACATAGTGCCTGCAACCCGGAAGTTGGGATGGCCCAACAGCCGGGCATCGATCACAAAACCGCCCTTGTTCCGACTATCCGCTGGAGATTCGGATATCTGCAACAGGATGCGCGGCTTCAGAAACTCGGAGGAAAATAATATGAACCAAACGGCAATCGTACACCTCCTGCTGGGCATCGTGCTCCTACTGCTCGGCCGCAGACTGTTCTGGTTCTTTGTGGGTGTGGCTGGATT
>JBGOTQ010000213.1:0-12772 GCA_041476565.1 Terriglobia bacterium | reverse complement strand
CCGGGATCGACGTTCAGGTATGGATCGAATTTCTGGAGAGTCACCCGATATCCCCGGCTTTCCAACAATCTCCCGATGGAGGCTGCAGCCAGCCCCTTTCCCAAGGACGAGACCACACCTCCTGTAACAAAAATAAATTTCGTCGCCACGTTTGCTCCTTTGATTGCAGGGAATCACCTAAAGCCTTAAAAAAAGGCGGCGTTCTTTCGCCACCGCCAACGGTTGTTCATCAATTTCGGACTATCGAACGGCTCTGATTTTCAGAGTCCGGCTAGCTTGCCGTCCAGCATCGCCTCGACGCGGGCGAGATCCTCAGGGGTGTCAACAGCCACCGACTGATAGTCATATAAAACCACCTTAATCTTAAATCCATTCTCCAGGAACCGGAGTTGTTCAAGCCCTTCAGCCTTTTCCAGCGGCGATTCGTTGAGGGTCGGCAACAGGTCCAGAAAGTTTTTCCGATAGGCATAGATCCCGATGTGCTTGAAGCATCCAGCCAGATTTCCATTGGGACGGGCTGGCCTGCTGTGAGAATAAGGGAGCGGCAGCCTCGAAAAATACAACGCATAATCCTGCCGATCGGTCACAACCTTTACAACATTGGGACTTGTGAATTCGTCTTCAGAAGCCAAAGGGGATTTCGCCGTCACGATCATCAGCTCCGGTTCGGCAATAAAAGGCTTCAGTACGACCTCGATGCAACCTGGATCGACGAGGGGTTCGTCGCCCTGAAGATTCACGACGATCTGAGCGTCGAAGTTCTTGGCTGCTTCTGCCACCCGGTCAGTACCACTCCGATGGGTTCTGGAAGTCATGCAGGCCACGCCTCCAAATTCCAAGACCGCATCCAGAATCCGCGTGTCATCTGTAGCCACTATGACCCTCTCCACACCTCGAGCCTGAAGAGCGCGTTCATAAACGTGTTGGATCAATGGCTTTTGGGTTATTTTGGCGAGAGGTTTTCCAGGGAACCGTGAGGAGTCAAACCGGGCGGGAATAATAACGATCGACTTCAGTTCACTCATCGATGAGCAGTATCACACCCATAGAATCCATTCCTCACCTGCTGGACGGAGCCACAGGTAACGGAGAATCGAAAGTCGTTTCAGGCATCGCTGCAGTTCCTCGCCATCTTTCTTCAATTCTCGGTGAAGATCAAGAGTTTTTTCATCCCTCCTTGACAAGATGGAGCACGTTTCAATACACTCGCAACCCTTGATGTGCTTGCCTGATCTTGCCGTTCCCGCGCGCCTGGGCGTTCAACTGGATTGGAGGACGGCTGCATGAGAAGTGATTCTCCAAAAGTAGCTCTCAGCTTGGTTTTCTGGCCAATTCTCGCGCTCAATATTGAGACAATCCCATGAGGAGGGGTGGAACGTGTCTGAATTCCTGGAGTTTGACGGTGTCTCCAAGAACTTCGGCAACTTGCGAGCAGTCGACCAGGTTTCCCTTTCAGTCCGCAAGGGAGAGTTCTTCTCTTTGCTCGGTCCAAGCGGCTGCGGAAAAACCACCCTCTTACGAATTCTCGCCGGATTTGAGCACCCGGATACAGGCCGGGTGTTGTTAAATGGTGAGGATATTACTGCACTGCCCCCCAACCGCCGGAAAGTCAATACCATATTCCAGAATTATGCCTTATTCCCCCATCTCACAGTCCGCGAGAACATTGCCTTTGGATTGCGCATTGCCAAGCGTCCTCGACTCCAAATCGACGAAGAAGTCGGTCACATGCTGTCCTTGATTCAGATGGAGGACCAGGCCCATAAGAAGCCTTCCGAGATCAGCGGAGGGCAGAAACAACGCGTCGCAGTGGCTCGAGCGCTCATCAACAAACCCCAGGTATTGCTGTTGGACGAACCGCTGGCAGCTTTGGATCTCAAGCTGCGGCAGCGCATGTCGTTAGAACTGGATCTGATCCATGATGAAGTCGGAATTACCTTCCTTTACGTCACTCACGACCAGGGAGAAGCAATGAGTTTGAGCGATCGAATCGCGGTCATGAATCACGGGAGAATCGAACAGGTGGGAATCCCGGCCGAGATATATGAGGCTCCTCGAACCAGTTTTGTTGCGGCCTTCATTGGAGATACAAATTTCTTCGAAGGCCAGGTCACCGAATTCTGTAGCGGTGATTACATGCGTTTATCGATAGACGGCCTGCCTGATGTCCTTTGCTTCAAAGATAAGCCACTGCAAAGCGGCAATCTCATTTATCTAAGCATCCGACCGGAGAAGTTCCATATTTCCCGGGATCGGCCTTTGTTGGACGACCGGCATAATTGCCTGCCCGGGAAAGTGGAAGACGTCATTTACCTGGGCACCCACACTCGCTATTGGGTGCGCATTAACAATCACCGCCTCGCTGTGATCCAGCAACACAGCCGCTTTCTGTTGGATGAGAAACCGATCCGGTGGGAGGAGGAGGTGTGGATTTCCTGGCACGCCGATGATGGATTTATGCTGGATCGGTACAGCGAATCAGATGAGACGCTGATCGGGCTGCCTCCTGAGAAGACCGGTCAGACCATGGGGCCGGCCGAGGATTCTATCGAAAAAGATTCCTGAGACCCGCTTATGGAAGCCCGAATCGCTCGTCAGAAAAAAAAGAATGAGTGGCTGGTGACTTGGCCTTCTCTACTCTGGTTGAGCCTGCTGTTCGTGATCCCTACAGCTATCGTCTTTATGGTTGCTTTCAAACCCACGGACAATTATGGAGGGATCGGGCCCGGGTGGACGCTTGAAACATTGCGTCATCTGGTCAACCCCAACTACCCTGCCATCATCTGGCGAACCGTGACTCAAAGTTGTTTGACCACGTTGATCTGCATCCTTTTGTCCGTTCCGGCGGGATATTTCATTGCCCGGGCCAATCGTCCATGGAGACAGCTTCTGCTATTGCTCGTCATCGTTCCATTCTGGACCAGTTTTCTGATCCGGATTTTTGCCTGGAAGATCCTTTTGCATCCGGAAGGCCTGATCAAACGGACCCTGGTTTTCCTGCACGTGATTGGACCCGAGGTTTCATTGCTATATAACTCTGGAGCAGTCCTGCTAGTCATGGTCTACACCTTTCTCCCTTTTGCTATCCTGCCTATTTATGCTGCCGCAGAGAAGTTCGATTTTCACCTCCTTGAGGCTGCTCGGGACTTGGGGGCGCACCAGTGGCAGGCGTTCTTCCGGGTATTCATACCTGGAATTCGCAGAGGACTGCTGACCGCCATCATGGTGGTATTCATACCCGCGTTGGGTTCATACGTCATCCCCGATATTGTGGGAGGGCCAAATGCAGAAATGATTGGAAACAAAATAGCCCAAAGGGTATTTGTCGATCGTAATTTGCCCCAGGCCAGCGGGTTGTCGGCCTTGTTAATTCTCGCTGTCTTGATACCGTTGTTGGCAGTTCTGGCTTTGCAGAGAAGCAAGGACCGTGCCGTTCCACTCATCCGGGAGGATGCATGAAGCAAAGCCGCTTGCCACTAGTGACAACGTTGTTACTGCTGGTTTTCTTCTATCTCCCGATACTGGTTTTGGTGATCACTTCATTCAATTCATCCCGATTCGGAACCACCTGGGAAGGCTGGTCCCTACACTGGTACCGGAGGCTCATCCAGGAACGTGAAGTTCTGCACGCTTTAAGTAATACCTTGATTATCGCAGTCAGCGCTACGGCTGTATCGGTTGTTCTGGGCACAACGGCTGCATTTGCCCTGCACCGCTACAAGACCCGTCTCCAGAGATTCCATTACACCTTGATCTATACACCCCTGGTCGTCCCGGAAATCCTGATGGGGATTAGTCTGCTCCTTTTTTTTGTGGCCATCAGGATGGACCTGGGATTATTCACCATTTTTCTTGCCCACGTGACTTTTTGCATCAGTTATGTCGCAATGGTGGTGTTGGGAAGACTGCAGGATTTCGATTTTGCCATTGTGGAAGCCGCTCAGGACCTGGGTGCCAGCTGGTGGGCATCCACCTGGAGAGTCTTGCTCCCTCTGCTGGCCCCAGGAATTCTCGCAGGAGGATTACTGGCTTTTACACTTTCGATCGATGATTTTGTCATCACTTTTTTTGTCGCCGGGCCCGGGTCGACCACCTTGCCAATCAGGATCTACAGCATGATTAAGCATGGTTCTCCACCATTGATCAATGCGCTTTCGACCTTATTGTTGCTTATTACTTTTCTGGTGGTTTGGGCCAGCCAGCACCTGACCCGGGAATCCTCATGAACATACCAGGCTTGTCCAGGCTACTCATTGTATTGTCGATTTTGACGGCACTCCCTGCTTGTCAACAGAGCAAACCGGTACTTCACATCTACACATGGGCAGACTATATCAAGCCGGAACTAACTCATCGGTTCGAAGCCGATCATCAATGCTGGGTGATCATCGACACCTTCGATTCCAACGAAGCCATGTACGCGAAAATCAAGGCGGGTGCAGGCGGTTATGATCTAGTTACGCCTAGCAGCTACATGGCCAAGATCATGGATGACCAGGGACTCGTTCAACAGCTGGACCACAGGCTGCTTCCCAACCTTAAGCATATTGACCCGGACTACCTGAAGATCGCCATCGATCCCGAAATGCACTACAGTGTGCCTTACATGCTGACCAACACCGGGCTTGCCTACTTGAAAAGCAGGGTTCCTGGTTTTGAACCCACCTGGAAGATGCTGGATCGGAAGGAGCTCAAAGGGAGAGTAACGATGCTCAACGATATGAGGGAAACCATAGGGGCGGCCTTGAAATCCCTGGGCTACAGCCTGAACACAATTAACGATGGCGAACTGGACGCAGCTCGCGATGTGGTGATCCGCTGGAAAAGAAATCTGGCTAAGTTTGAAAGTGAGCAATATAAGACAGGATTGGCTTCGCGGGAATTCCTTCTTGTGCATGGATACAGTGGTGACATCCTTCAGGTGCAACGAGAAAACTCCGACATCTCGTTTGATGTGCCTGTTGAAGGAACTTCCATTGCCTGTGATGACTTTGTTGTCACCCGGAACTCGAAGGAGGTAATGCTCGCCCATCAGTTCATCAATTTCATGCAGGAACCGGACATTGCAGCCGACAACACCAATTTTGTTGCCTACCTCTGCCCCAACAAAACCAGCTATCCCCAAATCAGCGAGAAGATCCGTCAGAATCCGGGAGTGTTTCTGAAACCGGAGATCCGCGCCAAGAGCGAGGTCATCCAGGACCTCGGGGCCAACAACGTGAAGTACACACGCATCTGGGACCAGATTAAGGCAGCAAACTAGCGAGCACCAACTGTCCTTGCTGGCACCAGCCTAACGGATAAAAGAGAAAGCAATAATTAGGGTCTGACCCTATTTGCACTTTGAAAACTGCACTGCAGGGAGGTTATCAGTGAAGGTCCAAAGGCTGCTAGAATGAGTGCATCGCCCATTCGACCAGAGGGTGGCCAGACATGGCGGTCTTTTTTGCCATCTGCCGTCTGGAATGTTGTTTGCTATGTGCCTTCCGCGAAAGCTACTGTCTTGAGACCAGGCCGCGCCTTGAGATTTCTCCCAAATTTCCTCTCGCTCTGCCGTCTCGCCATGACCCTCTTCATTGTCGCGGCGATCCTAGCGGGACGCTTTGATCGAGCGCTATGGATTTTCGCCGCAGCGGCAGCTACGGACTTTATGGATGGCTACCTTGCACGACGGTTCCTCTGGACCTCCCCCACTGGAACTTGGATTGATCCTATTTGTGACAAGATTCTACTGGGCAGCATCTATCTCGTTCTATACGCGGTTGGCAGCCTGCCGGGGTGGTTCGTAACGATTATCGTCGGCCGAGACCTGCTGCTGCTGCACGGTACTGTCTGGGCCTTGGCCTTCACCGGCTTGCGAAACTTCTCAGCGGTACGGCTGGGCCAGGCCAGCACGCTCGTTCAGGTTGTGATTGCCGTTGCGATTCTGGCGGCTCGAGTTGCGCCGGCTTTGGGTCTGTGGCCAATTGCGTCGGCACTCTTCTGGCCGGCAGCCGCGCTGGCGATAGGAAGCTGCATCCACTATTTCTGGCGCGCCGTCTCGCTCCTTTCCGCCCGCCGCTAACTGCCGTGCACCTCCAGGAGCTTTTGCCGGGTCGCGTCGTCCAGTTCACCGGTCGCGTCAAGTTTGTGTTGCCCCTGAAATAGCTTGATTGCTTCCACGGTCTTCGGGTTGAGTTCCCCGTCCTCCGGGCCGCAGTCAATCCCCAGGTTATTCAGTCTCATCTGTGCGCCGCTGACCTCCGTGACCGGGTCGAGGTGCCCCAACTTCAGGGTGTAGGTCTCCCGATTCTCTCCCACTCCGACGATCAGCCGGCCCTCCCGTGCATCCGGCGGAATCGGTTCTTCCAGCAGCCCGTCCTGGTTCGTTTTGCCTTCGGAACGTACGCCGTCCACCACAAGGATATAAGGAAGGTTTTTGCGAGGGATGGCCCGTGCGTCACGCAATATGATCTTCAACATCTCAGGAATACCTTCGCGGAGAAATTTGTGTTTTTGATCGGTCGGGCGGCTTTCCTCCCTCAACGTCTTGTCAGGGACCACCACGACGTCTCCCTCGAAGAGCACATTGCCATTCTGACGCTTCTGCTTGAGCTCGGAGTTCGCCGGGAAATCCCAAATGGTTTCAGGCGTGAACCCATACTGCGCCGCAATGCTTGAAATGCAATCCCCTTGCTGGACGATATGTTCAATCGGCACGTGAACTGCTTCTCCATTACCGAGAGGATGCCCTGGGAAGGGCCTGACGGCGTTGCCAGAACGAGTTCTGCGGCCAGCGCGTTTCCTTGCGATAGTAATGGCGCCTCTGCTTGAGATAGGTCTCGAACTGTTCACCGATTGAGGCCGCGTACTCGTGGAGGCCCGCCTGGTTTCCGGAAAGATGCTCGTGGATCGCTCTGGCTGCGTGCAGGCCACCGTGAAGAGCCTTGCCGATTCCGGCCGCCGACAGCGGATCATAAACGCTGGCGGCATCTCCCACCGCCACCCAGCCAGGTCCGGTAATTTTCTCGAGCAGGCTGCTGCCGGCGCTCCTCACGCGCACCTCGGCGGGTGGCCGGAGCCCCCACGCACGTGACGCCGTATGGGTCGTGCGGCCGAGTTTTTCCTTCCAGAACTCCATCCGGCAGACCCCGCTGCCGGCTAAATAGCCGGCATCCGTCATATACGCAACCAGGAGCGAGCCATCCGGCAAGGGCGCGGAGTACCACCATCCTTCCTCAGCCGCCTCCAAGAGCAGGACAGGGACCGTCGGAGACGCGGAGGCTTCCGGAGCAAGCACTCCGATCAAACCGATCATTTGATCGTAAGCGCGCCTCCGGCTGCCTTGAGAACGGGCTATCCAGCCAGCGCGGCCCGTGGCATCAACCAGGATCTGAGCTTCGGCCTCGCGCGGCACCGTTGCGTGTTCGATCACAACTCGCCAGCCCCGCCCGCAACGCGACACTGCCCGGGCGCGAGCCCCTCGCCAGACCTGAGCGCCTGCTTCCTCCGCAGCGGAGGCCAGCATGGCATCGAATCGTTTGCGATCGATATGCCAGCCCGTCCCGTATGCATTGGAAATGAAGTCGTTGTCATAAAGATCGCTGCTCCCCCACGCGGAAAGAATGCCATTGGACGGGGTATTTCCTGCTTCGCGGAAGCGATCCCATACTCCTAATCTGGCGAGGACCACCAGCACTTCAGGGGGAAGCGTCTCTCCTACCCGCCAGTCATCGTACCGGGAACGCTCCAACAACAGCGTCGAGCGGCCCTCGCGCGCCAGCCCCAGTGCCGTCGCTAGACCGGCGGGACCACCGCCCAGGATGATCACGTGGAATCGGTCCATCGAATTGCCCCCGGCGACCGTTAGCGCCTCCCGTAAAGAATCCGTTCGATCTCTTCCGGCCGCCTTCCGGCCTGGCTCAACCGAGCCAGCAGTTCGGCTTCCTGGTGGGGCCCATAGCGCAAGGGTAACTGGCCTCGCTGCACCAGGTCGTCGAGATATTCGAGGCCGCCAGTGCGCCGAATGAAAGTAAGGATCACGTTAAGTTCCTTGACCGCCTCGATCGGGTCCAGGTGAGAGTAGCCCGTGGGAATTTCGATGGCGCCCAGCCATGAATCCATGTCCTTCCGTAGTTGTGCGAGGAAATCGCGGAGAGGCGGTTCCAACTTGTTGAAATCGACCCGATCCCAATCCGGCCGCGACAACAGCAGCTTCATGTAGTAGGTCCAGGGCTCCACGATCGACCACCGGATGGTCTTTCGAAGCTCCGGATCGCGCTGCATCTCTTCGGCGATCGCGGGACTGATTCGGTAGTAATGCTTCCAGTAGGTATCGAAGAATTTCCGACCCCAATCCATTTCGCGAACCACGTTGTCGCGGATTTCCCTCAGGATTTGAACCTCGGGAGCGAACGGAGAGCCATAGGCTGCGCTGGCGATAAAACAACCGGTGTGCGGGGGAGCTACCGGAGGCCCAACCGGGGGCACGACGGCCGGAGGGACTCGCGGAATGCCGTCCTGTTCCAGGAAGTTGGAGCCGAACTGCACCACGAAGCCCCGTGTGTCGAGATGAGCAATCAACACCTTCCGCATGTCGGACCCCGTTGCCCCGGCGATATCGCGGTCCCAGGCGACGCTCTTTGCGGAAAAGCTTGGCGGTCCAGGGATGTCGGCGGCGTCCAGGAAGACATCATCCGGCCGCTGTCCCGGCCACCAACCATAGGATGGCCCTCCGGTAGGATGTTCCGAGTTCAGGCAGGACAGGAAATCCGCCTGCCAAGGCTGCGCCATTTGCTGGCTAAAGAATCCGGGCTCCATCTTGAGCATTCTCATGCCGGCGCCGCTGCCGTACTGGATTTCTTTGGGAAGGGGTGTGCCGCCCTTCGAGAGAGTGCCGCCTGTGGTTTTGATTTTGCCCGTCGCCGGATCTCGCTGCCAAGGCTGGATACGAAACGCCGTGCCGCACTCGATCTTGTCGCTCGGAACGCCATACTTGTAGACGTCGGGATTGCGAATCAGCCAGCTCACTTCGATCCCCGGAAAGAAGGCTCCTCCAACGCAGTTTTCAAGCGCCGCCTCGTCCAGCAGCTCCGGGCTTGCGTCTGTCTCGGGATCGGTCCATACCTTACGCTTTGCGTCCGTTTCGAAGTTCCCTTTCAGCCATTGAGTGAGCAGAAAATACTGCAGCCCCGTGAGCGAAAGGAATTCCTTCTTTCTAGTGGGACCGGGCGTGGCGACGGGCCGGCGGGAATCGTCTTGTTCCTCGTCGCCCAGAAGCTTGGGCATGTTCTGCTGGCCGCCTGCGGCTTCGGGATCGGTGGGGGCGGTCAATCCGTCGGGAATACGGAGCCGCTTGAACACTTCGCCGCGAGTCGCCTTGGAACCGAGCGGGTCGGCTATTTTGGCGGGATCATATCTGGCAACAGAAGCTGGATTAAACGCTCCATGGCTGAAATAGACGTTGGAATGAACCCAGCGATAATTTTCCAGCCGCAATAGGATCGGCTCAATGTCCTTGTAGAAAGAGGGCTTGTATGAACTGACATTCCCGTCCGTCCTGAAACCACCATTCTTTATCAGCGCGAGGCGCCGCAGACCCTTGTCCTTCTCGTATTCCTTGTCTTCCAGGAACACGGCATTGTCGTTGGGAAGGTCGAGTTGGCGCACGATGACATCCGAGATGGTTTCGTACAATGTGATGATATTGCCGATCGGCGGCGCGAAATCCGGTGGGGCCACCAGCACCCAGGCGGCCTCGATATCGTCGGCGGGGATAATCTTCCCTGCCGTGTCGAATTCCAGCTCGGCAGTTATCCAACCATCGGAAATATCATCAAACCAACCCTCATTGTTCGCGTATGCATCCAGGGGCTGGCCCGCAGGCAGCGACTCCGAGTTCGCTCTCCCCCCCACGACCAGCAATCTGCCCTTGCTGTCTGTCTGGAGCTCTCCCAGGGTGCGGCAGGCAGCGGGAATGCTGGCTTTCGGAGTGGCCATCCCTTTCTTAGGTGGAATCGCGCCCCCCTTGGTCATTTCGATAGATTGGGGAGGCGGGTCAATATCCAAGTTGGTGCTGCGGCCGACTACGCCGCCACCTACGCTGGAATTTCTCAGATCGGGGGCAAAAGTGGCAGCCGCAGCATAGGGGGGCTGCTCGCCATTGGTCCCGTTAAACTCGAAGAAGGAGGCCTTGCGATTGGCAAGTTGTACGGTCCACTTGATTTTCTTGACGCCAGGGGTAGTCAGGTTGATTTCCTGGGTTGGGAAATACAGGGACTTTCCCTGATTATATGTGTATTCCCAGATGCGAAACCGCGCCGCCTGACGTTTGATCTTGCCACCGGGACCGCCAACCTTAAAGGACACTCCGGGACCAGCGGGCGTGCTTGCCGATGGGACCGGCGTTCCAGCGACTGAATGCTGGCCGGTTGGTCCCCGTCCGGGCAACTCGGGGCCGATGAAAAACTCGTCCGCCTTGCCGACCCTGGCCACCCCGATCGCCGGATGAATCTTGTAAACAACGTACGGTGTCAGCGTGTTCGGGTGTCGCTTGCCAACTGCGGCGTTTCCCTCTTTTGCCATAGTTTTTCACCTCGCGCCTGGAGTTTGGGCGGAGTTCGTCCCGGTTTCATGGGAGGGCTGGCTCGCCATTCTTATAGGGAATCGTCTTGACCAGCTTGCCGCTTTGCCACAGTTCGACTCTCTGCCTGTTCCCGCTCTCGTCCCAATAGGTCCAATTCCCATCCTTAAGGCCGCCCTGGTCACCTTTCTGGTAATTACCCTCCAGGGCCTTCCGGCCATTTTCGTACCAGGCGGTATAATCGCCCACGTCCCTGGGAACGCGAATACCTCGAGGCTGGACGATCCTCTGCCCGTGGAATTCCCCCTCGGCTTGCTTCTGCCCGTTGGGATACCAGCGTGTCCAGAGGCCGTACTCCTCTCCGTTTCTGTATTGAATCGAGCTCTCTTTCTGGCCATTATCGTGCCAGGTGGTCCAGATCCCGCCCTTTTTGTCCCCGTAATACTCGCCCTCATTGGCTTTCTTCCCATTTGGATGCCACTGAATCCACAACCCCTGCTTGAGACCATGCACATAGGATCCCTCGGTCATCTTCTGGCCATCGTGATACCACTCCTTAAATGAACCCTCTGCCTTGCCGGTTTGGTAGGTGGCCTCCGACTTCTTCTGTCCGTTGTCGTACCATTCGGTCCACAGTCCCTGCAACTCGCCGTTCATGTACTCTCCCTCACTGTGCTTTCGTCCGTTGAAATGCCTGGCAACAAACGGTCCGTGCAGGACACCATCCGGTCTCTCGCATGCCACCGCGTTGCCCCCGGAGACCTGTCGTTTAACAGGCCTCGTGCCTGGAGGGCAGTTGCCGCCCGCACCAACGGCATTCTGCGTGGCGGTAAGGCAAAGGTTGACCGCAGAGAGCCACACCAGCAACTGAACCGATCGCCGAGATCGGGACGACAATCTTCGCCGAGTAGATTTTAGGCTTTGCGGCATGGCAACACAGCGGATTTCCAATTGGCAGACGCTGCCCCGGGCGGTATTCTGTTAGAGCGTGTGGTCAAATAAGTCGAACAGGTTGATACAGGAAAGCTTACAGCTCCGCCTCTTTTCCGTCAAATTATCTTTTCCCAATATTTGACAACTTCCAGGAAGCCCGATAGGATTGTCTCGTTTTCCGCCCTCAGCGAGGATTCTTCGATGGTTCTCGCAGATAAACAGCCGGCGGTCTTCCCTTCGAACCCACAGGCGACGCAGCCTCCGAGACTCCTAGATCGCGAGGCGATGCGCGCCCGGTATGATAGCCTTCGCAACGAAGAAACCTATGTCGCCTGGATTCGGCGATTCATCCTGGTCCATAACCAGCGCCACCCGGCCGAGATGGGCGAGCGCGAGATCAACCATCAGCCAGACCTCCGCGAAGGGATGGGCCGGATTTACCTGCCCGAAGCCCTGGCCAGGAAATACACCGCTGCCGACCGCGAGTGGGGCTGGCAATTTGTTTTCCCGGCAGCCAAACACCCGGTGGGATTAGGCTGCATCGTGCCGTCTAAACCCGAGGGGCGGATAGGGAAGAATCCTACGGAGTGCTTGGATGACAAGCCGCTCCAAGCAAAAAGGCCAAGGAAGTGATTGCGGGATAGGCTACAGGCAATGAAACCTACGGCGATACCATGTTAGACAGCTTGAACAACCATGTGGCAACTCGACAAGCAGGAACAGACGCTCGCATGGGCACGATACTTGTTTTGGGCAGATCTTGCTCTCGGGCACCTTGACGCCTACACCGAGGGCGATCGTCTCAACGATGAGTGGCAAGATTGGTGGCGATTCTTCGCACTTCTGTCTGGCTGGTATGCGGCGGAGTACGTTGTCATTGAAGGATGGCACAATGCCGAATTGCATGATCAAATCATTGACGAAGCGTTGGCTCGATGGTTGCCTGTCGTCAACATTCTCCGCCGGTATCGCAACGGCGTTTTTCATTACCAGCCGAATCTGATTGAATCGAAATTCATGCCGATCTTTGAAAACTCCGAGCAGACCATGTTCTGGGTGCACTACCTGCACAGCGAGTTTCTTCGCTATTTCTGGTCATATGCCCACGACGTTCCGGGTAATGGCGAACAGCGGGCCGAGTTTCGAGAAAGCGTGCTTGGGATCGTCGGCTGGATTCCTAGTGACATTGTTGAAGCAAGAGCCTTACGATTGCGCCAGATCGCGGCCGAGGCTAATCAGATGACTGCCGGCCACGTTGGTGCGGCAGCGGAAGACCTT
>JBGOTQ010000212.1:0-12896 GCA_041476565.1 Terriglobia bacterium | reverse complement strand
GAGAGCCCTAGCAGCGATCGACCAATTATCTTTTCTACGCCTGACCTCTGCACATGGAAGGCGACATATACAATGATGACAAGACTGAACAGATAGGCGGACACAAGGTGAGTCAGGATTAAACCTGCATAGCACAATGAGAACCCGGAAAGTGCGGATGCGAGTTTGGCATGAAGGAACAGCATCTGATCTAGAAATAGAAGAATGAGAGGAAACCAGATCCAGGCCCAGGTGCCCGCATACAGGCTCCAATAGCAGAGGTCGAGTACGTGGAAAGGAAGTGACAGGTAAACCAGAGCCACGATGAGGGCAATATGCGGCGAAGCGAAGCGTCGGGCATAAGGCAGCATGGCGAATCCCGACAAACATAGCCCCATCCATCTCACCAGCTTCATCGAAAAAACAATGGAACCCGTCAGCCAATAAAAAAAGGCAGAAACATAGTAGACAAGAGGTGAGTAGAATATGAAGACTGGGCTACCGTAACCTCCGTTGGAATCGGGGAGCCAGCGAGGAATCCACACCCCTCCACTCAAGACCTCGCTGAACTGACGGACCCAACTCATCTGCAGAATGCCGTCATCAACGACACATGAGGCAAGGTGGGGATTGCTGAACTGGCGCGCGACCCAGAGTCCGGAAACGAGTGGAATCAAGAACCAGGAAAACCTTTGGAAACAGTTCTTCAGTTCGGGGTAATATTGGTGAGAACTCAATTCCGGCACTCCAAGACGAGAGCCCTCCGGCTGAATTGGGCACTAGGGACCTGACTGTTTAAGGCTGCTACCTGGAACCAACTGGGCCTTCCGGTTTACTCTGAGGTACACAACCGACGAAACGAGATAGATCCCCAATGCCACCAAGTTCAAAAACGCAACACCATAAACCATGGAGAGGTTTTCGAGAATCCCACCCAGTAAGGCACCGAGCAGATTGGCACCGAATGCTCTTGAAACGTCCTGTACTTTTCGAAAGACAGTGGCAAATAGCACTCCCGCAAAGAAGAGGGGCAGCGCACTAAGAAGACCACCCAGGAGGGCTTTCGCCTCGAAACTGAGGCCGGTCAAATGGCCGGGTTTGAAAGCATAACTAAAGGCCAGGCTGATTGTCAGCCCCAAATAGACAAAGCTCATTGACTGAGGGGGGCGTTTTAAGACCAGGAGGTTAGCCAGCAAGATCATAAACAGGATAGCCGCAATAACTACCGAGTTCACAATCCAGGTAGAGCCGAAGAGTAACGAGAGATCACTGATGCTTTTGACTTCAATCAACATGAATCCGGCACCCAGCAGGAACATGAATAGATTGGCCCTTTCGGAAAACATGCAAAGGACACCTCCACTGGTGGCCAGGGTCTTTTTGATCACAAAGAAACTTAATAGGAACAGGACGGAAAGCGTAAACCAATAAGCGAAGGGAACCGACTTTTCTTTCAAGTAAAGGAAAGGCCAATCATCAGTGGGAAGCGGTGTCCCCGTCCTTGGAATGCGGTCGTTGATCACCATGGCTTCAAGGTCTGCTTGTCCATGGATGAATTCACGGGATGCCTCTGGTCCCACCATGTAGGAAATCCCCGCGTCATATGGAGTGGCCAGGCATAAGGGCGTCTGGTGGAATACCTCCTGCAACATGCGGAAAAACCTCTCCTGAATCCAGGTTTCCACCAGAGCGAAACTAATGCAAATCGTGCCCGATGGCTCGAGATGGCTCTTGGCCTCCGTCAGGCTCTCCATAGTATAAATGTAATTGTCTAACCGGATGCTTGACATGCTGGAAAGCAGGGTCTGTGAGTCCAATAGCCCGAAAATGATGAGGTCATATCTCTCGCGACTTTGCTTAAAGAACGCCCGAGCGTCGTTATTAACGATTCTGACCTTTCGGGAACTGTATGGGCTTTCTGGATGGAAGCGTTGTCCAAGCTTTAGGATCATGGGGTCGATCTCGACGGCAACGACCTGCTCAGCCCCATTGCGGAGTGCGCTGGCCACGTCATTGCCGGTCCCGGCCCCAACTACCAGTACCTTTCTGGGTTTGACGAAACGATAAGGCAGATTATAGTAAGGCCTCGCCTTGCGGGTGAAATCGCCTTCTGCGGATCCCATGGCCAGGTTCAGCATGCGTTGGTGATAATCGTGATTTACATTGAGATTGTATCCAATCACTGGAGATTGGAGATTGGCTTCTTCGAGATGGATCGGAGAAATATCGATTCGGTAATAAGGCGACCAGAGTGCCTGGTGAGGAACCAAGCCTATTCCCAGCAACGTAATGACCATACCCGAAACTGCCCATACCTTCCTCTCGAAAAGCAACAACAGCATTGCAAATCCCAAAGCAAACCAAGACAAAGGAGACCATCCGGCAAAAGATATGGAAGAGAATACAACGACACCTGTAATGCTCCCAGCAATGTTCAATGTGTAGGCTTTGAGGGGAGGGAAGCCCCTAAGCAAATGACCGAGTTTTTGACCCAACCCCAGAAACACTCCCACACACAAACCAAACATCAGGATGATCACGGCAAGGAATTTCCCCATGGCCAAAACCTTGTTGGCAAGTGTAGAGTAATTAAACCCTCCGGCCACATCGCCCACAATCAGGTAGTCGCCAATGGGAAATGGCAAGAATGTGATTCCCAGGAAGGAGGAAAAGGCAATCAGCAGGCACAGGGTTGTGATCAGCCACGGAAAGTGCCGATAGAAGATTTCCGCGGAATCGTAATGGGCACACCCTAGCCCCAGTCCCAGAAAGCTGGCAATCAATGGGAGATTCTTTAGGTAAGCAAAAACACGAACTTCAGAGGACAACCACCGTATAACGATGAGTTCAAAATATAGCGTGAGGAAACTGATTAGAAAGAGCTGAATTGCTCTCTGTGGGTTCTCGCCTTTCCCCGTTTTATTCATCGGGGCGCCTCACTCAAGCGACTAGATTCAAGCACCTGCGACCAGAGGACTTTTTTCGTCCCATATTCGGTAAATAACATATTTTCTGTGGCTGCTTTCGAAGACTCTTAGGAAACACATCCCATTCCTTCCCCTCAAAACAGCCTGCAACTCCTTTTGCATCAATTCAACTATGTCTGGTGTGAAGACTTCAAAATCATGTTCCCCCACTATCAGGTAACGGATTCGATGTTTCCGGATTGGAGAAACGTCAAATTTAGGTTCATCGATTTTCCTGGCATACTCGAAACTCATGGGAGCGGTCTTGCGTCCTGTGTGCAAGTAGTAAAGAGGATCGAAATTGGCCATGAGAAAATCCGAAGGAAGGGTTTCTGCTATGATCCATGCAAAACTCTCCCTCATTTCCAGTTCACTGGATTCAAATGCGCGGTTATGCTGGAGGTTGCTCCTCAAGAAAGAGACAGTATGGATCATTAAGCAAACGATTCCCAAGACAGCACAACCGGACAGAATCCCTGGCAGTAGTCTGGGCATTGATATTGACTGAGGTTGTTCTTCTGAAGCTTCCTTTCTTGGTTGGGCCAACTTAACCCCTTCAGTGAGCAAAAAGAGATAGAAGAAGGGTAGAAGCGGCGAGAGCATACGTTCGCCCGCTGGATAGGGCCAGAGTAACAGCATTAGAAGGCTGGAAAATAGGTACCAGCGAACAAGCTCGAAGCCCTTGGGACAAGAACGAATCGTTCCTTTTGCCATGATGAACAAGAGCGGAAAGCCTACCCACATTGTCACATGGGTTATGAACCTCAAATTAGTTTGAAATGGAAAGAGCAAGAGCTTGGGGATACCGATCGCTAGGTAGAACAGATTGCCGGCTAGAAACTTGAGGAGGCCCTGCGTACGGATCAATTTAATGAAATCAGAGAGATAACTTCCATAGAAAATGTACTCGGGGAAATAGGTAGAGATATTGTGAGCCAACTCCCAGTAGAGCCATGGAAAGATGAGAGTCAGTGTTAAGGCCGACCAGACAAAGGCCTCCCTCCACCGATACCTTGATAAGAGATGGCACAGAAAACCCGCGGCCAAAGCCAGACCCGCGGATCTTACGTAGAAGGCACAGCCGAAAAAAAAACCTCCCACCAGGAGAGAGATGAGACCTCCTTTCTCACCATCCCATTGAAGAAGGACCCAGATCCCCAAGCAGGTGAACAATGAAAAGGCTGCTTCAGAATGCAGGGAAATAGAATTGGCGATAACAGCCGGGTGGAAGGAGCAAATTAATAAAATACAAAAAGCGATCAGGTTACTGCAGGCTTTGCTGGCAAAAAGCATGGCTCCAAGGACTGCCAGGAATGCCATTCCTACGGCAATGTTCAAGAGTCTCAGGGCTACCACATTGGATGGATACTCGGGAGCAATTCGCCAGACCTGGGACAGGAGCCAAGGGAATAGGAATGGGTATTTGGCGTGTGCAGGGTCTCCGGGAAGAAAGACGGAGTTGTAAGTTCCAGTCGTGGCAAGGGACTTAGCGAGGCTTACATAGACTGGCTCGTCAGAAATCGGCTCCAACCCGTGAGGATTCATGACCCACAGACATAGCGCTCCATGGAGAAGAGGCAAGTAGTAGATTGAGAGTCTGGTCCACCTCATAGAGGAAAGCCCGAGGCAACAAAAAGATCAATTTTCACCCCAGAGAACTCCTTTCTCGATATCCATCGGCAATGTTGTTCCATCCACTTAAATGTCAACTCATGCGGGTCGTGGTATTGAGTGCGGAGTCGAATGAGCCATACCCTTCTTGCAACAGCAACAAAGTTTGGTAGGCACTGAATGTCTTGAAGAGTACTAATCACGATACCCGGACTCTGATTGGGCGGGTCGAGAAAACTCCGCGGAACACCAATACGTTGCTCCTTGGGGATGCGATCTTTCTGATACCAGTTGAATAGGGTCTCACTTGAGTTTGCCACAAACAGGACTAAATCTCCTGGTTGATATTGATTGACCACGAAATCTGCGGCCGAACGATAATCTTCCTTGCGGTCCAAGCGATAATAAACAAAGAGAGAGAGAGCCAAGTGTGCGAGCATCAGCACGGCAAGGATTAGGGAGATGAAAGCATGCCGATTCATTTTGGCGAATCGGAAGGACGCATCTCGAATCCCCCAAGCCAGCAGTATCGAAGCTCCGAGAGTCGAAGGAAGAAATAAACGATCGAAAAAAATATTACGGATCCAGACGCTAAATATCGTCACATTAAGAAGTGGAAATCCTGCCAGTAGTAGGGCCACGCCATAGGAGCGTACCCATTTCCTGTCTAATCGTATGAGACACAGACAAACCGCCCCCAGAAATGCGCCGACCCAAGTGAGAATGAGGAGATCCACCGGGTCGAAGGACAATCCCAAGATCCTTGACACCTCGTGTGGGTAAAGAGGGGCAAATGAGGTCAATATCATGAGGACGTTGATAACAGCCGAGTAATCCAAAGGACCCAGGTTTACTGCCTGATTGAAATTTTGTGTTTGACTGATAAACGACGGGACCCACGGAGCGAACAGCAGGAGAACGGCCCCCTGCGCAAGAATCCAAGCCCAGACTTTCTTATGGTCATAACGCCTCTGCAACCATATGAATATTGCTTGGTTAGTGACCCAATAGAACAGGGCTGTAGAATGACAGTACAGCATGAGAACTGAGCAGACCACGTAACCACTCAAATCCTTAAGAGATTTGGGATCTTGGTCCCAACGGACCAGGAAAAACAAAGTCAAGGCATAACACAGGCAATAAAGGCTATACGATCTAGCTTCCTGCGAAAACCAAACGTGAAAAGTGGATAAGGATAGGAGGAGACTGCTCAGGAAGGCGGTTCTAACATCAAAAAGCCTGCGGCAGGCGAGGAAAAGAACAGGTACAGTCAGTGTGCCATAAACAACTGAAGGGAACCGCAATGCTGTGTCGGTGTCGATCCAGGTCCGGAATAGATGCAGGATCCAGTAATAGAGTGGTGGGACATTATCGACCTGTGTAAAGGTCAAAAGCTGACGGCAGGTAAGACCCATTTTATATGCAGTGATTCCCTCATCCAACCACAAGCTGAGCTTTCCAAGCGCATTGACTCGAATGGCAAATGCCAGAGCCATGCAACCAATAACATAAATCGCTATCCTGTCTGTTATTGTTTTCGGTGTGAGGCGGTCAACCATGTCGAACAAGCCTCTTGCGTTGTATCGAAGCATAAAATTTTCTGTTGGAGTGCACCCACAGGGCCAGTCAAAGTGACGCCCTCCATTCGTCAAGAGTCATTCCTGGTTTTAGGATGCCTATGAGAGCGAAGGAAACTCTCCCTGGGAATGAAAAAGATTGGATCTGACATGTTAGGGATATCCCCAGAAATACGGTCAAAGGAGATTCGACTCATCACATAACGTGTTCCTGGATTTCAGGGATTATTTTCCCAAAATGAGAGGAGGCCTTGGGCACGCAAGAAATGGTTAACCTGTTCGACCACAGCGATTCTATTCTCCATAAGGACCTGGTGGGATACGCCGTTTACGTAGACAAGGTCAACGCCGTTCTCACATTGGAAGGCGGGCATTGACACAATCTCCGCAGTCAGGTCAGGACAGTTCCTTCTTGCGATTGCCCGATACTGGTTCGAGTCGTCAAGTTCAACGGCGCGCTTGTCTCACCCGAACCCCCGCGACTTCGTGTTCTTTCATGAGAGCGTGCTTTTCGTTTTGGACATTAGTCCCCTTCATTAATTCTCTGCTTTATGCATCTTCAACGAAAGAAGCGCAATGGCAATGCCCCCTAGGATGTCTACTACGTAATGCCATTCAAGAAGAATAATAGCAGCGAGAAGGAATATATCGTAAACGATCAGAACATATACAATTCTAGGCCTCCCTCTGAGAAACCCCATTACGATCAGAGGCTGGGCAATGTGCATGCAGGGGAAGGCAATCAAGTAATCCAATCCGATGATGGGTTTGCCTCCCTGTTGCCACAACAGGCTGGCGTCGGACAGCAGAGTCTTCTGGATTGAATAGGTCTCTAAGTGCTTGTTGAAGTCAGAGAAATGGTTTGGGCAAAGATAGAATGGACCGAGGCTAGGCCAGAGACAATAACAACCGAGGGCAATGTAATAGGAGGTAAGAATGCAACCCACCAACTCCATTGCCCTCCGTCTCCCGTGACAAAGCCCAATCAAGATGATGCCGGCGCCAATCTGAGGAAACATCCCAAAGTAGATGAACTCCAACAGCCGAAAGAGGCGTATGGGCAAAATGGACAACGCTACTCGCGACAATTTTGAGACTGTGAGTCCGCTTAGAGCCCAGGAATCCAACGAGTTGAAGAGAGGATCGTATGCTCCATAAAATCTCAAGGAAGCTATAATGTTATTGTAACCGAATACTATGATGAACCCGAGGAACAAGTAGGACGCTGGCAACAACAGCGAGGATACCATCTCATGGAGGCTCGAGGGGCTAACCTTAATCCTCCTCGAAAACTCGACAAGAGCTATAACAGTAACCCCTATTATGATTGACCTCAGTATACCTATCAGCCAAATTGATTCGGCCAACAAAACAATCGCGATTATGAGTCTGGGCTTCTTCTCGGAATAAAACCGCCATGTCGCCTGAACAGCATGGTTTCCGCGAAATCCCGTCAGATAGAGCAACACTGACAGAAAAATGGATTGGATACTTAAGCTAACCCAATAAGTGACAAGATAGGCATGCCAGTCAAATTTCACTGGGATTCCTCGCCACAACAGTAGCGGGATCATACATACACCAAGAAGCAAACTCATCAGAAAGTGGAGTCTCATTCTCAGGATCCTGAACACCTGGGGCTTTGATGGCAATCAGTTTTCTCTTTGACTTCAGTAGATTCAGCGTCGAAACATACAAAGGGTTGGGTTCCGGTGTACAACACCATGGCTAGTTTTATTTGCCGTTGAGACCATTCAAGGCGTGTTTTCGTTTCCTCAAAGATCCTTTCAGCTTTCATCCCGCAGAGAGGGACACTCCTCCTAGAGTTTTCTCCTACCGGTTAGTAGCCCAATTGTAATCTGGCCAAGGTAAAGAGGTCGTGAAGTTCATGGAATCGAGCCGCTTTCTCAAATGCCGGGGGTATTCAACAATGGGGAAATCATCTCTGATGGTCACCTCAGAGCCAGCCAATGCCAGTTGACTTGGCTCGAGATACTCGGCCCATTTTTCGTCGCCGATCTTTTGGAAGAAAGTCCGGATTTCCACCTGAAGCTCACCATCTTGTTTGATAAAACGCTCTATCCGACTCCGGGAGAACTCCAATGGACTTCGCGAGACCAGTACTTGGTAGCCATTGTGGAGGACAACCACAAAAGGGAAGATTTCCGAGGCAGTTTGACGGACAGCCAGAGCTTGCTCCGGAGTCCCATTCGCATACACGCAAAAGACGCCATTCTCATTCAAGCGTTCCGATACCAGCGCCATGTACTCTTTGGAGAGTAGAATGCTTGCCCCCGCCTGTTTTAAGTACAACGGTTGTTGAGTGATCAAGTCATACTTCTTGCCGTGAAGAGCAAGTCCACTCCTTCCATCTTGCCAGTGCAAATGAATCTTAGGATTCTTTGCCACGTTGAGTGTCCCATTGGGATAGAGCTCCAGAATCGTTTTCAGTGTAAGGTCAATGTCATATACGTCCACCGAAATAACAGTGTCGAGCTTGGCTATCGTTGCGGCGGTAATCCCACTGCCCATTCCGATCACCAGCGCGTTTTTGATTAGACCTGTTGGGTGGGCAAGAATTGGTTCAACGCCCAAGGCCCAATTGTAAGTTCCAACGTGGTCATTGTTCCTTGAGAGGCGGGAATGCCAGAGTCCATCCCATGCCAGGTTTCCATGCTGGTCAATAATGATCACGCCATCGCGCCCGAATAAATTGATCGACCCGTCTTCAGTAACCACTGGTCTTCTTGTAAGAACGGCGACCCCTAAAATTCCAGTGAGCAGGACAAAGAAGATTGTCACCGGATTGCCCAGGTAGAAACTAAATTGTCGAACCTCTTTTCGGGTCGATGTTGAGCAAGACCCTGCTGGCCCTAAACGGTCCGAGACGCCTCCGAGAGCCAGAAGTAAAAGCCATTGACAGACCAGCATCCAGAGTGGGTTCATCTCGTATCCAACGAATGTGGCCAGCAAGATACCACTACATGACCCAAAAGTGTTCCATCCGCTGAGTCGGCCCAGGTCACTCCCCCAAAAGATCACTGCTCTCTTTATAAGTAAACCAAAGAGCATCCCCGAAAATAGACAAGGCAGGAAATAGGGGATTCTGGTCAGGATGAATAGGATCTCATTGGTGAGCGTATCCAGAGGAAACGGATTGCTGTCAAACGCAAAAAATAAAAGAGAGCCTACCCCTGATAGAGCAGAGCCGAATATGACGTAAGTCAGTCGGAAATTGCAGGATCTCAGAGAACTTGCCAGAATTCCCAGGCTCCAGAATAAGAGAAAGCCGGTCAGGACTGCTGAAAAAACCAACGGCAGAGGTTGGTGACGAAGTGCAACCCCACGATACAGGAGCATCTCATACCACAGAGAACAGAAGCCAAATCCGAAAGCCAGGATGGCAAAACCAGCCGCTGGCGCCGATATATCGTTTATCAATGCCTCTCTAGGCTGCTCAGTCCCAGTTGCTTTCAAGCCAATAGGTTTAATCCAAGGGCCAGCTGTAATCCAGTAGATGAGGAATGCTACCAGCACGTTCAGACTGGCTGCTATTGAGAGTGTGAAGCGCTGACCATAGTTGGGCATCAATGTCCCCAGACCCAGCAGGGCGCCTAAAACGGCACCTAGAGTATTGAAGAAGTAAAGCCGGCTTACAGACCGATTTTCTCTCATACCCAACTGTCGCTGGCACACCTCGGCGGCCAATGGAAGCGTAGTTCCCATAAGGAAACAAGGCACTGTCAACACCAGTGCTGATCCGAATGCATAGAGAGCCCTCAATGGAATTCCCAAGGCTATAGCGGAGCTTTGAATGAAATAGACGGTCTTGGTCAGGTCCAGGCTCAAGAGAAAGCAAATCGCGAAGTTCGCGATTCCTAGGGATGCCTCAATGCGAGCCAACGTCTTTGCGGGGTTTAGTATTCTTAGGGCCTTTCTCACCATGCAGACCGATCCGGCTCCCAGGCCCGCCATAAATACCAGAACGACAATCATGGAGCTGATGGTCTCACTCCCGCCTAGGTAGACCTTCAGCGCCCTTTGCCAAACTACTTGATTGATGAGCCCTGCCCCCCCGGACAGGAAGAGGCCTGCTGTGAGAATTGCGAGACTGAGGCTCCTGCGGTTGTGGCCTTCAACTGATCTTACTTCCAATTCGAGAATCCTAATGACATCCCTTTCTAGTCCACAGAGCGTTTAAGAGGTGTTTACCTCGATCTTGATGCCACTGACTACAGCTTTTATCGGCATATGCGTTCAGGCCTCTTATCAAAAGATAAGTCGCCTTGATTGAAGGAGGTAAGGACGAAACTAGAAGGGAGATTGCTGCTTCTTGGAGCGATGGAGGGATGCCCACTGATGGCTTCTCCCTCTCAATGCAATAACCTGGGCGCTGATCAGCGCCCCCCCCCAAATTGTCCGCGGGAAAAAAGAGAGGCCATTTCTTACGGATTTGGGTGGCGCAACCTTCTGCCTTCCAGGCGTGTCAAAATGACCACGGCTAACAGAAGGAAAGCATTGAACCACAGTAACCCGAAATGCAGCTTCGACGCCCAAAACGAGAGCGCCATAAGGGCCTGGCACAGGAGTAAAAGCAGAACCATCGCCAGGCTGAATCTCAGGAACCCGGCATGGATTCGCGGTGCTTCGCTAAGTGGCAAGTGCGGATCGAAGTGAAAACTCACGGTTCGCACGAAAAGGAGAAGCAAGAGCAGTTCGATCATCTGCCAGAGCAAATCGAGCAAAGGGACATGAAATGAATAGTAGAGACTGAGCAGAATCCATATCGGAATATAAATCAGCACGAACTCTGCATACCGGTATCCATTGTGGAGTCGATAGAGGTCTGCAGAGGACACGTGGAAGATCCAAGCGGCTTTCCAGTCTGCGCAGTATTGGAATACATTGGTGGTCGTCAGAATACACACGGGCAACAAGACAAAGAAGGGATGGCATCCAAAGACTTCCAATACCGATTTAGCTTGGAAGATGTCCATGAGGAAACTATTCCCCCCCCACCCATAGACCAGGTAAAAAAGGAGAATCCCCAAGAAAGGATAGATTCCGCGTTTCAGCCGGCGATCGCGGCTAAGGTAACGAATTACTAGCCAGAAGCCTGCCTTAGCCGCTGGCTCACCGATTAATGATTTAGTCTGTGAGAAGGATGGCCTCGATGCGATCTCAGATATTTGGGGCATTTGCTGATTGTACTCTGTCAGGAGGGTCAGGTAGTCCTTGGATGCTGCTTTCGATGCCAGCAGGAGAACCCCTCCGCTAACTACCAGCGCCGTCAGAGTCAGCCCCAGCCTGCGGGAATTGGATCCCACGATGAGATCAATGGCTCCAGCGTACCAGGCTGAAGGGACAAGGTGAAATAGAGGCCTATGATCCAATCTCAAAGCAAAGGAGGTGCTCCCCGTAGCGACCACCGTTTGGAGATTGGCTAAAACCTTGCTTATTGAAAGCGGAGCTTCCGAATCTTGATGGAGAAGAAACCTGTAATAGCCAAGGAAAAGGAGAAAGGAAAACCCCACCTGGAACACGGCCAGTAACCTTGAAAGTCTCGCAGGATTCAAGTGCTTCAGAAATTCCATATAGAGATAAATCACCAATAATGCATTCCCAAAACATGCGCCCAGCATAACCAGAAAGGTCACCGGAAACAGATAAAACTTGGCTGGCGTAAAGCGGAATGACACTAAGGCCGGCAGGAGGAGGAGTGACGTCATGTAGCAGAACAAGAAAAGGCTCAGGGTGGTCAGACGCGCCCAGAAGTAAGTCCGGCTGTTGACGGGCCTGGCAAACAGAATCTCGGTATCTTCGGCGTTGAGGATAAAATCGCCGTATTCGATCAGCACTGCAAATGCGGAGAGGAGCATCCCATAGGAGATCAACAACGTATTGAACGTAATCTGATTCTGACAGATGGTAGACAGCGCGCAAAGCGCGATCGAGGTCACGAAATAGGTGACCATCATGTGTGTAAAGCCAGATCGGACAGAACGATCCTCGCGCTGGGAATCGTCCTGACCTCGAAAGCTAATGCGCAGCCAGGCCTTCACCAGGACTCCAAGCTGCCGGTAATTAACCTCGTTACCACTTTTCACAGAAGTACAGCCTGAGCGAAGACTTTGATTTTTTGCTCATCTTCTCTTTGGTTGGTAAGCTCTCTGAATATCTGTTCCAGGGATGAGGAATGGCTGGTCCGGGCCAATTCGTGGACACTTCCTTCTGCCACGATCTTGCCACGGTCCAAGATCACAACCCGATTAGAGATTTTCTCGACCACTTCGAGAATATGAGACGAGTATATGATGGTTTTTCCGTGCTCAGCCAGCTGTCGCATGAGCCCGCGAAACAAGAAAACGGCTCGAGCATCCAAGCCGTTGAGAGGTTCGTCCAGGAGCAAAAGGTCCGGGTTGTGAAGCAATGCGGCCAGCAGGACGACCTTTTGTTTCGACCCTTTGGAGAAACCGGTCATGCGGGTGTTGGCGAATTCGGTCAGATCGAAGGATTCCAGAAGTTCACGGCATTTCCTTTGTATCCGGGGTTCCTCCATGTCATGCAGTTGTCCCACCATCTCTAGATATTCGTGCGGGGTCAACTTCTCGTAGATGGCCCCAGTTTCCGGCACAAAGCCCAAGTGTTGTTTAGCAGCCATCGGATCCTCGCTGAGGTCAATGCCGCCGATCCTAATAGCCCCTGCATCCGGCAGAAGAAGGCCAGCGATCATTTTGAGAGTAGTGGATTTTCCCGCCCCGTT
>JBGOTQ010000211.1:0-12962 GCA_041476565.1 Terriglobia bacterium | reverse complement strand
TCCTTGCTTGCAAGCTCTGCCGCCCTTGCCTCAAAGGCTTTGAGCGCCTCGCCAATCGCCAGCCGCGGAGAGCCCGGCTGGTCCGATGGACGGGAAACAATGTCAAGATGCAATTCCGTTACTTGCGGCGGGTCGGACTCACTGACGGCGAGTGTGAGCCGTGCGAAGTTGCTGCCCTCGCGCTCCTTTACCAAAGCTTCAATGCGGCGAGGCTCACTCTTTTCGACCCGGACGATCGTGAAGCCTCCGGTCTGGTCGCGGAAGCTCAACAATTGTTCAAGTTGTTCTTTATGTTCCGGCTCGTACTTATTGAGCTAGGCTGTTACCTTTGCCCGGTCACCTGAGTTGAAGGCGTCGAGCCACGAGCGGAGAGCGGCTCCAGCGGGCGTGTCCGGAATCGTGGGCTGTGCCCAGACGGTGAGGGTCAGGAAAAGAACTGCTGCGTATCGCGTCATATGACTGATACGGACTGCGCGCATTTTTGTGTCATGGATAATCGTTTCATAGCATGATTCCGCAGTTTCCCAGTAGACATCCCCACACGGATCTTGTCCTTTCGACTTGAAAGCAGACGAAAGGCATTTCAGGGCTGCATGAACGCGCTATTTCGCCTGGTAGTTCGGGTACGGCGGGTGTTTGGGCTGGCGCACCGGATTCTTCTCTAGTTCCTCCATCACTACTTGCACGGCCTTTTCCAACTGGAGGTCATGTCCCTGGCGCATGGCCCTTGGGTCTAACTCCACGTCGATATCCGGCGGCACACCGCGGTTCTCAACATCAAAATGCCCGTCGGGATTCCAGACAGCGGCGTTCGGCGCGGTTACGCCACCCCCATCCATCAGGTCGGGAAACCCGAAGATGCCGACCAATCCGCCCCAGGTGCGTTTACCGACCAGCTTACCAACACCGTAACGGTGGAAATACCACGGCATGGCGTCGCCGCCGGAACCAGCGAATTCATTGATGATCATCACCTTCGGCCCGAAGATGGCTCCTTGAGGTTGCACAATGTCAGCGCCGTCGCGAAATGTGACCAGGCTCATAACGGACCGCTTCAGGTACTCGATGATGTCAGTCGCCAAAGCGCCGCCGTGATTGAAACGTTCGTCGATGATCAACGCTTCCTTGCCCACTTGCGCAAAGAAGTAGCGGTTAAAGTTGATGTAGCCGCCGATCGACGTGTCCGGCATGTGGAGGTAAGCGACGCGGCCGTTGGTCATCTGATCGACCTTGCGTCGGTTGCTTTCGATCCAGTCCAGGTGGCGCAATTTGTGCTCGTCCGGAATCGGCAACACGGTCACCTCGCGCGCGTTCACCCCAGAGGGGTCGGGACCAATCTTCAACACTACCGATTTGCCGGCCGTCGCCTCGAAGAAACTGTAGATGTTGTCCGGCGGTCGCAAGTCGCGCCCGTTCACTGCAAGCAGGTACTCACCCGCCACCGCGTTGACGCCGGGTTGCGTTAGAGGCGCCTTCAGGTTCGGATTCCAGTTTTCGCCGCTGTAGATATACGCGAAGCGGTAGCGTCCATTCTCGATCCTGTAATCGGCCCCCAGCAGCCCGGTCTGCACTTTCTTGACTTCCGGCGAATCGCCGCCGCCCACGAACATGTGCCCGACCGTCATTTCGCCTAGCATTTCAGTAAACAGATAGTTTAAATCTCGCCGCGAAGCAATGTCCTCGAGATACGGTTCGTAGCGCTTCTCTGCAGCTTTCAAATCGAGGCCATGATAGTTCGGATCGTAGAAGAAGTCGCGCTCGATGCGCCAGACTTCGTGGTACATCTGCTTCCATTCGGCGCGCGGGTCCACGCGCACTTCAATGTTTTCCGTCTTGAGTGCGCCCTCGCTTCCCTTGCCGGGCGGTTGAGGCGGGGTGGCCTCAGGCCCGTCAGCCATTGGCTTGGGCGCGGTGATGACCCAGCGGTCGTCCTGTTGGTAGAGCATTTTCTCACCGCTGAAACAGACCTGGAAATTTTTCACTCCGCCTATAACAACATCGGACTTCCGTTTGCTCAGGTCGAACCGGTGCACTGCAAATGTGGGCTCGCCTTCGAAAGCGGGAGGTGAAATTTCGAGAGCATAGAGGACGCCGGCCTTCCCGACCTGCAGGCCGATGTAGCGGCGGGGCGGCATCGGTAAAGCCAGAATGCGCTGACCGATGTTCGCGAAATCAATTTTGACTTCCACCTTCTCTGCAGGTTTGGACTTGCCCTTGTCCTCCTTGTCGTCGCCTTTCTTGGCCTCGTCTTTCTTCTTCTCGTCAGCGGACTTTTCGTCGTCGCTTTCCGGTGCGAGAGGAGACGCTTGGTCTTTCGACAAAACCATCAGGTAAATACTGTGGGTCCACGGTCGGCTGAAGCTGTGGATATCAGGCTGCATGGCGGCGCCCGAATCAGTGCTGGCCGTGAAGTAAAGATACTTGCCATCTTTGTCAAACACTGGCGCCCTGGCTTCACTCATCCCGTCGGTCACCTGGTTGCTTTTCGCGTCGGTGAGCGAATAAAGATGAATCGCCCTCATGTGACTTTTGAGACTCTTCGAGTATGCGAGCCACTTGCTGTCCGGAGACCACACCGGCGTCAGATCACCGCCGGAGTAATAGTAATCCTTGTCCACCAAGACAGGCTTTTTCCCGTCGAGATCGATGTACCATAGGCCTGTATGATTATCCAAATACGCGATCTTCTTGCTGTCTGGCGACCAGGTGGGTGAAAGGTAGAAGGCAGGCTTTTCACCTAGGTTGAACTTCTTCACCTCGCCCATTCCGTTCTGCTCTCGCAAATGAAGGGCGTATTCGCCCGCTTCGTCCGAGAAGTACGCGATGGTCTTTCCGTCAGGCGACCACGCAGGGTTGCGCTCATTTACATTTACCGTGTTGGTGAGGTCACGCGGGTCGCCCTTTTCAGCGGGAACCGTCAGAATGTCGCCCCGGGCTGCGAACACCGCGCGTGCACCGCTCGGCGAGATGTCGGGATCGTGGAGCCGCTTGGCGACATTGACGAAATGCGGGCGCAATTCGGTAATGTCACCCGCGAGGCGGACTTCCACCGGTTTGGCCTTGCTCGACTCCAGATCATACAGATGCAGCGAGCCGAACTGCTCATAGACAATGGCGCCAGGCCCGGCGGAGGCGGACTTGAAATCGAGGCCGTGGTTTTCGATGAGCTGTTTCACCTGCCTGGCTTGTGTGTCGTAGCAGTAAAGTGAAACCGGGCCATTGCGGTCCGAGAGGAAATAGATCTTGTCCCCGACCCACATGGGGTTGAAGTCGTTTGAGTTTTCGCGCGGGATCGGAACAACGCTGGAATCGGAAAGTTCGGCGATCCAGATCTTTCGGGTCTGCCCGCCACGATAGCGCTTCCACGCTGCCTGCCACTGGAACAATGGAACATAGGCGAGGTGCGAGCCGTCCGGCGAGTAAGAACCCTCCTCGGCGATCGGAAGAGGAACCTCGTCCGGGAATCCGCCTTCGACCGGTATGGTGAACAGTCTTCCGCCATCGTTGGGATTCTTGCGGGCCGAGACGAACAGCACACGCTTGCCGTCCGGCGTCCATCCGACAGCCGCATCGGGGCCGGGATGATAGGTTAACCGCTTCGGGATGCCGCCGGTTGCCGGCATCACGAAAACATCGACGTTGCCGTCGTACTCACCGGTGAACGCGATTTGCGAGCCGTCCGGAGAGAAGACAGGATCGGTCTCGACGCCTGCGCCGGTCGTGAGGCGTTTGGCGTCGCCACCCTCGCGGGAGACACCCCACAAGTCACCGGCGTAAGAAAACACGATCTGCGCGCGGCTCAACGTAGGCTTCTGGAGAAGATAGTTGGTTCCAGCCAGCGAAACCGAGGAAGTAAACACAACCAGCGAGCTGAACAGAAAACGTAGCATACCCTGACTCCTGATCTGTGGCATGGCCTAATCCAGTCATCCTGCTGAGGCGTGTGGACTCGAGCCATGCAGGTTTGCCCAGATATTCACGGATCCCGATAGATGACCATTGAGAGCCTGATCATATCAGAAACGATACCCGTGGCGCAGTCCCCCCCCCGGGGGTGCAATCAAAAGTGACGTACAACGGAGAAGCTGGTTCAGGGTTTCTCGGCGACCTGGCAACCCCTCACTTGGCCTGAAAGGCCAAGTGAGCGGAGCCCAGATCGAAATCGCAACCCAAACCAATTTTCCAATTATTGGGTGTGAATAGTGTCGAATCCGAGCATAGAACCCTTGATGTTCAAGCATTCTATCTCGCCCCATCAGGGCTTCAATCATTCGTGTCATTTAAACCCAGGGCGATGCGGTGGCCTGTGGCTCCCGCTTGCCCGTGGGCTGGATTATCACGGCCTTTCAGGCCTGGGTCGCCGAAGCCAACGTAGAAATCCAATCGTTGTACGCCAGCGATGCAAAGGAACGCTCTCTGGGCTGGGTTATGCCGGCCTTTCAGGCCAGGCTTTCGGTGCTCTCCCTTTGTACGTCACTTTTGATTGAGCGTTTCCGGCCGGACTCGTTAAAGAACCCAAAATAAACACCGTGAGTGCCGGTTATGATAACATCTTACTCAGCATATTGAACGACCGGCTAGAGGGGTCTCGCATGAAAACCTCGAAATTTACATATTGGCAGGACGACGACTTTTATTTGGGATACCTGAACGACTACCCGGATTACCAAACACAAGGGATGTCAAAGGAAGAACTGGTCGCGAACCTGAAAGATCTCTTGGTTGACCTTGAATCTGGGGAGATTCCTTATGTACGGAAAGTCGAAGAGTTGGTCGTGGTTGAATGAAGAGGAGAGATCCAATTGAGAAGCTAGAAGAAATGGGCTGCGTGCTTGTAAGGCATGGTAGCAACCACGATTGGTGCACAAACCTTAAAACAAAGAAATCCCAACCGGTTCCCCGGCACAGTGAGATTCATGAAGGTCTTGCCAAAACCATAATTAAGAAACTCAGCGAAAACTAATCTCGTTAGGTTGTGCGGCGAGACGGCATAAACCGTCTCAGCGTTGCTGCAATTCCCATCATTTCCCGTTAATCAGCTTGACCTAAGGTTTTTCGAGTAGATAGGAGGATGTTACACCCGAAAAGAGAACACAGCTTGGCTCAGATAGGCTGGCTGCCAGGAGGTAGAACTCCTGGAGCCGTCCAGTATTATTGCCGGCAGGCGTTGAATTAGGATTCCCGAAGAACTGCTGTGCCTGCTAATTTTGAATCATCCTTTTCAAGGCGGCTTCGTAATCTTCAACAAGAGGGGAACTGGTCACAAGGAGCCTAAGATGAATAACATTTCTTCCCGACGGGAATTTCTGACGGCTACAAGTACAGGAGCCCTTGGGACGATGCTGGTCCAACCGTCGCGCTCGCTAGGGTCCCCCCAGACACCGGAAAGGCACCAAGCTAATCGTCCGGTTTTGGCTGAACTACCCACCGTCCAATTGGGCAAACACCGGATCAGCCGTTTGATTATCGGGGGAAATCCGTTCAGCTTCATTCCCCATGCGGAACCCTTGCTGTATTCCAGCCGCCTTTTTAAGGAGTACTTCACCCATGAAAAAGTTGTCGAGATCTTGTCTCTGGGTGTCCACTACGGAATCAACACTTTTCTGGGCAGAATTGATGAAAACGTTTTGGGTTTTCTAAAGGTCTACGAGAAAACGAATGGATCTCGTATTCCCTGGATTGCCCAAACTTCTGCCAAGCCACAGCAAGGGGCCACTAAGAAGGATATCGAGCAGAATATTGGGGTCGCCGCTGAAAACGGGGCCATTGGTTGCTACGTCCAGGGAGTTTCAACCGACTATTTCGTCGCTCAGGGGAATTTACGGGAGTTGGCCGATCACGTCGCCCTGATTCGGCGATTGGGGATGCTCGTCGGGATAGGTGCGCATCAGAATGAGACCATTGAGCAAGTCCAGAAGGAGGGAATTCTCCCGGACTTTTACATGAAGACGCTCAACCGGGTCGGTTACTATGCAGCTAACCCTGACCGCACTCCCGAAATCATGGCCAGGACTAAAGTCCCCTGGATCGCATTCAAAATCCTCGCAGCAGGGCGCATTGAACCGGAAGACGGCTTTAGGTACGCCCTAAAAGCAGGAGCTCATTGCTTATGTGTCGGCATGTTCGACTTTCAGGTGGAGGACAACGCCCGTCTGGCCAGAAGGCTGATGGCTGAATGACCCGCCTGAATGAGTACGCTTTGTAGAACCAGCCAAAGGCCTGACACGATCTCCAGAGAATAACCCTTGAAAGGCTGGCCCTTAGATGACCTTGGAAAGGTCATTGGATCATTTCGAACCGGGGAGCAGGAAGCTGCCGCGTTTACCGAAGAAAACTGCCCAGCATCTCTTCCAGGGACCGACCCGGAGTTGAATTGGTGACTATCAAGTTCCCAGGCACCCCCGATTCCAAATAAGAGCGACGCACCACGTCCAATCCTCTGTTCAGGGAGTCGGGGCTTGCTGGCTGATGGAATTGGTCGAAGATATCGACCAGCGCGAGCTTGCGCGGAGCTAAAGCGGCTGCCAGGTCGGGAAGGTCATAGGCTGTCAGGATGTTACCGATCAGGCTTCCCGGGTCCAGGAGGTAGAAGCGACTCGTGACCACCGATTCAAGTGACACGAGGGGTTCGACCAGGGCAATCTGCCAGAGGGATTCCTCCAGTACTGCCGCGTGTAGAAGCGGAATGCACATCTCGCCCCGTGCCAGTGCAGACACATGGTCCGGATTCATATCCTGCCTGGTCTTCAAGAACTGAAGGCAACGGGCGATGTCGGCTGCGCGTATTCCCGCAATGGTTCGTCCAACCTGAACTCCTAGAAATGCGGTGGTGTCAGTTACCTGGCCTAATTCGCCCGTTCCCGAGAGATCCGGAGCCAGAACAGCAAACCCGTGCTTTACCAAATGCTCGATCTCCCCTCCTGGTTGGGCAGTTGCTGCCTTTCCCAATGGATGGAGGTAAATCAGCGCCGGGTGGGGCCTGCTCCCTTCCGGGACAAAGAGTAACACTGGCAAAACGCTCGTACCATCCCCTGTCAGGGCATACAGTTCTACCTGGTAGCCAGCGCGGGGATAGCGGCCACGAAAAATCACTCCGGGAAGACCCCTCGGTTGCACATACCCGGAGACCTCACGAGCCGCTTCTTTCACTTTAGATAAATGGGAGGGCAAAGTCCGTCGGGATGCCTCCAGACGGTCGACAAGCTTCCCGGCTGCGGATTGATTTAGAGAAAACACGCTCTCGCCACCCAGCGAGTCGCTCACTTGACCCGTCGAAGTAACGGTCAATTCCTCTGGACGAAGAATCTGAACCTCGTCATCAGCTGGACTGCCGGGATTATTTAGATTTTTCTGAAAGAAGCCGTAGATGGCTTCCCGTGTCTTTTTTGTATACCCATGGCCATGATCATCTTCGACCATGGAGAGATTCTCCTCCGCGCCCAAGGCCCGAAAAGCGCCTTTCGCCTCCATAAAGCTTTCGCGTGCGCCTTGAATGCTAAAGAAATCGCGGGTAGTCGAGACGACCAACGTCGGCAGTGGTGCACGCACCTCGAGTAAATCCGCATGGTCAATTCCACGCCGCAGCCCTCCGTTGAAATTCTGCTCTGCATCCTGGGGACCGATCGATTCCAACAACCTCTGGAAACTGGTGATATAACAAGTTGGAGCAGCAGCGACGACCCGCTCATCGAACGCAGCGATGTAGCTTGTTTGGGTCCCACCCCCGGAGATTCCGGTAACCCCGATTTTCGTGGCGTCAACCTCGGGACGAGAGACCAGGTAATCGATTGCCCGGATACCGTCCCAGGTAAAGTAATGGGCGGCTGAACTACCGGCAAGAAAGCACTGCTTGCCGAGGTATGAATGCTCAGTGGTCGGCCCGCCCACGAGCGAGCGCCTTTGTGCGGGATCATAGTATTGCAGTCGCTCTCCCTGGCCGATGGGATCCATGGCAAAAACAACGAAGCCTTTCTTCACCAGATTCAGAAGAAGTTGCTGGTAGCCAGGAGCACGAAACGCGATATCCGTGTGCCCGAGAACGTCCAGGATTGCCGGTGATTTACCCTTGTGGTCGTCCGGGATGAAGAGGCATCCGGTGACATAGAACTTCGGCCGGGATTCAAAGACGATCTTCTCGACTACATAGTCCTCTTTCTGCAATGTTCCAAGAACTCGGGCATTTAGTGGTGTTTTTGGAGGGAAGGGACCGAGGATTTCATCGAGCACCTTTCTTACCTGAATCTGTCGGGATTTCCAATCCTCGCCGGAACTTAGCTCACCGATTTCAGCCCTTCGCCTTTCCAGGAGTTGGAAGGCAACAGAATTCAATTGGTGTTGGAGCTGGTTCGTAGCATCGGACCAGCGGTTCCAGCCTTCCAGAACAGAAAAGTCTTCGGACCGTACCTGCGCCCTTGCCGCCTGCCCGAACCCTGCAATTGTTAGGAAGAGACCTGCAACGAGCAGCCGTCTTTGACTTTGCATCTCATACCTCCACCTTGATAGCGACCGAGTTTAACAGGTTTATTACGATCTGGTACAGCTGGACCTTACGCTGTGCATAGCCGGCACATCCCGTCGCTCCGAACCTTTGACCTTGATTGATACAAGACGAACATTGGAGAAGGGCGGATGCACGTTCATTCATCCTGACAATAATTGACGCGACCCAGAACTGCTGGTGGATCGCAGGAGTTGTACTTGTGTGCTAGTGGTTAGAAAGTTGACTCTCTTGCTATCATTGACCTCATTACGCTTGGCCAAGTTTGGACATCCTCATGATCCACTTAGCCTGGTGAGTTTGATCTTGGGCTCGACCTTGATGCCAAGATGTATGGTTCTAAGGAGCTGTAAGAAGTTGCTCCAAACGGACCTCTTTGAGCGGTGCACAAAAACAAGCCTCCGCTTTCGCTAGAGATATTTGACTCTACGACCAGGAGACAAATCCATGGTACGACTATCAAAAGTTGTCGTTGTGCTTGTTTCATGTTTCACATTCCTGTTGTTCTTTTCAATGATATGTCTTGCCACTGTCAGGACAGGATCCGTAATCCCTAAGCCCGTTCAGATACGAGTCCAAGATGAGGAGTTTCGCTTAACATCGGCGACCCTTATCCTGGTTGACAAATACTCGTCCTATGAGGGACAACAGCTGTCCGAAATGCTCTCACCTGCTACCGGATTCCCCCTGAAGGTCGGGGGTGCCGGCGCGGCAGGAGTCCCAGTCATTGAGATCAAGCTAGATCCTTCCCTCGGGAAGCTGGGAGAAGAGGGCTACCATTTGACCGTGACACCCAAGAAGGTCACTATCCTTGCCCCCAAGCCTGCAGGGCTCTTCTATGGTTTCCAGTCTTTGAGACAGCTTCTGCCTCCGGAAATCTTCCGCCGGAACCGGGTCGCTCAGGTTGAATGGACCATTCCCTGTGTTCAGATCGAAGATTATCCCCGCTTTAGTTGGCGCGGCGTCCTGCTAGATTCAGTGCGGTATTTCGTCCCTAAAGAATTCGTCAAGAAGTTCATTGACCTGCTTGCCCTGCACAAGATGAATTGCTTCTATTGGCACCTCACGGACGATCAAGGGTGGCGAATTGAAATCAAGAAGTATCCCAAGTTGACCGAAGTCGGAGCCTGGCGGAATGAAACAATGATAGGCCGGCTGGAGGACGACAATGCCAGGAATCTGAAGTTTGACGGTAAGCGTCACGGCGGTTTTTACACTCAAAGCGATATTCGTGAAATCGTGGAGTTTGGCCGGGTTCGACACGTCAATGTCATCCCCGACATTGAAATGCCAGGGCACGCGCAGGCGGCTATAGCAGCCTATCCGGAATTGGGGAACACCGGCAAGCCGGTAGAGGTCGGCACCACCTGGGGGATCAGTGAGAATATCTTCAATGTCAACGAATCCACTATACAGTTTCTCCAGGATGTATTGACGGAAGTATTGGATTTATTCCCATCCCGGTTCATTGGCACCGGCGGGGACGAAGTCCCCAAGACTCAATGGGAGGTCAGCCCGGAAGCCCAAGCTCGAATCAAAGAATTGGGGCTCAAGAACGAGGAGGAATTGCAAGCTTACTTCACCCACCGCATGGATCAGTTCCTCACTTCGAAGGGGCGGCGCATGATTTGGGATGAAGACACAATGAAAGGCGGCCTGGCGCCCAACGCCCTGGTCATGCCCTGGCGTGGCGAGAAGGCTGGAATTGCCGCGATCAGAGCCGGCCATGACGTGGTGATGGCCCCGGACGAGTTTACTTACTTTGACTATTATCAATCCAAGGACACGGCCAGCGAGCCTCTGGCGATTGGGGGGTATCTTCCACTGGAGGTTGTCTACAACTATGAGCCCATACCGAAAGAGATCCCACTGGAATTAGCCCGGCACGTATTAGGGGCGCAGGGGAATCTTTGGACAGAGTATATCCCCAACCCCAGGCTTCTTGAATACATGGCCTTCCCCCGGGTCTCAGCATTAGCAGAAGTCACGTGGACTCCCCGAGACAAGAAAGACTATGCTGAGTTCCTGCAGCGTCTCCCGAATCATGTGCAGCGCCTCAGCATTCTAGACGTTAACTACCGCCCCTTGGACGCTGAGAAGTGATATTGTGCTGTTCTTAGAGTTGTCTTTATCCGGACGCACTGTGGTGCCAGATGACCCGCGTCACTAGGATGGGACTGCACAAGTCTCGGCTGCGCGTATTCCAGCAACAGTTCGTCCAACCTGAACTTCTAGAAATGCGGTGGTTTCTGCCACCTGGCCTAATTCGCCCGTTCCTGAAAGGTCCGGAGTCAGAACAGCAAAACCTTGCTTCACCCAATGCTCCACCTCCCCTCCTGGCTGGGCAGTTGCGGCCTTTCCCAGCGGATGAAGGTAAATCAGCGACAGGTGGGGCCCCTTCCCTTCCGGGACAAAGAGACACACTGGCAAAACGCTCGTGCCTTCTCCCGTCAGATAGGCGCGAGTTTAGCAGGTTTAGTGCGAAACATAACCGGCATGTCTTGGTTTCAGGCCTGCAGGCCCTGAATCACGATCTCCAGAAACTCCCGAGCCCGACGCGCCAGGGCATCTACGCCCGCAGGATCTGTGGGACGCGGGATCACGGGGGCAAAGATATTCTCACAACAAAGCGGCATCTTCAAACCGGTAAAAGCCACGTTGTGAAGCAGCTTGTAATGGTCGATTTCCCCCAACCCGGGCCCACAATCCTGGTCTGAGGGAAAGTTGCGGTGGTCTTTAATACAGAAACTCCGGATTTCTTCCGCGCACTTTTGAATATCCAAAATGGGATCGACATCGAGATAATCCATGACGTTCCCGGCGTCATAGTTTACCTTGACTCCCTCGTCCGCCACTTCGCGGATGATCTCGGCGCAAGCCGCGCCAGTACCCGTGTTGCCACCATGTTGTTTGACCACAATCATCACTCCCTGGTCACGGGCAATCGGCCCTAGTTTCTTGAACCGTTCTGTCCAGAGCTTGCGGTCGCTGCCCTCGGTGTGGCCAAACGTGAGCACCTGCGGCATGTTGGCAGCAGATGCCTGGCGAATCCGGTTTGTCAGAATTTCTATGGCATTTGTGGCTTCCGGGTAAACACCTGAAAACATCATTAAAGGAACCAATCCCAGGTCGCGACAGCGGACTGCCAGCTCTTTGGCCATGGCCGGAGGAGCATCTGGTGCAATCACCGGGACCTCTTTCCCATGGTTTTCCCTGTGGGTAGTCCCCCAGGCGACATAGCTGTAGCCGGCGGACCGTATACCCGTCAGCGCGCGTTCCAGAGGAAATTGGGAGTAGGGCAGTGTCATGCAGGCAATTTGAAAGAGCGTGGGTTTCTTCGCGTCAGTGGGAGTAACTCCCGACTGGGCGGGCAGGCCATGCCAGACCAATGCCGGCAAGCTCGCCACCCCGACCTTTAGAATTGCGCGGCGATGAAGAAAAGCTGCATTTGTTCTCTTATAGATCGACATGTTGCACCTTTTGTATGGGCTTCGTTTTTCCCAGTAGATCTCCAAGTCAGATGAACTGGGTGATGCCAGGCATAGCGATGGCGGGGGTAGGAATGGATCCCCACTCATATTTCTGGGGCGTCAGATCTTCCTTGGAATTTATTGCCTGTTCCCAGGTAATCGATTGTCCAGTATAAGTCGCCATTCGACCCATGATGGCGAGTAAGGAACTCTTGGCCATGTACTCGCCGTTGTTGATTGGATTACCACTGCGGATGCTAGCGAACAACTCATCGTGCTCAGTTTGGTAGACATTGTTATCCGGGCCGGAGAACTTCCAGGTCGTTCCCGCTGAAAGGGTCAGCCCTTCTTCTGTGAGATGAGCAGTCCCTTTGGCACCCAGAACGTCACAACTCATGTCACTATGGCATCCGGGCTGCTGCCGGCAGTTGCTGAAAAGCCTGACACCGTTGGCATATTCATAAACGACAGAATGGTGGTCATAAATGTTGCCGTATTCGGGTCCGATGCGGACCTGGCGGCCACCCATGCCGACAGCCCTTATTGGATATTCGCCTTTCATTATCCAAGCGCAAATGTCCAAATAGTGAACGTGCTGCTCGACATTGAAATCGCCAGACAACCACGTGAAGTAATACCAATTGCGCATTTGCCACTCCATATCGGTCCATTTCGGCTGCCTGGGTTTGACCCAAATCGATCCCCGATAATCGTTGGCCAACAGAGTTCGGAGTTCACCCAAAGCTCCTTCGTGAATACGCTGGATGCTTTCCTGAAAGCCGCGGGAATAACGCAAGCACAGGCCCGAAACAATCGAGAGTCTCTTCTTCCGAGCTTCTTCACAGGTTGCCAGAACCGATCGAACGCCAGGGGCATCGACTGCTATGGGCTTTTCTGCAAAGACATGCTTTCCGGCTTCGACAGCTGCTTTCAAATGTCGTGGCCGGAAATGCGGAGGTTCGGCCAGCAGGACTACATCGACTCCGCTTTCGATT
>JBGOTQ010000210.1:0-12994 GCA_041476565.1 Terriglobia bacterium | reverse complement strand
GCCAAAGGGAAGAGAAAACTGAAGCGTCCGGAATACTATCTGTATGTAACAAACCTAACATTGACTGCAGTTCAAGATGTGGGCTCAAAAGACAAGGTGCATACTTTGCTCGAGGACTACAGTTCCAAAATTGGAATGAAGGGATACGACATTTGGAGCTATGACGAAATATGCCGTTTCATAGATGACAATGAGGAAATTCGCAAGACTTACGCTGGTTTCATAACGTCCGGCGACATTCTCTCCAAAATCGCTGACTGGATGGAAACCGAACGACCTGATTTCGGGGAGGTCATGGGCAGATTTCTACAAAAGGAAATAAGGAATGAACAGGCAGCAAGGCTTGAGTCTGCAGGACAGTACCTTGATCACCAGATATCGCTAGCAAAAGTTTTTGTAGACCTGCCTTCCACAGATGAGCAAGAACTGGCCAACGTCTCAGAAGATGATGTTCCTTTTGGCGAGCCCTACTTCCTGCTAATTGCCACGCTTCTGGACGCCGGATCGCAAGTCCTGCGGGGCAACGTTGCAGATGCAGCCTCATCTCTGGCTGAATGCAAGAAAAGGGACATTCTGCCATCTCGTTACGTGATTGTTGGTGGCCCAGGGCAAGGGAAGAGCACAATGGGCCAATTTCTTTGTCAACTCTATCGGGCGGCAATAATAAAGACCTTCGCAAGTTCGACTGTAGATCCGTTGGTTTTACAAATAGTGAGTCAGTTGGAAGAACAGCGCAGGGTCGAGGGGAATACTCTGCCGACGGTACGCAGATTTCCAATCAGAATCGTCCTCAATCAATATGCTGATGCGCTGTCCAGGCAAGGAGACCTTACGCTCCTCAGGTATATCACAAGGGAAATAAGTCGATTAGGGAGCACTGAGTGCTCAACAGGAGATGTTAAGAAATGGCTCGGAACCTATCCCTGGTTATTGGTGTTCGATGGGTTGGATGAGGTTCCTGCCTCTAGCAATCGGGCTCAAGTACTAAAGGAGATGGAAGATTTCCGAATAGACGCGGCCAGTCTTAATGCGGACATCTTGTTGATCGCAACGACTCGACCGCAAAGTTATAGTGATGAATTCCCCTCTTCGTTATTTAAACACCTCTACCTTACCCCATTATCACCGGATCAGGCGATGGCCTATGGGAGCAGATTGATTGAAGTTCGTTGTGGAACTGACGAGAATCGCAAAAGTCTTGTGCGGACTCGCCTCGAAAGGGCGTGCTCCATAGAGGCGACTGCACGGCTTATGCAGAGCCCGCTCCAGGTGACCATCATGACCACTTTGGTCGAGAGACTAGGTGAACCACCGCAACAAAGATATCGGCTTTTCGAGGAATACTACCGGACAATCTATGATCGAGAGATTGGCAAAGGAGGACCTCTATCTCAAATTCTTAGCAGTCGCAAGACGGATATCGACATCATCCACTACCGTGCTGCTCTCCTTCTTCAAACGAATAGTGAATGGGCAGGAAAGACCGGAGCAGGTCTTCCGGACGACCAATTCCGTGCGTTAGTTGAGGCACGCCTAACTGAGGTCGGCATACATGAACAAGAGCGACTAAGACTCATTGGTCAGTTGACCTCTGGAAGCTTAGAACGACTAGTGTTCTTGGTCAGGCCGCAAGCTGGACAAATTGGGTTTGAAATCAGATCTTTGCAGGAGTTCATGGCTGCGGAGGCATTGCTCAAGGGTGGGGACAAGGCCGTGATCAACCGTCTCAGACAGATCGCTCCTGTAAGCCATTGGAGAAATGTTTTCTTGTTTGCTGTCGGGAAGTGTTTCGCTGATCAAGAGCATCTTTTGGATGGTATTGATTTCATCTGTCGCGAGCTCAACGATAAGGCATTTGATCCGATTGGAGAGACTACTTTGTGGGGTGCTAGGCTAGCTTTGGACGTTCTTGCCGATGGTGTGGCTAGACCTCACCCGAAGTTTGAACGATCCCTTGCCGAAAACGCTTTACGTCTTGTTTCACTTCCGGATTCTGATGGGAACGCGCGACTAGCAGCAATCTACAATGAACACATCAAGGATCTGTTTGAAAAGGTCATTGTCGATCGGTTTGGGCAGTCGGAGTCGAAAAGGCACAAAGGCGCTTGGATATTGCTTTCTTCGCTCGCTGACCGTGAGGTCTCTTGGGCTCTTCAGCTCCTCGAAGAAGAATGGCCTACAGAGTTGAATGAGCGAAGATCAGTTCTGCTACTGAACCCGGGCTCAATTCTTCAACCTTGGGCAATTCGCAAGCTTGAAGAAGTGTTAGCATTATCCAGCCCGTTTAGTGTCAGAGACCTAATCAGAAAAGAGATTTCTAACCAATCCAACAACATACCTTCCTGGATTTGTGCTCTGCGACTCGTGAATGGACCGTCTCGAGGTTTGGAGCGACTCGGCACTTTACTCCTTGGTTCTGAGAGAATCATGCTTGACTGTCCCGCTTTTCCATCAAAACTAAAGGAATTAGTCCCACTAAAGTCAATGCCTAAGCACAATGAAGCTTGGGCTCCTTACATTTCTGCTGGGCGATTTGCTGAGAAACCCACACCCATAACACTCTCACAAGAACTGCTCTGGTTAGCTGGTAACTGGGATTTCTCCCCAATTTTGCCAGGCTCTTATATTCCGTGGCCTCTCGCGGCTTGTCTTGTTTCCGCTATTTCCCGATCAGACCTTGAGTTTCTCGCAGCTCGGTGCGAAAGGGGACAACTCGGTTCGCCGGGTGTTTGGGCGGAAGCAGAGTTGCGTTGGAAGCAGAATGGAGTAAGAGAAGCAGACCTCAAGAGCATGATAGATGACCGATGGCCATTTGACGATCACCTGAATGAATCTGGGTTCCCCTTCTCATGCGCTAGAACGCATCTTAATCTTTCAAATTGGTCCAAGCTTCATCAGCTGTTCACAGAACTCCAGGATCATCAGACAAAAGCAAAAGCTTGGCTTGCTGGCGAATTGTTGGACATCAGAGATTATTCTTATTTCCCGTGGACAGAAAAGCCGGCCGCATTAATTGATCTGAGCCCAGAAGAACTTAAGTACTTATGGAATTCGGCTTACTCGCCCAGAAGAAATAGGCTCTTCCACTTATTTAACTATCTGAGACTTCCCGATGAGATTGGTGAAGACTGGGTCGATTTCTTCAACTGGTTAGGCCAAAGAGAGGATCCTGTAATGTTGCGAGTATCTGGCCCTTGGATGCATTCTGAATACTTAACTGCCAAATTCGTAGCGGATCCAGTTAAGATGATTGGTCTGCTGCATATTCTAGGGCAACTCTGTCAATGGGGTTGTAAGTGCAAGGTCCCTACCCGGTTCCTGATCTTAGACAAGTATCAGTCATCTAGTCTCAAGTTCTGCGTCTTGCTCCTCAAATTGGCTGGCGAGGACTGGGACGAAGGAGAAGTATCGGGGCTCGCTGCTTGGCTCGCAGAGCACCCCTCTCTAGTCCTGAAAACCTTAGAGATGTTTAAGCGCCAGTCTGTGTCGTTGGAGAGAGTTGGGTCCTTTGGGCTGGCGCTTCTCGGAGCCCTCAATGCTCACTCAAAGGATAATACAACTACTGTCAATGAAGTACTGAGGCATCTGACAACTGTGATGGCGGCACGCCCGAGTGCTCTTTCAGAGCGTGACAATTGGGAGAGACTTAAGCTCCCTGCTCTAGCCTGAATCAGTTATAAAGGCCCTCGCTACGGTAAATCTTTCGGACGTCTCGAACACCTGCCGCGAGTGCTTCTCTTGGACAAGTAGGGCCAGCCCTTAAATAATAAATAATGATTGATGATGGCACTGACCAAGGGATCGGGGCCCACCATGTCACTTAGGCATCAAGTGGGGATTAGGGTTAGCCCTGACCTCATTAATTCCATCAACTGGACAGACTGCATGCAAAATCCAGAGACTGGCCAAATTGATTGACATTTGTATTCACACTGCATCAAACCCCCCAGACGCCCTCCCCATCGCTCAGTGAATCAGAAAGTAAGCAAACTCCCGGCCGGCCTGAGTCCCAATCCCCCCTCCATGACCATCAGAGGGATCTCCGCATTGAGGTGAAACTTTCCTTACTGCCGGCTCACCTCGAGCAGAAGATGATCGAGGAACTCGACGTTCAGCGTAGGATTCTGGCCATCGATTGTTCCCAAAACCTTGTCGTCCACATAGTCAAACACCCGGTATTTGCCTGATTGGAGACCGCGCAGTACGATCTCACCCTTCCAGTGAGCCCCGGAAGGCGTGGCAAAGAAGGCGTAGTACATCCTCCCATCCTTCTCGATTGCATAACCCTCCGGAAGGTCATATCCAAGGATGTAAAGATCGTGGAATGTCCCTTGGGAAAGCATCTTTGTGTTGTAAATGGCGATCCACTTCTTCCAGGAGAGTTCGCGTTCTGGCGTTAGTAGGACAGCATCCGGGGTAATGGATTCAGTTTTGTACAGGACCTTGGGAACGGGCCACACAAACATCGTTTCAGGGACGCCGCCCAAACCGATGGTAGAGGCAAAATCTGTTCCCAAATCCACTTCCTTGCCATTATGGCGCTTGATCTCCGTGAGTTCAACTCGATCGCCCGAGACAGCGGCCTGGGGCCCGAGCAGCGCCTTGTACAGCTTGATGCGGCGCCGGACCTGGGCTGAACCGACCGGATCGGCCGTTATGGCCTGGTCCTCATAGGGAAGCCAAGCCGAGTTGGGTGCCGTCCCGCAAGGGCAGCAAAGGGTGACACACTGAGAGTTTGCTGCACGCCCGGCATCGAAAATGGCTCTGTAAACCAGATTGACTGCCTGAACGGATTCTTCGGGCGACTTGTGATGGTGGGCGGGATTGTAGCAAGGGGGAACGCTGTAAGCATAGTCCAACATTTGGGCATCAAAGCCCCATTGGCGAATGAATTTTTCGGTAAGCTGTCTGTGATATTCCTGGACCTCTGCTAATGCCGGACAGAAGGAGGGCAGTCCACGAGCCACACGGGCACGCTGACCATCCTTGTCGAGGATCAACCAATCGGGATGCTGCTTCAACACTTCAGAATCCCGGTACTGGTGCTCGTGATAGTGCCCCCGCCTATCCTCCACCACCAACGGATGCCAGTAGATTTGCACCTTTATCCCCTGTTTGTGATACTCATCGACCATCCCTTTGAAGGAGCCTCCAGGAAACGTATCAGGGCGTGGTTCCCAATCTCCATAGTGCTCAAACCAGCGGTCGGCTAACTGGACCCAGCTGATTCCCAGTTCTTTGAGTTTGGGGATGATTCCCAGCATTTGGGCGGGCGTGAAGTTGTATTCATAGCCCCATCCAACCCAGATGGCGCTGTAGGCTGCGTCTGCCGGTTTGGGCCAAGGACCTTCTTCAGCCTGCCTTACCCGAGCGTAAAGGCTCAAAGGTTCATAAAAGTCCCCAGCATATACAGAAAGGAACGAGCGGGGGGCGGAATAGGCATCGCCCGGCTGCAATAGGATTTTCGGCTCCAAGACCAATGAAGCATGCACGTGGCCATCGGCTTCAGTTTTGACCGGTAAGGATAGAACCTGACTGGTCGGTCCTATGTACCCGATGGCCTCTCCAACTTTTTTTGTCCATAAGGCAATGATGGGCACTCCTCCACCTTGACCATCGGCACTAGTCATTTCCCCCATCGGATTCGACTGCTGAAAGTCCCGATTAATCTCAACGATGTCGTCTTTGGCCCATTTGGTACTAGAGCCCTGAAACGACCAAAAGTGATACGGCGGTTCCTTGGGATCGACCAGCGAAGCGTTGAGACTATGCCCCTGAAGGACAACTTGATCCAGCCGCATCGCTGCAGAACCTACGTTCTTGTAGGAAATGCTACTGAGAACCAAGCTGGGGTAATTGTCATACACTTCCAGCGTGAGGATTTTCTCCAATTGGATGTTTTTATCTGCTGGGGTGCGCCCTGTAATCTGGATACTCTTGCCGACCGCCCCGATCTTGCCGTGAGCCTCAGTGACGTTCACATGATCGAAGTCGAGAATGAAGTTGCGAATCTCCCGGCCGCCACTCACCACACGATCTCCACAAGCGGCTTCGCCGGATCCCGGCTCATCCAAGGTCAGACGCTCTCCATTCCTGAAAAGAAACGCCTGAATACAGCCTGAAGACAAAATATCGAATTGAGCCTCAGAGGTCTTGACGGTTACCGGACCACCCGGCCTAACCGTAATGTCAACTGCCGAAATCGACGGTGCATTCGACCATCCTGAAGGCCTTTGGTAACAGCCCGACGTCGCCATCAGGAACCCGGCCAATAGGAATTGCAGGCAGGACGCCGTCAATCGAAGCCCAGCATTGGGGAACTTGATCTTGAGAATCATAAGAGCTTCCTGTGAAAACGAAGTTCTTAGCGCGGATTATCCATAAGGGTCGCGACAGAGCGCGACCCTCCACCAAGAACCGCATTTTCATGAAAGTGCCCCATGACCTTTTTCAGGTCACTACGGTCGATGAAAATTGGACGGGTAGCCACGGTGAGCGTATTGGCGACAGCAAAAGCCCACGCCTCCCGGAGAAAAGCGGTCGGCGTGGCTACCAAAACTCGCATTTTCATGAAAGTCTTGCATGCCCCTATGGGAGCGCTACGTATGATGAGAATCCCCTCCGACGGAGGGGAAGGCTCAGGCGACGGCGGTCGCCGAGCGCCAAGGGTGGGTTTGAATCCGAATTCCGTAGCTTCCAACCCACCCCGGCGGACCACCGGTCATGAAGCATTATCAAAGTTTCATCCCCTCCAAGGGAGGGCATTTTCGAGAGAGTATCCTCAACCGCAGCTATTTAGGCGCTTCCACCGGGTAGTTCTTGTCCGAATCCTCAAGGACGAGAACCCAGTCGTTCTGGGGTCCGTTGGATGGTGGAACAAATTCCCGGATCCCCCGGTTAGTGTGGGGGCCGATGGCGGCCCAGGTTCCTTCTCGCGGCTCATACCACTGGGCCTTGAGGTGCGTTACAGATAATTTGTCCAATTTAGATCCTGTCGTACCCCACAGACCAGGGAATGACCTCTTTCACAATCATGCGTGAGCTTTGCTTCAGCAGAAAGAGAACGCAGTAAGAGATGTCTTCCGGCAACATCCACTGTTCAGGCTTGGTTGGCGGATGGAGGTCTCGAACCATTTTGGTATCCGTAATGCCTGGATACACGGTGCTCACTTTCACGCCGTATTCCTTGGCGGCCTCATAGAGTGCTTGAGACAGACCCACCATGCCGCATTTGGATGCTCCATAAGCGGCCACATGCGGTTGGACCCCGAGGGCCTGGACCGACGAGATGTTAATGATGTAACCGCTATGTCTTTCCTTCATGAGGCGCAGTGCCTTTTGGCTCAACAGGAAAACACTGCGCAGATTAGTACTCATAGTGTGGTCCCAATGCTCCACAGTCGCTTCCAAGAAAGGTTCGGGATAGAGGACGCCATGATTGTTGATCAAAATATCGATCACGCCGAACTTAGCAACAGTCTGGTTGACCAGTTTGTCTATGTTCTCTTCCAGGCACAGATCTAAGGGCAGTCCTATGCCATTTGCACCCGAAACGGTGGCCTCCTCGACCAGGCTGACCAGTTCAGCCTGGCTTCGGGAGGTCACAACGAGATTGCAGCCTTCTTTGGCAAGATCCATGGCAATCGATCGCCCGATTCCTCGTCCTGCTCCTGTGATAATCGCAACTTTTCCTTTCAGCTCCATTTCGAATCTCCTCCACTGTAAGTTGTCAAACCCCTTGCAGTACGGTCGTCGACCGCATCTATAAGGGGTGATAGATGAATTCCAACTTAAGCCAACCGCCCACGCCGGAAAACCTCATTTGCGTTTCATCCAGAGAGCATCTGGGGCAAACAGTCCCGTATAGACGACTTAAATGGGCATTTCGGGGATTCAGTCGTCCCGATGGGACTCAACCTCGACGCCCTGCCGACCCAGCGCTGAAGCGCTGGGCTATTCTCAATAATCCTCTCCGAGATCGACGAGCCATTTTCATCGGCGGAGGCGACCTTGAAAAGGTCATGCGGCACTTTCATGGAAATGCAAGCTTGGGTAGCCACGGTTACTGCGCTCTTGGCAATAACCGTGGGCATTTGTGGCCTTTTGAAAAGCCCACGATTGATTCAAGAGGCGAATCAATCGTGGCTACCTATGCCTTTTTCATCGACCGTGTTGACCTATTTAGGTCACGGGCTCTTTTTCTGGAGCAACAATACCCAATCTTGCTCCTCCGGCGAATGGTATGTGCCCGGTCCCTCTTCCTGTGCTGGCGATTTCCTTCCGGTCCGAGGATCGAACCACTCCGACCGCAAGTCCTTCAACATCACGCCAGTCTTTAAACGTACTGCCCCACCCACCGGCAGGTAGATCACGGCCAGGTCACCCTTCTCCGATCGCGCTGCAGAGACATGACGCGAAGGGTCGGCCTCTCCTGGTTGCTCCACCAGCAGATTATCATCGGGCTGTAATGTCCACCAGGGTATGGACGTGAAGAACTCTGCTACATACTTCATCTGAGTGCTGCCAGGAAATGGCAACGCTTCCTTCCAGGTTTTAGCCACCCCCGTGCTCGGGTGATCTGTGGGAGGCTGGCCAACAGCAGTGTGCCAACTCCAGACTCCGTGCGCCCCATAGGTCACCCCCGCTGTGGGAGCATTCAGAAGACTCCAATAGATGGCCCGGCGTGTGTCGTAGGGACTATGGGGTATGCGGGATTGGTAGCCCAGGTGACCTTCATAAGGGGGCTCGATATTGATCATGGGCCGGGCAGGAAGTTCCGCCCAATGCAGATGAGGAGGGCCGGAATGTATCCACTCGAGGGTCTTGGCGTCGTCGCCATGGCCGCTCTGGTAGATTAGAAAATCCAGCCATGGTTCGTAGCGCAGGCGCTCCCAAGGCCACCACATCCCACCGGGATGCGTTGTGACCGGCGCATGGAGTTGTTCGCCAAACACAGCTCTCCCGACTCGCTTCCAACGCTCGGCGCTCTCGCCCAGGTATTCGTTGTCTCCCGTTAGGATCCAGACAACATGGTTTGCTCCATAACGTGCCACCAGGTAACGGATCAGCCGGATCAGTTCAACTTCGGGCAAGGAATTCCCTGAGTCGACATCCCTGAGCCCCCAGGTGAGCACGAGCCCAGCCAGAAGCCCATGCGCAGTAACCGAATCCACCCGCTCATCGAGCCTTTGGTAAAAGCGAGGATTGATGCGAATGTGTTCTTTGCCAGTGATGAACGAAATTTCACCATTCTCGTCTTCCGGCATTCCATTCCGCGGAGCCACAAGATTGAAGTGCACTTCCGTGAACTTCTTGGCAGTTCGATCTTTCAGATAGGTTTCCCAGTCATCCTTGTGGCTCAAACCCGGGCCATACCAGGCCGTGTCTCCGATCCACAGGAATGGTGTCCCGTCAGCGTGCTCGAAGTAACGACCGTTCGCCGAGACGTGTATTGCGCCATGTTGAAGAAACCGATTATCACTCGTCTCTCGCCGACAGAGAAACTCCCCAGTCATGCCATTCAGCCCGTTTGCCGCCGGTTCGGAATATGTCCGGTAATTCCACCTGCCGGCCTCGTCCGGCATGAAGCGCACGCGCCACGTGCTTCCACCATCCCAGTAGCCCCAGAGGCTGCGGAGATTCCCCGAGGGAGAAGTCAGCTCAACACGCAGATCCGTCTCGGGAGAGACCGAGGCAGTTGCGGTAAGCGCAAGTTCCCAACGTCCCCATTGAGGCACGGAGTCCGCACGCGCCGAAACAGTTGGGAGAACCAAGAGAGCAAGAAACATGAGTCGTTTCATAAAACCTCTTTGATGGACCTCGAATGGAGGCGCTTTAAATAGGGACCTAATCCTTCTCATCACCTGCGCCCCCACCTTAACGCAGGTTCGACCTCTAGTTCCGTCTAATTCGAATCGCAATGTCCACCGTGTGCTGGGGAGTCGTGAATGTGCGATTGCCGCCTTCGTGCTTGAATGTCTCTGTGCCAAGGATCGAGCCCGAGGCCGGATCTACCCAATCCGCCTTGTAAGCGCCGCCAGGCAAGTTCAGGCTGAGGCTCTCTACGTAGCTTCCCGGCGTTACGATATAACAGTTCTCTTTATCGGGTCCTTTGTCGCGCTCGCTATGGTGGTGGTACAAGGCGTACTGCTGGCCAGGCTGGCTGATCCCCCGGCAGTAAGCCCCAGCCGGAATACCATCGACTACAAAACTATGTTCTGGACTCATTTTGAGGAAGTCGAAACTGTAGATGAAGTTTTTCAGAGCTTTCAGCGTACCCAGGATTTTGGCGTTATCCGCTGTTTTGCCAGCAGGGTCTTCGGGTGTAAATAGCCCATTTAAATGGTTGAAACTTCCGCCGCCGCCCACGATGAACTCCCAGGCTTCCACCCGGGAATCTCCCAGTTTATCTCCCTTATACCAGATCGGGTACCAGGCGGTTTCATTGAATTCTATTGGCTTGTTGTGTCCGTATTCCAGCTCGAGAGCCTTCATCCCCCCCATTTGAAAACCCCAAAACCAAACATACTGCGTGACAATAATTGAGACAGTTGGGCTGCCCGACAAATCCAACGGTCCTCCCACCGGGCCCTCTACCTGTACTGCCACCAGATGCTTCTTGGGGAGCTTGCGTTCGGTACTGGTTACCACCTCCGCCAGATGGGCTACCCATGGTCCGGCCTCTGCCAGCGGCGTGGGTGGATTCCCAATGTCGGGCGCTTCGTCACATATCTCTAAAATGACATTGTCAAATGAATTGACCTCCTGGGTGATCTTCCCCACGTAGTCACTTTCCCTCTGGGCCAGGTCCGCGTGCTTCAACGTTTGAGCATCCTGGTAATCGCACTTGCCGACCCCCTGGATGTTGTTCTCGTAATATAAGGGAGAGATGGGCCAGGTGTCTGAGTACTGCGCGTTGAAGAAGCAGATCTCCACCACCACCCCACGCTCACCCGCCTTGGCAATGAAATCCTTCAGGCGCTCGAAATACTCCGGATTCCAATGGTCGAGATCGAACTTGTTGCCGCAGAAGTTATAACCCGGCTCACTACTCCGCGCCCACGGCACAACCAGGCTTCCGGGTTTGGGACCCAGGGGATTACCTGTGATGTATTTCCCCTGGGGCTCGAACATGGCCCCTGCATAAATACGCGTGTAGTTAAGGCCGTACGACTTCAAGGTGTCCAAATAGGGGACATAATCGAAGTCCTTGTTGACCACGGCACCATAATGCTCGGCCGAAGTGATCAGGAGAGTCGGTTGACCATTAAACAGGTAGTAGTGGGGGTTTTGTGGGTGGAGCTTGATAGGTTCTGCGCACAACGTCGCAATAGATAGGGTTAACGCAAGGATTGCGATCCTCATTGTCTTCAGCATGACGATTCTCTCCTGGTTTAGATGATGACTGATCGATCTTTATCCCGCAACCTCAACAGGAATCCGGGTTAAGAAGCGCGTTTCATTCGCAGTGCTATATCCAATATGTGAGTAGGAGTAGTAACCGTCCGATTACCGCCTTGATGCGTGAAGGTCTCCGTGCTAAGCACAGAGCCGGAGGCCGGATCAACCCAATCCACCCTGTAGACGCCCCCCGGGAAGTTCAGATCGAGGCTCTCCACATAACTTCCGGGCGTCACGGTATAGGAACTTTCGGTTCTGCGCTCACTATGGTGGTGATACAAGGCATACTGTTTTCCGGTCTCACTAATCCCGCGGCAGTAGACTCCAGTCGGCACTCCGCTGACAACGAAGGATTGCCCCGGACTCATCTTGAGGAAGTCGAAGCTATTGATGAAGCTCTTCAGACTCCTTAGCGCACTCAGTAGCTGGGCGTTATCTGGAGTCTTTCCCGCCGGATCCTCAACAGTGTAAAGTCCATTCAATTGGTTAAAGCTCGCACCGCCTCCCACAATAAACTCCCAGGCTTCAACCCGCGAGTCCCCAATCCTGTCCCCTTGATACCCGCTGGGGTAATACTCGGTTTCGTTGAACTCAACTGGCTTGTTATGCCCGTATTCCCTGTCGAGCGCCTTCATGCCTCCCATCTGGAGGGCTGCCTGCCAGACACCCTGCGTAACGATTATTGATACGTTCGCGTTTCCCGACAAGTCCAACGCCCCTCCTACCGGTCCCTCCACTTGCGCTGCAACCAGGTGTTTCTTGGGGAGATTAAGTTCGGTGTCACTGACCACCTCAGTCAAATGGGCCACCCATGGCCCAGCTTCTGCCAAAGGGGTAGGAGGATTGCCGATGTCAGGCGCCTCGTCACACATTTCCAAGATGACATTGTCAAAGGAATTGACCTCTTGAGTGATTTTGCGGACATAGTCATCCTCTCGCTTCACCACGTCCGGGTGTTTCAAAGTCTGGGCATCCTGGTAAACGCACTTGCCTACGCCTTGAATGTTGTTCTCGTAATACAGCGGTGAGATGGGCCAGGTGTCAGAGTACTGAGCGTTGAAGAAACAAATCTCTACCACAACCCCTCGCTCTCCTGCTTTGAAAACGAAATCCTTGAGACGCGCGAAATATTCCGGATTCCACTGGTCGAGGTCAAACTTGTTGCCGCCGAGGTTGTAGCCCGGCACCTGGCTTCGCCCCCAGGGCAAGATGAGGCTCCGGGGCTTCGGTCCCAACGTGTTCCCCTTCATGAACTTTCCTTGTGGCTCAAACAACGCACCCGGATAGATACGCGTGTAGTTGAGCCCGTACGACTTCAGGACGTCCAAATACGGAACATAGTCGAAGTCCTTGTTGACGACCGCCCCATAGTGCTCGGCCGAAGTGATCAGGACAGTGGGTTGACCTTGGAAGAAATAATAATGGGGATTGTCAGGGTGCAGCCTGATGGGTTCCGCTGACAATCGAATGGTCGTGGCAGCCAGCACCACGGTCAGGATCCTAATGGTCTTCAGCATTGCTTCTCACTCCCAGTCTGGATTGTCTCAATTTTGTTGTGCGCTTTCAGCAGCCCGCGTGACCCGACATGACAAAT
>JBGOTQ010000209.1:0-13068 GCA_041476565.1 Terriglobia bacterium | reverse complement strand
GGTTCGAGCTTTGGAAACAGTCGCTGGAAGAGGGCCGCCGGCTCGGCCTCTTGGTCAACATTTACGACGAGAACAGTTATCCTTCCGGCTTCGCGGGGGGGCACGTTCCTGCCCGCGCTCCTGACACGATTGCCCAGTTTGTCGTAGCAGAGTCCGGGCTTCATGCTGATGAGATTTCATTTAGGGAAGCTGAGTTGGTTGCGGTGTTTGCCATCGAAAATGGTCCTGACGGGTCGATCCAAAAGGTGCGACGTATCCAGGGTCTATCAGAATGTCCGGCTGGTCAGCCATTAGTGCGGTTCCGTCTTCGCCGTGCTTCCGGTAATCCCTGGACTGCTGGTTTTCCGTATGTGGATCTCACAAACCCCCAAACCGCGCCGCTGTTTATTGAGACCTCCTTAGAAGCATACAAAGACCATTTCGGAGAACAATTCGGGAAGGGCATCAAGTGGGTCTTCGACGACGAGCCCTTGATTGCCACTGGCGGGGCATACGACAGTGCCCCACTGGCGCTGCCACTTACACGCAACACGCTGGCCGAGTTTCAGAGGCGCTGCCACTATGACCTGGCCGACCAAATCCCGTCCTTGTACTGGGACGTAGGAGAATGGCGGAAGATCCGCTTTGACTACTGGCAGACAATGCACGACTTGTGGAAGGAAAACTACTTCCGGCCCTTGTTTCAATGGTGCGACCGGAATCAGCTGCAGTTTACTGGCCACTGGATGGAGCACGAGTGGCCGTATCCCTGGATCAGCCCGGCAGACGCTTCGCTCTACGCCTACGAGCATGTGCCCGGCATCGACATGCTGGAAGGAGCGGAAATCCGTAACAAAGGATCAGATCCTCACATGCTCTTCACTATCAAGCAAGTCGCCAGTGTGGCTCATCAACTGGGCCGGCGGGCCTTCTGTGAGGCCTATGGAGTCTCCGGCTGGGACAGCACCTTCGAGCACTACAAGCGATTTGGCGACTGGTTGATGGTGCACGGGATCAATTTCATTGACCAGCACCTGGCCTTTGCTACAGTCCGCGGAGCCCGGAAGCGCGATCACCCGCAAAGTTTTTCGGACGTTTCGCCTTGGTGGCCCTATTACAAATTACATGGTGATTACCTGGGAAGAGTTTGCTACCTGCTGAGCCAAGGAACTGCTCGAAACCGACTTCTGGTGTTGGAGCCCACCACCAGTGGATTCCTTTGGGCCAGGCGCGGAGGCCAGACTCCGGAGTTGGAGGAACTGCGGAGAAGCTACGATCAATTAGTCCAATTCCTGGCTGACCGACAACTCGACTTCGACCTGGCAGATGAATATATCCTGCAGTGGTTTGGAAAGGTCGAAGGCCGCAAACTCAAGGTGGGCAAGGCGGCATATGACTTAGTGATCTGGCCAGCCCATACTGTCAATTTGCGCCACGAGACTCTCCCCCTATTGGCAAAGTATCTTGAGGGGGGCGGTGAAGTCCTGGCCCTCTTGGATCCTGCTGAATCTGTGGACGGTCAACCTTGTTCGGAGGTTAGAGGCCTGGCCAACCGATACGCCGCCCAGTGGCATTCGATTTCGGAACTGTCAATGTTAGAAGCCGAAGTGGGCCGACGACTTGAGCCGAGAGTCTCGCTGGACAAGCCGTTTCCCAACGTCGGCTTTCTGGAGCGTTTCCTGGACAACGGCGATCGAATCCTCTTTTTTGCCAACACCGGGCTCCACCCAGTTGCTGCAACGGCAACTGCACCTGGAGGAACGTTGGAGAAATGGGATCCGGTCTCCGGAGTGATCACAAAGGCATTTTGTGTTGAAGCAGGAAACGGACGGCTCCAATTCCCCCTGAACCTCCCAGCAGCAGGATCTGAGTTATTCCTAGCAAGAAAGGAGTCCAGTGTTCCCGGCACCGCTCCACGAGTCGTTTCATTTAGTCCGCTGAAAGATCTAAAGTGGCAAGTTGTGCCGGACTCCCTGAATGTTCTAGTGTTGGATTACTGTGACTTGCGGGTTGCAGGTGTGGACTATCCCGATGTGAACACCTGGCGCGCCAATTGGCTCGTCTGGCAGAAGCATGGATTTGACAGACCGGCTTGGGACAATGCAGTCCAATTCAAAACCCGAGTTTTCGATCGAGGCCCCTTTCCCCCTGAGTCTGGATTCACGGCCACTTTCCACTTCCAGGTGTCGGATCCCACAATACTCGACAGTTTGGAGTTGGCTCTGGAAACCCCGGAGCGTTACGCGATCAGCGTTAACGGCCAGGCTGTCTCTTTCGTCGAAGCAGTCCACTGGGGCGACCCCAGGATCCAACGAGTTTCCATTGCGAAGTTGGTTGGTTCGGGACAGAACGAGGTTAAGATTACAGGTCAGCCCTTCGATGTGCGAATGGAACTGGAAAACATTTATCTTCGTGGCAAATTCGGGGTGGTCTCTGGAGACAAAGGATTCTTATTGGTGGCACCAGATTCAATGAAATTCGGTTCCTGGGCCCAACAGCGCTGCCCTTTCCTTTCTGGTTCAGTTCTCTATCAGACTGAAATCGGTATCCCGGAAAACAAGAATCGTCTACGGATTGATCTTCCAGAGTGGGGAGGGAGTGTTGCAGTGATCATTCTCGATGGTCGAGAAACAGCAGTACTGGGTTGGCCCCCATACTCGGCAGAATTCCCAGTAGCAGTGGGAACGCACATGCTCGGTATCCGTGTTGTATCCACTCCCCGGAACCTGTTTGGCCCCTATCACAATCCGGCCAAGATCAGAATGAAAGCCTGGCCAGCAGCCTGGGCGGAATTTCCCGAGCATCAACCCTCCGGGTCTGCGTATGACTTCGTGGACTACGGGTTAATGAACCCACCTTCAATCAACACCGGCTTTGCTAAAGGAAATTAATAAAGCATCGTAAGAGATCCAACCTATCAACAAGGCGGCTGGAAGTTATGAGTACGTCCAAGAAATCAATGCATCGGGATGCATGGTTGGAACCGGGGACGGGTGGGACGATGCGTTACGAAAAAAACGCTAACGCATCCTATGGAATCCACTGCGGTGATCGAAGTCGCCGGGAGTTCTTAAATTTGACGCTCATGGCACTGGGAGGACCAATGCTATCCCCCAAGGAATTCTTGGCCGAAGATCTTAACGATGCATCGTCAGTTCCGAGTGCCCAGGGCCTTGCGGTTCCCACCCAGACCCATTCTGATGTCGGCTCGTTGTTCCCCTTTATCCAGAGCCAGGCGCGGAGAAAAGAGTTTCCTCTGTCGTTTCTGCGGCCGCAGTTCCGTAGTGTTCAAGAGTGGAAACCCCAGGCTCGATCCAGATTCTTTGACCTCCTCCACTACTCTCCACAGAAGTGCGAACATCGCCCTGAGGTCGTAGAGAGGATGGACATGGGCGAGTATGTCCGCGAGAAGGTTTATTTCAATACGACTCCCGACCTACGCATTCCAGCATTTGTGCTCGTTCCAAAGAATGCTCGTAAACCTGCTCCCGGAATAGTAGCCCTGCATGACCACGGAGGGTTCTATTTCTGGGGAAAAGAAAAGCTTGTGGAGACGGTCGACGAACATCCAGAACTTCGCGACTTCAAGGCTGAGGCATACGCAGGGAAAAGCATCGCCTCAGAACTCGCACGCCAAGGGTATGTTGTGATCGTGACCGATATGTTCTACTGGGGCGAACGCCGGATGGTTCTGGACGACGATCCTCCCGATTGGCGCGAGCGGCCGACTACCATCACCCGGGAGCGGATTCGAGAGTTCAACAGACGGGCCGGCCAGAACGAACAGTTGGTTGGGCGAACCATTTACGCCGCCGGATTTACCTGGTCGGGGGTCATGTTCTGGGACGACCTCCGTTCCCTGGACTACCTGCTGACTCGACCTGAAGTCGATAAGAACCGCGTCGGCTGTGTAGGCTTGTCGGTGGGGGCCATCCGGTCCTGCCACCTTGCCGCCTTAGACGATCGCATCAAGGCTGCGGTCATTGTCGGCTGGATGACCTCTTTCCCCTTCCAACTGCAGCAACACATCAAAAATACAATTGGTTTCACGAAGCTGGTGCCAGGGCTCTACCAGTATCTCGACTATCCCGACGTAGCTTCCATGGCCATGCCAACGCCGTTGTTGCTCATCAATGGGAAGAAAGACACGCTATTCAATCTCGATGGAGTCCAGGCGAGTTTTGACAAACTCAATGCGTGCTACCGAAAAGCTGGGGTTCCGGAGAAATGCCGTACGCGTTGGTACGACACCCCTCACGAATTCAATGCCGAAATGCAAGCGGAAGCTTGGGAATGGTTAGAGAAGTGGGTTTGAACAAGGGACACTTGCGGCAGGCTCTGTCGGATGGGTGTCTTGGAGGGTGCGTTAGTGCATGGCGCGTAACGCACCCTCCAAGTCCTCAAGAAGGAGAACCAGACCTCACTCTTCTTCTTTTGACTTCTTGGCACTGCCGGGCACAGGCACTTCGGCCTTGATATCCACCGGGCCCAGAGCATACTCTTTCGGTCCCAACCGCAGGTTCGACTGCATCATCTCATCCCACGTTACCTCTTTACCCGTGTATGCAGAGATTCGGCCCATAATGCCCACCAGGGTGGACTTGGCAACATTGGCTGCCTCGTTAATCGGCTGGTTGGTTCGAATGGCGTTAACCAGGTCCACATGCTCCTGCTCATAAGGGTTGAAGGCCGACTTCCCGGGCTCCTTTCCAGGCTCCTGGTATTGCCACACGATCTTTCCGTCTTTGTCAAAGATGGTATCTTTGCAGTTGGTGGAACCTTCCGTCCCAACGATGTATTCGGAAACGCTGTTGATGCATCCATCAATCTGGCGGCACATGCTCTCGACATGCGTCCCATCTGCCATCGTATAGTCGATCGCGAAGAAGTCAAACTGGTCGCCGGTAACGCGACGCGCACGGCCGCCCATACCTACGGCCTTGGTGGGAGTTCCACCGAGGAACCAGTGGGCCACATCGATATTGTGTACGTGTTGTTCCACGATGTGGTCGCCCGATAGCCAGCCCCAATTCACCCAGTCGCGGATCATGGCTTCCATATCGGACATACCTTTCTGCGGCTCCTTGAACCAGAGCTGGGACTGGTTCCAGTAAATCCGGGCCGAAGTGATTTTTCCGATGGCTCCATTGGCGACGCGATTGTAGGTCTCGATGTACTCGCGTTGATGACGCCGCTGGGTGCCGGTCACGACGCACAAGTTGAACGACTTGGCTTTTTCCCCTGAGGCCATGACGGAGCGTGCTCCCACAGGATCCACCGCTACGGGCTTCTCCATGAAGACATGCTTCTTGGCATCCACAGCAGCGTCCAGGTGTTCTGCCCGGAAGTGTGGTGGTGTGGCCAACAGGACAATATCGACCCCGGAACCGATCAGCTTTTTGTAGGCATCGAAGCCCACAAAGCATTGGTCATCTGCAATTTTTTGATTGGCCTTTTCCTGGAGGGTCTTGCGGGTATCCTGAAGCTTGTCCGGGAAGACATCAGCCAGTGCCGTGATCTGCAGGCTCGGCCCAGCTTTCAGGAAATCCTGGGCGGCCCCGGTCCCTCTCCCTCCACAACCGACCAGCCCGGCTTTGAGCACAGTGCCGTCCGGAGCCTTGTCAATAAAAGTAACCTTCGGATAAGTCCGGCCGCACCGAGTCAGCAGCGCTCCGGCCCCAACGACGGCCACAGCGCCAATAAAATCCCGGCGGTCGAAATTGGATCCCTTCTTTTCACTCATTGTGGTTTCTCCTTTGAATGATTGCACAGTCTTGATACTCCAATAGTAAGAACCCAATCAGTTACGGTTTCTTCGCGACGCTCTCCACCGCGTGGCTTTCCTTTTCCCGGACAACTCGGAATCCCACATCGTTGCAGTCCGAATACCACCAAATACTCTTGGGAGACTGTGGGTCGGTCATCAACCAGTCATCAGTCCGAGTTTGATCACGAGCTGCAGCACGCAAGTCGGCGGCGTCGCTCTTGAAGGAGCCGCCGCGAACGACATGCTCCGTCCCGGAGTCGGGACCACGGGGATTGAAAGCTTCTTCACCGGCTGAATACCTGGAATAAGCTTCCGGGTCATACCAATCCAAACAGAACTCTTTCACGTTTCCAAGCATATTGACTAGCCCCCATGGATTCGGTTTGGTGGCACTGGGAGGGCTGGTTCGAGCACCGCTGGTAACCTTGTACTTGGCGTACTCCCCGATCGGGGAGGTTCGAACACCCAGGATTCTGTTGATCCAGGACCGGGCTGTAAACCGCGCTGGGTCCCCAGCAAAGAAATAGGGGCTACCGGTTCCTGCGCGACAAGCATATTCCCATTCGGCCTCGGTGGGAAGCCTGTATTTCTTTCCTGTGACGGAAGAGAGCCATTCGCAGAAAATCACAGCAGCATGGTGGGTCATGGTGATGGCGGGCCGGGATCCTCGCCCCCAGCCCTGATCGGGGGAACCATAGGGCGGGGTCGGCCCGGTGACGGCTGCGGGTCCCCGCACATTCTCGTCTTGTTTACCCTTCGTGCCTCTCTGGGTCAGGAAGACTTCGTAATCTCTCCAGCTGACTTCAGTCCGACCCATCCAGAATGGGCTCAATTGGACCTTGTGCACTGGTCCTTCGTCGGGTTTTCGGTAGTGTTCTCCGTCGGGGCTTCCCATCAGGAACGTCCCGCCCGGGATCGCCACCATGGCAAACTTGAAATTCGTGCCGGGGATTTTTTCAGCGTAATTCTTGAACCCTTCCACTTCTGCCAGGAAACCCTTCAATTCATCGGCCTCGACTTCCAAGACTTCTTCCGCCTTCTTCTCACTGAAATGGCCCACATACAAATGACAGTTGATGCAGAGCATCCTGTCGCGGGTACGCTGGTAGTGAAGGTGAGCGTCGACCCCTTTCTTAGAAAGGCCCGTTGTAAAGAGGTTAGCATGGCATTTCACACAAGCGGAATCGTAGCTAAAGGACTTGGCTTCATCCAGACTGCGCTTGGCCTGCCAATCGATCTTGGCAACATTCTTAAACAGCTTGCCATAGATATCCTTAAATCCCAGACGAGCTTTCTCGGTGTAATACTCTGCTCCACTCGCAGGGAGATGACAGTCAATGCAATGGGTAACGACTCCGCTTTTGTTGGAGTAATGAGTAGACTTGATCCAGGACTGCGTGGCATGGGGATGGACATGGCAGGTACTGTCGCAGAACTTGTCGGTGGAGGTGACTTCCAGGCCGGTGTGGCCCGCCAGGGCCAGCAGGATTGCACATACAAATCCGGCTCCGAAGATGATCAGCCCTTTCCTCTTGGAGAGAGAACGTATGATTTTTGAGACTTTCTGAAACACGAATGAATTCCAGCTCCTTATTTATCTTAAGGTGATCCTGCGTTATGAGGCACCCAGCCGGCGTGAAGCGTGCTCTTACTGGAAAAAGCCGGAAATCTCCGAGAGGAAAACGTTTGGAACTCTGTGCCATGGCGCCGAACCAAAAACGCGGAGACCTTCTCCAGAGAATCTGCCAATGATAGTCCTCTGGAGACCGGAAGAATACTCAGCGTGGTCGCCAGGGCATCTGCGGTGGTTCCATCGGGTGCAATCACGGTTGTGCTGGCGGAATCTGTCAACCCCAGGGCCGTTTTGGGGTCAATAATATGGGAATAACGCTTCCCTTTGGCTTCAAGGAACTGGAACTTGTCCCCCGACGTGGAAGTGCTGCAATTGCGCAGCTGAAGCGTCTGGCTCTCCGTCTCGGATCCCGACGTCCAACTTCGAATCTCCACATCCCATCCTGCAGCCCCCGGCGGAGAGTCCCCAATCGACAAGTCTCCTCCTGCGGCGACCAGGGCGCTATGGATGCCATACTTCTGCAGTACCGCACGGGCCTGGTCAGCAGCATATCCTTTCGCGATAGCCCCCAGATCCAAAATCATATCGTCTCTTTTCAGAAAGAGAGTACGTGTGTCGGGATCCAAAACGACATTGCGGTATCCAACAGCCAGCCTTGCCTTTGACAATGGCTCCGCTTCGGGCAAACGTTGCCGGCGCCCAGCTTCCCGCCATAATTTAACGACGGGACCAATTGTCACATCGAAGGCGCCATCCGAAAGTGCCGAAAAATATAGTGACTTCTCAAGGATAAGGTACAGATCGGGACCGAGTGTCTGGGGAGATTGGGAAGCCTTACGGCAAGCTTGTATTAATTCACTATCTTCACGGTAGTCGCTGAAGATTTGCTCCAGTTGTTCGACCCGGTCAAAGGCTTCGGAAGAGGCTTCGGAGGCTATGGTGGCATTCGGGGCATAGAGCAGAATTCGAAAGGTGGTACCCATTCGCGGCAGGGAATACTCGTAAAGCTTCAAAGAACTGGCCTGAGCCTGACTCTGCCACATTATACAAAGCCCACTCCATAGAATGAAACAGGTCCTCCCGATTTGAATCTTCATCGAATCCTTGGAATTTAAAAAGGGCGCCAGCCAGGAATGGTCCTTATCCAGTCGTCAGCGGACTAACGAATGAACGTGGAATTCTCGATCGACTTTCACGCTCTGTCAAGAGGCAGACTTTGCGTCGACCCGTCAATTGTTAACCAAATTGGCCGGGAGGCGCATTCATCGACGTTTGATGTCTGCGATTTCCTTACCTATTTTGTGAACTTAGCGATGTGTATCCAATTGCAATTCAATGACAAGTCCTCCCTCGCCGCGTGTAATTACCGCCTGCAATGACTTGGCAGGACAGATCAATGGGGTGACGGGCCAGAAGACGCTCGAGATCGACAAAACCTATGCGTCTTCTTTCACCTATGCGCCGTGCAGAGCTATAATGCAATTGCAGATGCATATGAACTTGGGTAATAGTCTGTGGGAAGACACCCACTTTAACAGTCGTTTGCAGCCCGTCCAGATTGGATTGGGCCAGACGCAGCAGACTGGTTTGGACAGTCTGATTGTTCCTTCAGCGAGTGTCGCCGACAAATTGTTGTTGGACTTGTGTTATTCAGGTACGGATACGGGCTGTCTTAATCAATTGACCAGCAACAACGGCAATATACTGTGGCAACGGATTCGGGTTGCAGCCGTGGCGCCAGCCCCTGCTCTCGACCTGACACAGTCCTACGTCTACAACGACCCCATGAATCGGCTGACAAATGCCAGTGAAACTCCGGTCGCTGGTTCGGCTTGGCCTGCCATTGTTTACGGAATGGATCCATATGGCAACCGTTGGGTGGCCAGTGGTTACAAACCAAACATCAACCTGACTCCTCAGTCCCAGTCAGAATTTAGCGCTTCGACTAACCGGATGGTCAGCCCCAGCGTCTATGATAACTCTGGGAATCTTGTTACGGACAAGGTGGGACGCACCTTCAGTTATGATGCAGAGAACCGTCAGGTGCAGTTCGATCCGCATGTCTCCGGAGTGGCTGCCACGACTTACCAGTACGATGGTGACGGCCGCCGGGTGCGCAAGAGCGATGGGACGATTTATGTATACAATGCAATGGGTCAGCTGGCTGCGGAGTACAACGGAACCCAACCAGGATCGGGAACAAGCTTTTTGACGTCAGACCACCTGGGCAGTCCGCGGTTGATCACGGATCGAGACGCGAACGTCAAAGTTCGCCACGATTATCTTCCCTACGGAGAAGAGATCGGTTGGAATCAGGGAACCTACGTCAGCTACGGGAACCGTTCTGCCATAGCTGGCTACGGAGTTTCTGATCCCGTTCCGCAGAAGTTCACAGGCAAAGAACGGGATAGCGAGTCGGGACTAGACAATTTCCTAAAACGCTATCACGCTTCATCGATGGGACGGTTTATGTCCCCCGATCCGCTGATGGCGAGTGCCAGTACCTCCGACCCGCAGACGTGGAATCGCTACGCCTACGTCCGTAACAACCCATTGAAATACGTCGATCCCACTGGGATGGTTGAAATGAACGCCGAACACTGCAATAAGGACCCCTACTGCTTTACGATCAAGGTGAATGTTATCTATGACAAGAATGCGAATGGTGGGGAAGGGTTGAAAGACAAGCAGAAGGCAAAGTTTGAGAAACACCTATTACAAGATGCTAAGGACGAGTATGGGGATGCGAAAGTCCATTTTGAAGTGTCGCGAACCGAAGCGGACGAGTCGGACAGAGGGAACTTAGGTGGGGTGGTTCCGGGCGCCTTAAATGTCATCGTGGGCGACTCGTCACTCACCACAGATTCCGGCGTATCGTGGATGAGTGGGGGCTATGCTCTGACGGCCATCAATATTAACATGGCTGAAGACGATACTCTGTCCCATGAGATGGCGCATCACTTCACGGGTGACACAAGGGGTCTGATGAACGCATCTCTTCACTTGTTGGGTAGCCATTTTGGCGGCTTAGGCTGGTTTTCCGCTGCTGTCTTGGCTGCGGGTGCAAACACCACCGCTGACATCCTTAACGGCACAAGCCGATGGCACCTGGGGAACTTCGGGTATTCTGGCGGTGAGTACAATCCCAACGGGGGAACCTATCCATGGGTAACTCCATTTAACCAAGGCGCGAGAGATTTCCAAGACGCCATCAGACCGACACAGAAATGAACGAAACACATGAGAACGATAAGTGGGAATTATTACGTTTTCTGCTACGAGCGGTTCTATTGGCTGCATTCGGGTTAACGGTGCTGTTTTGGCTTATTGTCGCCTTTTATCTGGCAGATAGTCTCCTTCGTGGAGACGTACAGGGAGCAGGCCTCTGGTTGCTTAGCGTGGGGCAGCAACGTTGGGATCCTCCTTGTCTTTACACAAAGGCCAGGTGGGGCCTTGTGGTGGGGCAGTTCAGTGCTATTGCATTGTTGACGATTCTTCTGTGGCTTGCGAACCGAAGAACTATCAGAAATGTTATCGAGAGTTGGCGACGCAATGCCTAGCCGGGCGAATTCGAATCATGTCAGAGGGCAATTTAGCAAGGTCGACAATTGAGAAATGCTCTAAGTCTATGAGTGCCTGTCCTTAGTATTTGAGTATTTGGACAGTCCGAGGTGAGGGAACGGTAGGTGCATGTGGCCGCGCGGCGGATGTTCTATGCGGGAATGGAAGTGGCCCGTTTTTTGGGAGTCTCTTCGGGGGCCATTACTCTTGCCAACCCTGCTTTGAGGCCAAACTTCGTCAAAACCCAGCCATGCTCGACATGGTCGTTGAACTGCTCAGGAAAAATACTTAAATACTAAGGACAGGCACCACGCTGGGCCAACCCTTGGGGAATTGGTTGGGATTTTGTGGTAATGGTGGACCTTCAAGTGCGGTGAGTGCCCAAGTTGAGCAGCCCAACGCCCAGAGCAAAAATAGGGTCAGGTTTTTAGAAGAAATAAGGTCTTGTCATTATGCAAAGAGACTGACGCTCGTGCGGTCGTTGAAGTATCTTGTCTGTCATGGCCCAGCCACTGCGAATCGACCGAGCGGGCAGTTGGTACCATCTGACGGTCCGGGGCAATGTGCAACAGGATATTTGGCGAAATGATGAGGACCGCCTGAAGTTTCTAGGCTTGCTGGTGAGCTGGGTGGAGCACCACCGTCTGCGTCTCCATGCGTATGTGCTGATGAGCAACCCTTATGGACCATGCTAGTACCGCTGGAGCTCTGCGTCGGCTGATTACCAAATGTCAAGACCCCAGCATTCTCGACAGGAACATACTGCGAATGAGGTGATTGGAATGCCGAAGAAGACATCGAACTCGCCTGTTGTTCTGCGGACCGTTCTCTTGTGCCAAAAGAACCCAGGAGCCTGCAGGCCCGCTCAAGGAAACATGGAATGAAAACAGCCAATTCTAACTCAATAAACCGATCCTGGTACTGGATAATCCTTTTACCCTTGGTCCTTGGAGCCTCGCTAGCACTCCTGAAGTACGCCGGGTGGAGCGCTGTCTACAGTGCCTATTATGGCCTCCCTTCAGAAGCGTGGCGACTAAAGGAGGCCTACCCCAAGGCGCAGCTTTACTGGTGGTTGTTAACGGGTCTGGCAGTAACGGCGACAATCGTGGCCACCATCCCTATCCCACCTTTCAAGTCAGAGGCTCTCCCTCCTGCCTTGAAGGGGATAAGTCGCTTTGTCTTGGCGGTTATGCTCGTTGTTATGTCGATCTTCACGGTAGCCGCCGGACTGTCCGCAGCGGGACATTACTTCAAGTAGGGCGGGCGTTTGCAGGTAACTGCTCAACGGAGAAGAAACTCGCCCCGTGGTCCGCGAAAACTCCGTCCTGACTGATTTCATTGGATTTTTGAGTTCTGGGGATACATCGTGCAGGCATGAAGATTCTGCTCATGATGGTGGTGATGCAGCTACAGAATCAGCAACCGCAGCGAGGAATGGGTGCCGAGGAATGGAATGGGTGCCTGTCCTTAGTATTTGAGTATTTTGATGAAAAGGAATTGATTATGATCGTCCAAGAATTAGGGGACTGGAGCGGACAGAGGGGACTTGGTTGACGTCTTCGTGGGAATCGGGGGAATCGAGGTCGGACCAAGCAAGATCCGCACGGGACGGTGAACACGGGCGATTTCGATACCCTTTTTGAGGCTTAAATGACCTTTGTTAGCTCTAAAACGGGCACTCCTTAAGGTCAATGCTGACGAAATGCATCGGATTGGCGAACCAACAGGTGTTGGCGATCATAAAAAAGCGTGGTTTCCTGAACAAATGCCGGCGCCGTGGAATCTGGGTTCCGGAGACATCAATTGAATGCGTGCATCGGCCGTAATTGGCTCGCAATACGCCTTTGGCGATGATGTTGAATTTTCATACCGGCAAAGTCCAAAAAGTACAGTTTCGGATGATCGCCGACACAACAGGCAAGGGAAGTTGGGGTCACATCTCATTATTCATTATTCCGTTGACAACAGGCATTCCTATTTCCTAAGCTGATGGCGGCGACATGATTGGGGTGGGACGGAGAGAAGGGGGGCACTATGGCTCGACCTTTGAGGATCTATGTGCCGGGAGCCTGGTATCATGTCACGGCTCGGGGTAACGAGCGTCGGGACATTTTCCGGGACGATGGTGATCGAGAGCGCTTTCTGGCCCAACTGGGAGCCATGGTCGAACGCTACCGGGTCCGCCTCT
>JBGOTQ010000208.1:0-13084 GCA_041476565.1 Terriglobia bacterium | reverse complement strand
GAGATTCTAGCACTCCGCTTTGAAGATATTGATTGGTTTCAGAGTGAACTGGCAGTGAACAAGTCGGTCGCTCGATTTCCCGCAGCAGACGGAGTCCATAAGTGGGTGTGGAAAATCGGGCCGACCAAATCAAAGAAATCCAACCGACGAGTCGGTCTGGCGGCAAATGTGTTACAGTTGCTCTCAAGCTTGAAACAGGTGTCAGTGGCCGGCGAGGGGCTGATCTTTGCAGACGCAGACGGACACTTTATTGACCCGGACTATTTCGACGACCATATCTTCGATCCAATCCGGGTGAAAGCTGGGTTGCCTGATATCCGATTCCATGACCTGCGTCACTTTTTTGCTTCAATGCTCATCGCCCAAGGGGAGAGCCCGAAGTACGTTAGTGACCAGTTAGGGCATTCGAGCATTCAGATCACCTTTGACACCTACGGTCATCTGTTTCCGCAAGCCAAGGCTGAAGCATCGAAGAAGCTTGAGAAACGGATGTTCGAAGGCCGAAAAGGGCCGTTTGTTAGAAGACTGTTAGAAAAGGACGAAAATGGCGATTCTGAGGAGGGCGTGAAGACAAGAGCGAATTAAGGCGTAAGGTGAGTGTCAGTAAAGGATTAGAGGTGAGCGGGAAGGCTGGAAGATTGGTTGCGGGGGCGGGATTTGAACCCGCGACCTTTGGGTTATGAGCCCAACGAGCTACCAGGCTGCTCCACCCCGCGCCATCTGCCCAAATTATAGGGAGGGTCTCGAGAAAGAGTCAAGGCAAATAATCAAGGAAGGTATTAAGAATGAAAGATGAAGGATGGAATGGGCTCTGGATCGTGCAGCTCAACAATCAGTTCGGAGAGCTGAATTGTGAATTACGAAAAATCAACGACAGTAAGGTCCCTCCCTTTTTAGAATTACCTTCGGACTGGGGAGCAAGACCAACGCTTGGAGTTGGCGACTAAGGGTGATTGAGTTGGGATTTGGCTATGGCTTCAGCGGGATGGATTGGGGTCGGATTCTGGCCCTGGAGGAGAACCTTTGGGCGGCTTTGATTCCGGCTTGGCAGTGGTAATTTTGATTTCTCCCGGTCTCACCATTCCAAGTTCTTCACGGGCGATCTTTTCGATAGTCTTGGGGTCAGTCTTCAGGGCCTTGATTTCGCGCATCATTTGCAGGTTCTCATCCTTCACCTGTTCGATTTCCTGACGGAGTTTCTTGTTCTGGAGTTCCATTTCCTTCAGCCGAAGGTACTCTCTTCCCCCATAGATCCCGTAGGCTACAAAGATGCAACTCACCATTAGGATCACTAACCGTTTGAAAAAAGGCTTTCGAGCTTTAGAATTCATCGGCGAGTTTTTTTTGCCAGAACAAGACGATTTCGCTATTCTGAATCGCTACACATTTCTAGAGATCGGACCTCGGGTCCTGCGCGAGTGGAGATTTCAGTGTAGCCAAAAACTGGGCGCTCTCAAATAGAATTCTCAAGGCAAAGCCTAATGACTGACAAGATTGTCGTTCTTGTGACCTGTGGCAAACGGGAAGAGGCTGACCAATTGGCCAGGAGCTTGGTGGAAATGCGCCTGGCTGCGTGCGTCAATATCACTCCGGGGGTCATTTCCTTCTACTGGTGGGAAGGTAAGGTGACCCGGGATGAGGAAGTTCTGTTGATCATCAAGACGTCTCGGCCAAGATTTGAAGAGTTAAGAAAAGAGGTCCAACGGCTACACTCCTACAGCGTGCCGGAGATCATTGCCCTGCCGATTGTTGAAGGATCGGAGGAGTATCTGAATTGGATGGATGATTCATTGACCGGAGAAGGTGAGCCCAAAGTCTGAGTTCCAAAGTCCAAGGTCCAAAGCCCAACGTCCCAGGTCTAAAGAGGCAAGAAGGAACTCAGAGATCATCGGGGGATCCCAGGAACCTGACAGCCGAATGCGAATAGCAGCTGGTGGGAACTGTAGATGGAGGTGTCAGCTTGCCCCGTATTCAATCCTCCGAAGATCTCGAAGCTTGGCAAGAAGCCGAGGAAGTGACGAGAGAACTTTATTGTGAACTTCGACTTTGCACTAAAGACTTTAAACTTTGGACTTAGGACCTTGGACTCTTGATTACTCCCGCCTTTCCTCGTCCATTTCACGAAAATAGTCCTTTTTCTTCAGGACCTCGCGAGGCTTACTGCCGTCAGCCGGTCCCACGATGCCGTCCCGTTCCATCATATCGATCAGCCGGGCTGCCCGCCCATAGCCGAGGCGCAGCCGGCGCTGAAGCGTAGAGGTAGAGGCTTTCCCCATCTCAACTACAATCCGCACTGCTCCTTCGTAAAGCTCATCAACTTCCTGATCCACTTCGCTGACTTCGCCCTTCTCTCCGGAATCTTCCAACACAGACCCGTTGTAGACCGGCTTGCCTTGGATCTTGAGGTGATTGACGATCTGAACGATTTCCTCTTCGCTCACAAAAGGTGCATGGACTCGCACCAGCTTGGATGAGCCGGGTGGAATAAAGAGCATGTCACCCTTACCCAGAAGCTGCTGAGCGCCCATCTGATCGAGAATTGTCCTGGAGTCCACTTTCTGGGCCACCCGGAACGATATTCGGGAAGGGAAGTTGGCCTTGATGACACCGGTGATGACATCGACCGAAGGACGCTGGGTAGCCACAATCAGGTGGATTCCTACCGCCCGGGCCATTTGGGCCAGGCGCATAATGGAGTCTTCGACGTCCTTGGAGGCCACCATCATCAAGTCCGCCAATTCATCAATAACAATAACGATGAAAGGCAGGGGCTTACGTTCCGCGTTTTGATCTTCAGGGAAAAGTTCCAGATTCCGTGGCTTCTTCAGCAACGTGTTGTATTGGTCAATGTTCCGGACGCCCACAGTGGCCAGGATTTTATAGCGGTTCTCCATTTCAGTCGTGGCCCATTTCAGTGCGTTGGACGCGCGCTTGGGTTCGGTGACGACGGGAGTCAGTAGGTGGGGGATGTCTTCGTAAAGTCCAAGTTCCAACCGCTTGGGATCGACCAGGATGAATTTTACCTCATCCGGTGAAGCCTTATAGAGGATGGAAATGATCATCGAGTTAACAGCAACGCTCTTGCCGGATCCAGTTTGGCCGGCAATCAGCAAATGAGGCATTTTAGCCAGGTCTGTCACCGCGATCTTTCCCACAATGTCTTTCCCCAAGGCAATCGAAAGCTTGGAAGTGGAATTTTGAAACTCGACTGAACGAATGATTTCCTGTAAGAGGATCGTTTCTCGATAAGAATTCGGCACTTCGATTCCCACCGTGGATTTCCCAGGCAGCCGGTCGATTCGAACCGACTCGGCCTTTAAAGCCAGGCACAAGTCGTCGACCAGGTTGGTAATTCTACTGTATTTGACACCCGCCTCGGGTTTGAACTCGTAGGTGGTGACAACCGGCCCGGGATGGATGTGATGAACCTGCCCGTGAACGTCAAACTCCTTGCATTTCTCAACAATTTGGGCGGCCCGCTGCAACAATTCGTTCTCATCAACCGGACGTTGGGAGGTAGGGGGTCGCAGCATATCGACGCCTGGAAGCCGAAAATCGTTGACGGCTGTGGCAATCCCGTGTGCCTTCTCGGCTGTCGGCTTTCTCTCCATGACACGAGGAGCCGGTTCGGCAAAGTCCATTTCACGCGGAGAAGGCTCCTTGGGGAGCCTCTTCGCCGACTCGGCGCCGCGTTCCTTCACATCCGATATGTTCTGGGCAATGACTGATTGAGGCTGGGCGACGCCCCCGGATTCGGTTCTTAATTTCTTTTCCAGGTGGATTCGCTCCCGGGTTTTTTCCCGCGCCCGCCGCCAATCGGTCCACCGGGTTTTCAAACTCTCGATGAAAGAAAATCTCCGAGATAGCCAGTCCAGGGAGGCACTCAGCGAGAACTTAGTCGAGACGAATAGACTGATCAGGATCACCGTAAGAACTATGACCAGCGATCCGGGGAGATTGAAACGGGTTCTCAGCCATTCAGCAGCCAGGTCTCCTACCAATCCTCCGGCTTTTACCGACCAGCCCCATTGCAGGTAATCGGTAAATATCAGGCCCAGGAGAGCGCAACTGGAGACAGTCAAAAAGACCAGTCCGGTCCCCTTGACCCACGGATAATGAATCTCCCTCGAGCGCATCCATCTCCATCCAAAGACGGTAAAGAAGAGGGGCAAGAGGAAGGCTGGATAACCCAAGAGCTGGAGCATCAGGTCGGCCAGTGTGGCTCCGAATTTGCCAATGAAATTATGAGGCATCTCGCCATTGTGGGTGTTGCGGGAAACATTCCAGGACGGATCGGTCGGATGATAGGAAACCAAACTAAGCAAAAGGAGTAGAGACAGCATCAACAGAACGACCCCAATCGCTTCGTTGAGACGGGAATGCCTGGTCGGGATTTGAAGGTTCATGCTCGCAAACCGGCAAACCAGATCAATACAAGGATAATTACACCCAGAATCATTCGATAGCCGATAAACAGATACAGCGTATTATGCTGCAGGAATCTCAGGAAATATTTGATCGTTAGATATCCCACGGCTGCCGAAGCCAGAAAACCAAGAAACAGGGGAAGCCGTTCAGCGTCGGCAACTCCCGTCTGGCGAAGTTCCAGCAGCTTCTTGAGAGCGGCCCCGGCCGTGATGGGGGCCGATAACAGGAACGAAAACCGTGCGGCAGCTTCTCGTGTCATCCCACGAAACAACCCGGCTGTGATTGTGATTCCCGAGCGGGAGGTACCGGGAACCAACGCGAGGGCCTGGGCTGTACCTACCGTCAACGCATCAGCCAACGAAATCTCCCCCAATTCTCTCTCTTTTCGGGAAACCCGCTCTGCCATCCACAGTAACAAGGCCACAGCGATCAGACTAAACGAAAGGACAAGCGGGTTTCGCAGTTTCGTCTCCACCACATGTTCGGCGAGATAACCGGCCAGCCCGGCAGGGATGGTCCCGCAAATCAACAGGAACAGCAGCCAGGCATTCGGTTGAGAAGACTTACCTTTGCGGGGATTGCCGCCTGCCAGCCCTACTAGCATCGCCAGCCAGTCTCTCCAAAAAAACGAAAGAATAGCCATCAATGTTCCTGCATGGAGGATCACGTCGAATGTAAGTCCCTGGTCTGGCCATCCGAGGAACCAGGGGACCAGGATCAAATGAGCCGTGCTGCTAATCGGAAGAAACTCGGTAACGCCCTGGATAGCCCCCAACACAAGAGCTTGAGTGATGGTCATGATAAATGCCTAAAGTCTAATGTCCAGGGTCCAAAGTCCAAGGTGCAGACTCGAGGACCTCAAATCCAATAGTGCATAGCCAGGAGCAAGTGCTCATTAATGTGTTCCGTTTGCAATGGATCTTACCGATACTTGTTGCCTCGCATATTAGACTTTTTCAGGTAATGGATCAGGCCGAAAATCAACCTACTGATCTCCATTGAGTGATCAACAAGGCAATCGAATTGTTCATGCGAAATACAGTGCTGATCTCTGGCGACATACAACTGTGAACGAATCTCCCCGCATGAGCCTTTGGCCTGAGCTAGAAACTGAAAGAACTCCTTGTCCCCTCCCCGTTCAAATCCCTCCGCAATGTTGGACATCACCAAGACAGCAGCACGACATATCTGATCTTTAAGCCCGTAGTCCCTGCTGAACTCCCCCCTCGAACAGATATCATAAATCGATTGGGTGAGGTCTCTCGCCTTTTTCCAGGCTTCGAGGTTCTCGAAGGTTTCAACTGTTGTCACATCGGCCTTTCGTCTTGCCGGCTTATCTCTTTAGGGTTCGTATTCAGCGCCCTCCCGGCCCTTTAGACCTCCGACTTTGGATGTAGCACTTTAGACTATGAACCTTGGACTTTGGACCTTAGACTATATCTCCAAGATCACTGGCATCACCAGGGGACGTTTGGCTGTTTCCTTGTAGAGGAACCGCCGAAGGTCTGTTCTAATTTTCTCTTTGATGACCGCCCAGTCGGTTCTCTCCTCCACGGAGGACTCCTCCAGCGTCGCGATCACTCGATTCCTGGCATCATCGATTAACGAGTCTTCCTCTTCTACCGACATGAATCCCCGAGTGATGATCTCAGGAGGGGTCTCCAATTTCCCGGTCACCTTATTGATGGCCAGGACCGGGAGAACGATGCCGTCTTCGGAAAGATGACGCCGATCCCGCACTACTACCTCTTCGACTTCATCCAGACTGCCTTCGTCGATAAAAACCCGCCCAACTGGCACCTTGCCAGCAATCACGGCCTCTTCCGGGCTGAGTTGGATCCGGTCACCCGTTTCAGCAATCAATATCTCGGTGTTCTCAGCCAGCACCTCCCGCGCCAGTTCCGCGTGGCGATACAACTGGCGATACTCGCCGTGAATCGGCACAAAGTACCGGGGACGCGCCAGACTGAGCATTAGCTTGAGCTCTTCGGCACTGGCATGGCCGGAAACATGCACCGGAGGCCGTGAACCATCCTCGCCGTAGACGTGAGCCCCCCGTTTATAGAGGTGGTTGGTCATGCGTCCGATCCGTTTTTCATTTCCCGGGATCTTCCGCGCTGAGAGCACCACGATGTCTCCGGCCTCGACTTCAATGTTCTTGAAATTGTCCAGGGCCAGCCTCGGCAAGGCTGCCATCGGTTCCCCCTGGCTGCCCGTCATCAGCAAGGTCACTTCGTGTGGGGGAACCTTTCTTGCATCCTGCGGGCGAATCAAGACCCCATCGGGGATTCTCAGATAACCCAAGTCATTGGCAATCTTCACATTGGCCAGCATCCCGCGCCCGGCCAGGACAACTTTGCGGCCGTACTTGTTGGAGAGGTCGAATATGATCTGAATCCGGTGAATCGACGAGGAGAAACAAGAGACAATCACCTTCTTTCGAGCCTGATGAAAGAGTTCATCCATCCGCTCGATCACCGCCGTCTCAGAAGGGGTGGTACCAAGCCGGTCGCTGTTCGTGCTGTCAGAAAAGAGAGCTAAAACCCCTCGCTTGCCGTATTCCGCGATGGTGGGCAGGTCGATGGTCTCGCCAATCGTAGGAGACAAGTCAACTTTGAAATCCCCCGTATAAAGGATCGTTCCCACAGGGGTTGTGATAGCCAGCATGACCGCATCGACAATACTGTGAGTGACGTGGATAAATTCCACTTTGAAAACACCAAGCTGTTCGATCTGCCGCGGCACTACCGTCCTCAGCTTGGCTTCTTTCAGCAGACCATGTTCCTCCAATTTGGCGGACACGAGGCCCAGGGTAAACCGGGTGCCGTAGATGGGAACATGCAGAAGGGGCGGGAGAATATAAGGAAGGGCCCCGATGTGATCTTCGTGGCCGTGAGTCAGGATAATGCCTTGAATTCGTCCAGCATTTTCTTCCAGGAACGCGGTTTCAGGCACAATCGTGTCAATTCCCAGTAACTCCTCGTCGGGAAACATCTGTCCTGAGTCGATGATGAGCATCTGATCCTCGCAACGCAGGACCATCATGTTCATTCCGAACTCGCCCAACCCTCCCATGGGAATGGCTTCAATAAACTTTGCAGAACTCAATGGGGGACCTCAATCTCTTCCATAAAATCGTGGCTCAATACTAGCACAAATGGACCCTGCCTAGTTGATGCCGGTTACGGAAGGGTGCAATCAAAAGTGGCGAAAAGGATGGATTCTGACGACGGCACGTCCCGAAGCTGAAAGCTCGAGAAGCCTTCAGACAGAAATTAGCCATGGGCGGGGACAGCGGTCCCCCGCGCCAGTGCGTGCAGCCCCTGGAATTAGGACCTCAATAGGCGGGCACCCTGGAAGGGTGCCAGAAGATTCCCACACCCCGCCAGGGTGCTGACCCGTTGTGAATCCGCTACCAGGGGTATCGCGGCGAACGTCGTCGCCGCTCAACCCCAGGCTAATCTCTCTCGTCCTTTCAGGACGTCTTCCACCCTTCTTGTCCGCCACTATTGATTGCGCCCGTTACGGAACCTCCTGTCTCCTCATATTCTGGTAGAGGGCAATCAAATCCGCGAGTGCCAAGGCTTCTGCCCGAATGTTGGCTGGAAATTTTAGAACCACCAAATGTTTTTCTATCTGTGGAGGACTGTAATCCCGGTATCCTTTCAAACAGTTCAGGAGAGTCTTCCGTCTGTGAGAAAAGGCTTGTTTGGCAAATTGAAAAAAGTCTGTTTCCTCCTCTGAATTAAATACCTTGGACTTCAATGGGCTAAGCTCCAGGACCTTGGAATAGACTTGAGGTGCAGGGCTGAAAGCGCGTGGGGAGACAGCGAACAGTTCTTTCACCCGAAAGTAGTATTGAACAAGCAGGGTCAGCACGCCGTAAGATTTAGTACCGGGGGAGGCCGTGAGTCTGTCAGCCACCTCAGACTGAAGCATGACGACTGCCAGGCTCAACCATGACGAGTAGTGCGCGAGATACTGGAGAATTGGCGAGGAAATGTAATACGGCAGATTTCCAACTACTTTGAATCTCCCGCCAGATACAGAGTACTTTTGCCACAATAGTGCCAGGTCCAGACTCAGGATGTCCTGGTTAAGGAAAAGAGCGTGTGGACCTGCAAGTGCCGAGATCTCTCCATGGAGTCCCTTGTCAATCTCAACTCCAATGTAGTCTCGGACTTTTCCCACAATCTCTCTTGTCAAAGCCCCCGTTCCAAACCCGATCTCTAAAACTACATCGTCAGGGACTAATTTCAAGCTCTGAATGATTTGCCGGATCAGGCGGGGATCGTGCAGGAAGTGTTGTCCCAGGCTCTTGATCGGGCGGATGTGTTTTTGTTGCATCATTAGTGCAATTACTATACTTTAGCTCGCAGGACAGCACTGGAATGACGTTTCTGGGATAGAACCGGATCCCGAGGCGCCAGACTGGCCTCCACCAGGCTGTTTCCAGCGCGAGAAGAGGATTTGAGAAGGGCGGAGGCCATCCTCCTGTTATGGGACCTCCCCTCTTTCTCCAAACCCCCTGAGATTATCAGACTCTCTCATTGGGAGGAAGATCCGATGCGTATCATGTACGTTTCTTCGGAAGCGGTTCCCTTCTCAAAAACCGGGGGACTGGGGGATGTGGTGGGATCACTTCCCAAATCCCTGAAAAAGCTGGGACACGAAGTCGCAATCGTTCTCCCCAGATATCGAGGCAACCTGGAAGGCAAAGTGATTATTCCGAGCCTCACGGTTCCCATGGGGCGCTCCTTTAAATTCGGATCGGTTAGTGAGCCTGAAAGTGGTGGCGATGTCCACTACTTCCTGCTGGACTACCCACCGTACTATGACCGGGAAGCCTTATATCGAGTGTCGAACCAGGATTATCCTGACAACGCAGAACGGTTTGCTTTCCTATGCTGGGCGGCAATCGAATTGGCCAAGCGGGCTACCAGGGCGCCGGAGATCATTCACTGCAACGATTGGCAGACCGCACTGCTCCCCGTCTATCTGAAGCTCCACTACTCGCAGGACCCCTTCTTTGCCCGGACAAGGACGCTGTTGACTATTCACAACCAGGCTTTCCAGGGAATTTTCCCGCGAGCTGTAATGTCGGCTGTATCGTTGCCGGATTCCCTCTTCAATACCGACCAGTTGGAGTTCTATGGGAACGTGAACTTTCTCAAAGCTGGAATTGTGTTTGCCGACAAGCTCACGACCGTAAGCCAGAAGTACAGTCAAGAAATCCAGACACCGGAATTCGGGTTCGGCCTCGAAGGGGTTCTGCGAAAGAGGTCTCGCGACCTGGTAGGGATCATGAATGGAGTGGATTATTCGATGTGGGATCCGCTGACCGATACGCGGATCGCAGCCAATTACTCAGCTGAGAATCTTGAAGGCAAGAGGCTCTGCAAGCGGGACGTCCTCCGGGAATTTGGCATTGAAGATTCTTCAGCCCGCCCTTTGATCGGAATGATTTCTCGCTTGGCGGACCAAAAGGGATTTGACCTTCTAACCTTGACCGCCGACACTATTGTCGCGGATGGACTCTCGATGGTCATTTTGGGCACCGGGGAAGAACGATACTGCCGTTATTTATTAGAGCTTCATCAAAAATACCCTCTCTACGTCGGTGTCAAGATTGTGTATGATGACCGGCTGGCACACAAGATTGAGGCCGGGGCAGACATGTTTCTGATGCCCTCACGCTTCGAACCCTGCGGTCTCAATCAGATCTACTCCTTAAAGTATGGGACGGTGCCGATCGTCCGGGCGACTGGCGGACTGGACGATACCATCACCGAGTATGAGGAACCCTCCGGGGGGAACGGATTTAAATTCACCCGGTATGTACCGGAGGACTTGCTAGAAGCGGTACGGCGGGCTGCTAGAGTTTACAGCAATCAGCAGGCCTGGCTGAGTCTGATGAAACGATGTATGGGGTGTGATTTTTCCTGGACCCGGTCGGCAGAAAAATACCTGGCGTTATACCAGTCATTGATTGCGACTTGAACCTTAGGCAAGAGCCGTTTGCTCGGGAGCGTCATCTTCCCTACTGTGTGTGCCAACCGCAGACAGACACACAACGTTGACCCACTTGGGCGCGGCTGATCCAACCCCCCGGAGTTTGATTTGGAAGAGACTGAGGCCTCGCGCAGAAATCTCCTCAGGCCAGCCTCATGACCGGTAGCCAGTTCGTGTTTCCACCAAGGTGGCACTAATCTGATGGAGGATGTTGATGGGAGCGAATACCGCTGACATTACTGACGCCAGTTTTGATTCCGAAGTCCTGAAATCGAACCTGCCTGTGTTGGTGGATTTCTGGGCTGAGTGGTGTGCCCCTTGCTTAGCTCTGGCTCCGACGTTAGACGCAGTCGCCAGAGACTACCTGGGCCGCGTGAAGGTCATGAAATTGAATGTCGATCAGAACATTTCTACCTCATCCAGGTACAACATTAAGGGGATTCCGACTCTCTTGCTTTTCAAAGGTGGGACAGTCAGAGAACAAATTGTAGGGGCTGCCACCAAAGATGCAATTGCAAAATTTCTCGACAAGCATCTGTAAACAGGCAGAGGGTCAGGGTTAGAGGACAGAGACTATGGCGAATCTTGTGGTTATCGGCGCTCAATGGGGTGACGAGGGCAAAGGAAAAGTCGTCGATCTTCTGACCGAAAGGTTTGACATTGTCGTGCGATATCAAGGGGGCCATAATGCCGGCCACACCGTCATGGTCGCGGGGAAGAAATTCGTTCTCCACTTAATCCCGTCCGGCATCCTGCATCCCGACAAGGTGTGTGTCATTGGGTCCGGTGTCGTGATTGACCCGGCAGCCCTCTTGGATGAGATCCAGTTCCTCGAGGGGGCTGGCATGAAGGTCAAGGGAAATCTGTTGATCAGCAATCGGGCCCACCTGATACTGCCTTACCACAGGGCACTGGAACAAGCGACCGAACAGGCTCGAGGCGCCAAGAGAATTGGGACCACCTCACGAGGGATTGGTCCCGCTTACGAAGACAAGACAGCGCGCCGGGGAGTTCGTGTCATCGATTTGTTTGACGCTGAACATCTTAAAGAAATCATTCTCCACAATGTGGAGGAAAAGAACTGCCTTATCGAGAAACGCTACCAAGGCACGCCGCTTGATCCTAACAAGATTCATCAGGAGGTTCTGGCTTTCGCGCCTCTCGTGAAGGACTATGTAGCCGATACGGCTCACTACTTAAATGGCGCGATTCGTTCCGGGAAGCGGGTGTTGTTCGAAGGCGCGCAAGGGACTCTGCTGGATATTGACCACGGTACCTATCCTTATGTGACCTCTTCGAGCGCCTCGGTCGGGGGCGCTTGTACCGGTTCCGGAGTGGCCCCTTCCTTTATTACTGGAGCCATGGGCATTGCCAAAGCATACACCACTCGCGTGGGTGGAGGCCCTTTCCCCACTGAGATCCACGGAGACCAAGGTGAGACCATTCGAAAGCGAGGTATAGAATATGGAGCTTCGACGGGACGACCCCGTCGTTGCGGCTGGTTCGATGGGCCGGCGACCCATTACTCTGCCTTGTTGAACAACCTGCAAGCGATTGGACTCACCAAGCTGGATGTGCTCGATGGCTTCAAGGAGATTCAGGTGTGCACGGGATACCAGTACAATGGCGCTCTGCTTAAGGAATTCCCGGCGGAAATCAAGGTCCTCGAGGCAGTAGTTCCGATCTACCGGAGCGTGAAAGGGTGGAACAGCAATACGGCCGGGATTCGCGATTACGCTGACCTTCCGATCATGGCCAGAGACTATTTGAAACTCCTATCCGACATTACTGAAACTGAATTCTCCTTGATCTCCACCGGACCTGAAAGGGACGACACCGTCATTTTGAAAGACTCCTGGCTCCAGAGAACATTTCAAGTCTGAGATTCTTAATCGATTTTGGTCAGCAAGGTCTTGCGCGGCTCCATATCGATGGGGGAGAGTTCTGGTGCTTCTTCCTGAGCCGATACTCCCAGTTCCTTGAACCTGCGGGCCGCCACGAGAACACGATTCTCCAATGAGCCCACGGCTCGATTATAGGCATCCACACTCTTGCCCAGCGAAGACCCCAATTCGTTGAAGTGACCCCCCAGCGTACAGAGCCGATCAAACAACGACTTTCCCAATTCGCTAATCTTTTGAGCATTCTCTGACAGTCGCTCTTGTTTCCAGCCATAAGCGATGGTCAACATCAATGGGATCAAGCTGACGGGAGTCGCCAGAATGACTTTTTGAAGGACGCCTTCTTCAAAGATCTTCGGATCCTGCTCAACAGCCGCAGTATAAAAAGGTTCACCGGGAATAAACATCACTACAAACTCAGGCGTCAGCTCCAATTGCTCCCAATAGGATTTGCTGCTCAGACTCTGCAGATGGGATCGGATCTGTCGAGCATGAGTCTGAAGACGCAATCGTCTGGTGTCCTCGTCAGACGCGTCCAGAGCCTCCAGGTAGGCTTGCAGTGGGGCTTTGGAGTCCACGACAATGGTTCTTCCGCCGGGGAGGCGGACGATCAGATCGGGGCGCAACAAGCCTCCCTCGGCTTTGAAGCTCTCCTGCTCAAAGAAATCACAGTAGGCCGTCATACCGGCCAATTCAACCACACGCCGCAAGGTAAACTCCCCCCAGCGGCCCCGCACCGATGG
>JBGOTQ010000207.1:0-13107 GCA_041476565.1 Terriglobia bacterium | reverse complement strand
TGTGGCACCGAATCTTTTCGTCTTAAGTAGGTAAGGATAGGGCCGTCGATCCCTAAAATGCGTCGCGGTAAGTCAGGCGTGTGAACCCGAGAGCATTGAATTGTTCTTGAATAAGGGCCGCATGATAGAAGATGCGGACAATACCAGAGAGTGTTGAGGTTGGGTTTCCAGTGTCTGAACAGGACAAAACCCCTCCATGGATTTCGACACCCGAGCCTGAATCTCCGTTGAGGTTGACTCTTCCCCTGACAATTATCAAGCCGTAGAAGTTAAACGCTCCCGAAACGGTGAAGTCACCATTGACAAATAGGATCCCCTGTCCCTCCGAGTTGGAAAGCGTTAATGACCCATCACAAAAGGTAGCCTCTGAATCGTCTCCTTCGAGAGGGATCCTCCCCAGATTGAGTCCGTCCCCTGTAAAAGTGCCATCCGAAAACCGGGTAACTGTGGGAGCAACCTTGTCAATAGAGCGGGAAACGGGAGGCCTCAGCAAATTGCAGAGGGGACCCATGTCATAGGAGAAACGAGAGCCGGTGTGGACAGAGACAGGGGCTCTGTTCACATGCGTCAGATCGCCGCTGATGGTGTCTTGAGATTCCAACGCATCAATGGGGGGAGACAATCCAGCCTCGTCTTCCCCATTCACTTGCACGCCAGCAGTAGTGATGGAGACAGCGCCTTTTGAGTAAAACGCAGCGCGCAGTGGAGGTACCGGGATTCTGGAAATATCGGAATTGGCCGAAAACTTGATTCCATCCTTGTCTCTGACCAGGGCCATCAGTTGGTAAACGGGGGTTCCCGCGCACTCTACCATATGAGTCCCCGAATTGACGTATTGCGTAAGTTTGGGCTGGCTCAAGACAGTGCTATAGCCATAGAACACGGGTGTATCAAGGTTCGCGTTCGATGCACTCAAGTAATGGCTGGAGCCGTCGAGATTGTACTGGGCCCGTCTTTCAGTCTTCTGAGTAATTCTGACCCAGGCGAATCCGGGCCGGTTCAAGTTCGAGGGCACCAGAGTGAAGTCAGACGCAGTATGGAATTCAGGATCGAAGAAAGGATTGGAGATAGCAGTACCGCCGGTGGGGTTGATGGATGGAGTGGAAACAATGTAGACGGTCTTGGCAGGGACGGACAGAGGCCCAGTCGGGTCGCTCAGAAATCCGTCCATCCGATTTCGAGCCTCTTCGCAGGCTGATTCAGCCCAATAGGAGTTGCATAGCTGGGCCCGCGCGTTTCGTTCGATGAGCACTTCGGTCGTACTCACGAACACGAGAGTCAAGCCAATTAAACTCATTAAGGCCAGAGCCAGAAGAGAAATAACCAGCGCAATCCCTTGCTCAGACCGGCATGGAGGGACGCTGGGAACAGGGGAATGCAAAATGGTGAGACGGCAGTGACTCATAGATTCAAGGGACAAATTCGGACGGACTTTGTGGCACTTCGGAAAACACGCGTCAAAGGATCAACCTGCCTGCTCCTCATAGTAAGACGCACTTCGATCTGTCGGATGTTTTGGAGGACGGTGGTTTCAGCCCCATACCTGTCGAAATATCTCAGCTGAAAACTCTCAACCTGTTCTGACAATTTTTGTGGCGACCCGGAGGGCAGACTACCGTCAATTCGATTGAGCTTCCCACCGAACCTGTTCAAACTATAAGGAGGCGTTGAACCGCTCAGGTAGTAATGAACGTACTCAACCTCACCGTCGCCGTTAATGTCCCCTTGGAACTTGACCGATTGTGGTCCGGCTTCGAGCAACCCTGCGGCTACAAGGTTCCTGTAAGTCGAGGGCGCCTGAAGATAATCCCAGTCGTAGTAACTTGCCGGTGGAAAGCCAGCCATTTTCATCTCGGCATTGACAAGGGTTAAAGCATCCTGCAGGTTCTGATACATTTCGCTCTCATCCCTGGAAATGGCAGAGACTTCCTGGCTTTCTTCCATTTTCACGAACAAGGCTCCCAGCAGGATCACGAAAATGGCCAGGACTACCAGCAGTTCCAGGAAGGTAAAGCCAGAATTGTCGGGTCTCATGGAGAAAGACTCTAAAATCCTTTGACTACCTTTAAGCTGACAGGCTTCAGCCCCGAGAACGAGCCCGCCAGGCTGCGGGTGGCGACGGTAATCACTTTCTGATTCCCGATATCGGTAATATTCCACCGTGTTTCGAAGAGTACTCTGGTATTCCGGGTGATATTTAAGACCAGTTCATTTTGAGCGGAGAAATGAGGGACTGCGGCAGAGGCAAAATCTATCTCGTCAAGGGAGTCGAGCGCGCGTCCCGGCCCGGAGAGGCGAGAGTCGTCCATGGAGAAGGACCGGAGCTCCTCGAGCTTTTCCTGAGAAAATTGAAGAGCAGCGGCCTCTATTCTCGATGTGTAATGCGAGGAAAGAGAGAAAGCAGCCAGGGCTGCTATCGAGAGCAGTCCCACAATCAGCACTAAGTTCGCCAACAACAGCTCGATCAAAGTAAACCCGGAAGCCGTCCTGGGATGGTTTGTGGGTGCCAGCTGCATTCCGATTTGCTCCAAGGAAAATTCCGCCAGGAAGGAGAAAAAACCCTTTGCGGATCATAAATGAATCTTGTAGATTGTCAATATTTTCCTGGGGTCAATAATTCTCCCTCCTTTCCTTTCTAACATGTGGCAACCGATCCGACTAAACAAATCCGGTTTCAGTCTCCTGGAATTGCTGGTGGCAGTGGCCGTGATCATCGTTCTGCTGACCTTCACGATGCCGCAGATCGGACGATACTGGCAGGCCTACCAGTTGGACTCCGCGACTCAAACCCTGACTTCCAACCTGGAGTTTGCGCGTTATACGGCGATTTCGCGGGGCAACCTCGTCACTCTCTCATTTTACCCGGCGGCTCGATACTACGAGTTCTTTGAGGATGCGAACGGGAATGGGAGCAGGGAACCCGCCGAGAGGCTGATGGGTACTTTCACGCTGCCGGCCCAGGTGTCCTTCAGTGGAGCTGGCCTGCTCGGGCCGCCCGGAAATCCGACGGGCCCGGTATCAAATCCCATCACGTTCAATGATGATCGTATCGTGTTCAACTCCAGGGGGAAGATACAAAATGGCATGGGGTGCATCTATTTGAAGAACGATTTCAATGATGCCACCGGAATCAGTTTCAACATCGCCGGCCGGATGAAGATTTACAGTTGGAACCAGAGTACTCATACCTGGAAATGATCCTCACGGGCGCCTAATTTCTTTTTGTCCCGTAATGAACGGCAGCAATCCCTCCGGTGAGATTGCAGAAACCGTTTTCCGCGAATCCGCAGTCCCGGAGAATCTTCATCAGCTCCTGCTGGGAGGGAAAAAGGCGAACTGAAGCCGGGAGGTAGCCATAGGCATGGTTGTGTTTTGAAATCCGATTCCCGATTCCGGGAAGGACCCGGGAGAAATAAAACTGGAATAGGCGATTAAACCACGGGTTCGAAGGTTTGGAGAATTCCAGAACCGCAAGAATTCCTCCAGGCTTCAGCACTCTGTGTATTTCAGCTAACCCTCGAGCAGCATCGTCCAAATTCCTCAGCCCGAATCCAATCGCAACTCCATCAAAAGTGGCCGAAGGAAATGGAAGGTCCAACGCATCCGCCTCCGCCAGATGAATGCTCCGGTCATGACCGGATCTTCTGGTCTTTTCTCGATTCAGATCGAGCATCGAGTGGCTGAAATCACAACCCACCACCGTGGATATGCCCTGTCGTCGCATCTCCAGGCTCAGGTCGCCGGTTCCACAGCAGAGATCCAGGCAGAGTGGATTGTCGGCTGCCAACCTCTCCCTTAGAAGTGTCACGGCCATCTTTCGCCAGTGTGTATCAATGTTCAGTGACAGGAAGTGGTTCAAAAGATCATAGCGAGGAGCTATGGCCGAGAACATTTCCCGGATGAGTGTGGATTTGGGACTTAGCATCAGGAGAGAAGGCAGGGGCCGGACTGCAAGTAGGCGGAGACGATCTGTCTAACCGCGTCGACAGGCGCATCCTGGACAATTTCCACTCGACCAATTCCTCGCGGAATAACGAAGCGGATTTTCCGGTTATCGATCTTTTTGTCGGAGAGCATGTGGTTCATCAAGAGGCGGCAATCCAAGTCCTGGACTTTGGGCATCCGGCAAACCCCGGCAAGGGCCTGCTGAATGGATTGCGCTTCCCGCGGGTCAATCTTATTGAGCTTGACAGCGAGCTGAGTTGCCATGATCATCCCATGCCCGACTGCTTCTCCATGGGTAAACCGGCTGTAATTGGTGGCCACTTCCAAGGCATGCCCGAGTGTATGCCCAAAGTTCAATACCATTCGGAGCCCACTCTCCCGTTCATCTCGGGAAACAATATCCGCCTTGATCGCGGCACATTCTGCGATGATTCGTTCCAGGCTCTTTGAGTCTTCCCTGGGGAGCTTCTGATGTTTTCGAGTGATTAGCTGGAACAACAGAGGGTTCCGGATTACCCCATACTTCAAAGCTTCGTAGAGACCCGAGACGAACTCCCGTCGCGGCAGAGTTAATAGCATCAGGGGATCGATCAGCACCATTCGCGGTTGGTAAAAAGCTCCAACCAGGTTTTTCCCTACACTGAGGTTCACGCCAGTCTTGCCGCCAATGGCACTGTCGATTTGTCCCAGGAACGTCGTGGGGATCTGCACGAAGGGGATCCCTCGTAGATAGGTTGCGGCGGCAAATCCTGCCATGTCCCCAATCACGCCTCCTCCGAACGCCACCAGCAAGGTCTTTCGATCAGCCCTGAATCGAGCTAGCTGCTGGTACATGAATTCCACAGTGGCCAGGATCTTATACTGCTCTCCGTCGGGAACCTTGATCGTGTTCACTGAAAAAGCCGCCCGCCGGAGCGACTCTAGAAGAGTCTGGCCGTGCAGGTTCATCACCTTGGAGTTGGAAACGACGACAACCAGGGGGTGGGCCGCAATGCGAGAAAGGAGCCTCCCAGCCCGGGCCAGGATGCCATTCCCGATGATGATTGGATAACTCCGTTCCTCGAGGGAGACTCTGACAGTTTTCATAAGCAAAGCTTATCGATCGAGCCAGCCGAGATCAGCACTGAATCTACGAGAGTTCAACTATACCATAACTTCAGCTGCCTCTCTCTGTCGAGGAGGTTCAACCGCGCCCTGGTACTTCCCGATTGATCTTCCATTCTCAAGAGAGTTAAACTAAGTCCGTGTAGAAATGTTGGCCCGCTTCATTCAGCGGGTTTTCTGCCCTCGATTCGGCGCAGGGGTTAGATTCCCCCAAGGGCCGATGACTCTAACTATGAGCACAAACGCCGATATCATCAAAACCGACTTCCTGATCATAGGGAGTGGCGTCGCTGGCCTCCGGGCTGCTATTGAGCTAGGAAAAGCAGGGGAGGTCGTGTTGTTAACGAAAGATCTCCCGGACGAATCGAACACGGGCTATGCTCAAGGCGGGATTGCGGTCGCCCTTAGCGATGAAGACGAAGTAAGTTTGCATTACGAAGACACGATTCGGGCTGGCGACGGATTGTGTTTTCCCGAGGCGGTGAAGGTCCTGGTGGAAGAGGGTATCCACTATATTCAGGAATTGATCGAATGGGGTACAACGTTCGACAAGCAGGGAAGCCGATTGAGTTTCACGAGAGAGGCGGCCCATAGCCGTTCTCGAGTTCTCCATGCCAAGGGCGACTCTACAGGCCGCGAAATCTTGCGGGTCTTGTTCAAGAAGGCTTACTCCAATCCCCGGATTCTATTTCGGCCTCACAGCTTCTGCCTGAACCTGGTCGTAGAAGAGGGCAAGGTTTGGGGGGCGCATTTTCTAGAACATGGAAGGCCGGAAGTCAAGACTGTCCTGGCTCGAAGCACCCTGCTGGCCACGGGGGGAGCCGGGCAGGTTTACTCGGAGACGACCAATCCGGATCTGGCCACTGGTGATGGAATCGCCATGGCGCACCGGGCCGGAACCTTGCTCTCAGACATGGAGTTTGTTCAGTTCCACCCCACCGCTTTCTTTCTTCAAGGGGCGCCGCGGTTTCTCTTGACCGAAGCCATCCGCGGAGAAGGGGGCTACTTGCGGAATATTGATTGTGCCCGCTTCATGCAACACTACCACGACGCGGGAGAACTGGCGCCGCGAGATGTGGTGTCCCGTGCCATCGTGGCCGAGATGAAGAGGACCCACAGCAATTTTGCCTACCTGGACCTCACGCATCTGAACGCCGAATTCGTAAAGAAACGATTCCCCTTGGTCTGTAGCACCTGCCTGAACTATAACATCGATATTACAGTCGATATGATCCCGGTTCATCCTGCCGCTCATTACCTGATGGGGGGGGTAAGCACCGATCTCCACGGCCGGACCTCCCTTCCTAATCTGTATGCAGCCGGCGAAGTGGCGTGCACCGGGGTACACGGGGCCAATCGTCTGGCTAGCAATTCCTTGCTGGAAGGCCTGGTTTTTGGAGCCCGCGTCGGGTTGGCTGCTTTGTCTGAGCCATTGCCCGCCGTGCCGAAAGTCGTGCAGCCGCTCCAGCAACTGGTGGAGCCCTCCCTTCCGGAAATGCAACGATTGAAGGAAACCAAGGTAGCCGCTCAGCAGCTCATGTGGGAGAAGGTGGGAATCCTGAGGGAGGGGAGGGAACTGAAAGAGGGGTTGCGTCATCTCATGCACTTATGGTCGCACTGCCGTCCCTCGCCAGGGAATCGCGCAGAATGGGAATTTGGCAGCCTCGCCGCTGTGGGAGAGATGATTCTGATTTCCGCCATGGCCAGGGAAGAAAGTCGCGGGGCCCATTACCGCAGCGACTTCCCTTGCCGCAATGATCGCAAATTCAATCGGCACTCGATTCTTTCAAAATCAAACCATGTGGAATTCATCAGCCTGAATACATCTCCCTCAGCTTTCAACCAACAAAAGAACTCTTAGTGTGGCACCTTTTACTCAGAGGAGAATCATGAATACCAAGAAGACTGAATTGTCCAAGAAGAACACGCGAAGACAGTTCCTCACCTGTTCTGCCTCCACCGCCCTGGGTCTTGGAGTTGGGTTTGCAGCCGCAGGATCATGGAGCAGAGTTTTGGGTGCCAACGATCGAATTCGCTTGGGCGTCATTGGCCCCGGCGTTCGGGGACAGAGTGTCCTTGCTCATTTCCAAAAGAACCCGGAAGTGGAGGTCGGGGCCCTTTGCGACATTTACGATGTCAACCTGCAACAGGCACAAAAGCAAGTTGGAGGCAAAGCCAGAGAGTTCCTCGAATATCGCGCCCTGTTGGACTTGAAAGAGATCGATGCAGTTCTCATTGCGACTCCAGATCACTGGCACGCGCCGATCGCCATCCACGCCTGCCAGGCAGGAAAGGACGTCTACGTTGAAAAGCCGCTCACCTATGCAATTGCCGAAGGCGAACAAATCATCAAGGCCGCGCGGCTCAATGACCGGGTCATCCAGGTGGGCATGCAGCAACGCAGCGGAGCCCATTATCAGAAGGCAAAGTCCGAATACTTCGATACGAAAAAGTTGGGAAAGATCACCATTGCCCGAACTTGGTGGCACGGCAATACTTATCATCTCCGTCGTGCGCCCTTCACGGAGAAGCCGGCCGGTTTGGATTGGAAAAAATTCCAGGGCCAGCGTCCCTGGAGGGAATGGGATGTCCAGCAATTCTGGAACTGGAGAGCCTACTTGGATTTTGGAGGAGGGCAGATCACCGATTTGTTCACCCACTGGATTGACGTCGTTCATTGGTTTATGAATGAAGACCTGCCGAAGTCGTCTGTTGCAGCAGGCGGCGTCTACCATTACAAAGATGGCCGCACCGCTCCGGACACCATTCATGTCTTACTGGAGTACCCTTCTGAGTGGACCGCCACTTTTGAAGCAACCCTAGCACCAGGCACCAAGGGCGCTGGCATTGAATTTGTCGGGACCGAAGGACGTTTGGGGATCACCCGGGAGAGCTTTACTTTTACCCCCGTGAATGGATCACCCTTGACCGAAAAGGGCGACGACGAGAGGGATCAGCTTACGGCCAACCACGTCCGCAACTTTCTGGATTGTTTGAAATCGCGAAAGAGGCCCAATGGGGACGTTCTGATTGGCCACCGCTCAGCCCTTGCTTCTCATTTAGGGAACATCGCCTACTTGGAGAAGCGCCGGATCCAGCTGGATCCGATAAAGGAGGAAATCCTTCCCTTTTAGCTTAAGTCAGGCAGTACGAGGACTCAGTGTAACAAATCAATAATTCGCTCTTTGAATAAGTAATCCCTTAACGAATCCTGAGACCCATCTCAAATGTCACTGCGCGAACTCGTACCCATCCTCCAGATAGCGATTGGTCCAGTCATCTTGATCTCCGGGATCGGCCTCCTCCTCCTGTCGATGACAAACCGATTCGGAAGAGTCATCGACCGGTCACGTCAGTTCTCGCTCGCATTAAAATCAATGAAAGGGGCGGAACGGGACGTGGCTATCTCCCAGATCAAGATTCTCTCCACTCGGGCTTTGCTCGTAAGGCAGGCCATCACGTTTGCGACTGTGAGCTTACTGTTCGCGGCCATCCTCGTGATCACACTGTTTCTGGCAGCCGCCCTGCGGTGGGAAGCGGGGATTCTTGTGGCGATCCTGTTCATTTGTTGCATGGGATCACTGATCGGATCCCTGGTGGCGTTTCTGCGTGACATCAATCTATCGCTGGCAGCTCTCAAGTTGGAGCTAGCAGCAAGATACGAACATCCTGCCGATGAAAATCGAACGGACAGCCACGATTGATTCGGTTCCTGAGTGATAATCCTGGAAATACATCAGAAGGACTTCTCACATGCCTACTGCAGGATAACCTTCTGTCCCTCATTCAAGCCACTAGCTAATTCCGTTTTGACCCCGTTGGATATCCCCAGTTTCACTGCCACCTTTCGTCGCCCTTTTTCAGCTTGGGAGTCCGGGATTTCCAGGGAGCTATTCCGATTCTTGTCGTAGACAACAGCGCTTTCCGGGACCAGCAACACATTCTGCTTCTCTTCCAAAATAATCTCCGCATTGGCACTCATGTTTGCCTTAAGTTCCCCACTGAAGTTGCGAATGGACACCCTGACCTCAAAGGTCGTGACATTGTCCTTCTCGATGCCGAGGGGGGAAATCTTGGTGACTTTGCCTTCGAACTTCTTTTCCTTAAAGGATTCGACGACGATTCTGGCAGGTTGATCGAAGTGGACCTTTCCAATATCGGCTTCATCCACTTTCCCTAAAACATACACGTCGCTGACATCTCCCAGGGTCATGATCAGCGTAGCTTGAGATCCGAGGACCAGAATGGAGCTGACAGCATCGCCGACTTCCACGTTTCGCGAAAGAACAAGCCCGTCCATTGGACTGACTATGGTGGAATTGCGCAGGTTCTCCTCGCCCCGTTCCAACAAGGCTTGAGCCTGCGCCACCTGGGCCCTGGCTTTTGCAACTTCAGCCCGAGTGACACCAAGGTTGCGCAAGGCGATCATCTGCTTGTTGAGTGCTAATTGATAGGCTTTTTCGGCGTCCTCAACCAAGGACTTGGAGATCAAGCCTTCCTTCAGCAGACTTTGAGCACGAACCAAACTGGCTTTCACAAATGGAAGATCGGGTCCTTCAGCTTCGACTTGATTTCGCTCAAAGGCGGCCTGGGCTGAATCTTGGGCAGACTGGGCTGCCAGCAAGTTGGCTCTCGTTTCTCGCACCTGGGCCTGCAACTCTTCCTTGTCCAGTTCGACAAGCACCTGGCCTTGCTTGACAGTATCCCCATAGTGGACAAAGATCTGTTTAACGATCCCGCTAGCCTTCGACTTGATTTCCACTTTTGCCTTGGGCTCAATCTTACCAGTGGCTACGACCGACCGCGCGATATTGCCGCGTTCGATGGTCGCAAGCTTGGAAGGGTCGATCTGATTATTCGGTCTGAGGGCAGCATTCACTCCCAGGATAGCCGCAACCAGCGCTACCAGGGTAATCCCAAGATACATGACTCGTCGTCGCTTGCGGTTCTTCTTCTGGGTGTTTGTCATTTCGTGTCTCCATCAAAACACTGGCCATCAGCCTCGGACATCCTCTTTCAGACCCCTTACATGTTTCTATACGCGACAGGTGAGAGAAAGGTTCCCGAGGTTACAGAATAATGTCCCCTCGGTGTTGGGATTGAAATAAATGATTGATTTTCAACAGGATATCGTTGGCGTGGCGGGCCAACGCTGACAGACTGGATCGACAGTAAATAATGACGGGTCATTCTCTGGCTAATTGGCCATATCAGAAGCTGACCCGAGTATCAGGAACGGTTTGGATATATGGAAGTTCACTCTTCTAGAAGAGTTTTCAGCTTTTTAATGCTGGGGATTTTCAAGGTTCGCCCTGAGACTCGAACCAAACCCTCAGATTCCAGCCGGCTGAATGCCCGAGTCACCACTTCGCGGACAGTGCCAATCCGCGTCCCTATGTCTTCGTGGGACAGCTCCAATTGAAACTCCACTGAATCTCCGCCAGCCTTGGGGGTGTCCTTGGCCTTTTCGAGAAGCCACCAGGCGAGACGATGGGCAACATCCTTGAGAGATATTTCCTCCAGCAGTCGGGTGAGCTTGCGTAGTCGGCCGCCAATCACACGAATGACCGAAAGGGCTATTTGAGGGTGGGAAAGGCAAAGGCTCTCAAAGCTTTTTCTGTCGATAAACAACAGGGTAGAATCCTCTAGTGCCGCCCCTGACGCGGGATAGGGGCCACCATCGAAGAGGGGGATTTCTGCAACCGAGTTACCAGCGGCCTCTACATGCAGAACCTGCTCACGCCCCGAACTTGCCACCTTGAAGATCTTGATGGAACCCGATTCCACAATATATAGTCCATGGGCGGGCTCCCCTTCCGTAAAGAGCATCTCGCCTTTACTGAACTTTTTTCGGACTGCACGGCCGGCCAGCGCTTTCATTTCCGATGAGGAAAGCCCGATGAACAGGGGAACCTGGCTGAGAGATTGCTCTTTGTCCATGTCCATAGTTGGGATGAAAGTAGCATTTCAGTTCCCGATAATCAATAAGACTGAGATTAACGGGTGCAATTCAAAGTGCGACAGAATTAACTCATTTATTCACGGTTCCGGCGCCGCGGCGTCTCCAAATCCTTGGAGACGGGACGCCCTCGTCCCGCTTCCGGCAACATACCGTGGACGCATGGCGTCTCCAGTCGCACTTTGAATTGCACCCGAGATTAACAGGGAGGGATTCTGATGTTTCTTCACGAAGACCCGAAATCGTTGTTGACAAGGCGCGAATACTTGCGGGCCTTGGGCGCAGCAGCCTTGATTCGATCCATGTCCTTGGCAGAAGGTCTAGACCTCAGGAACAAGGCCCAACAGAACCTCAAGCTGGCCATTTTTAGTAGTGTTTACAGTGCGCTCCCTCTGGAGACAGCAGCCCAAAAGATAAAACAAGATGGCTTTACCGGAGTCGTGACTGACTTCACCTTTGCCGATCACCGCTTCGATCCGCTGACGCCGCATTGGGATGCCGCCCGAAAGATCAGGAGTGTATTCGAGAATCATGGCCTTAAAGTCGCCGCGATAGCAGCCTATTACAATATAGTTGATCCTGATGCGGAACGCAGAAAAAAGGGGGAATCCCGCCTCGGCAGCTACCTGGCCAACTGGAAGCGCTTGGGTAGCCCGTTCATCTGCACGGAAACCGGCACCCTGAACTCGAAGTCCGAATGGATGGAATCGCCTGAAAACGAGGCAGAAGCTGCTTACCTTCAGTGCCGGACCCGAATCCAAGCCCTGGTCAAAATGGCCGAGGGAACTGGGGCGGTGTTAACCATTGAACCCTATTGGCGGAACGTGATCAATTCCGTGAAACGGACCCAGCGCCTGCTCTATGAGATCAAGTCTCCCGCTTTGAAAGTAGTCATGGATCCCTGCAACTATTACCGCAACGCGGACCTGCAAAAAATGCAGCCGATGCTTGAGGAGATCTTTCGTCAGGTCGGAGGAAGGACCGTTGTGGCCCACGCCAAAGACGTCAAAGCCTCGGCCGATGGACCGGAACTCCCTGCAGCCGGATTGGGTGTCTTGGATTACCCGCTCTACTTGAGACTTCTGGCCGGCCTGGACAGACCGCTGTATTTGGTCCTTGAGCATCTTGGGCTGGAAGACGTACCCAGGGCGCGCGACTACATCTTGAAGCAGTTCGATAGAATCTAGATTGGATTTGGGGGATGCAAACAAACGAGCCAGTTTGGGAGCTGCACTTGCAACTATTGTCACGAAAGGCGCTTATACTCATTTAGGAAATCGCAGACATCGCACGTCGATGTCTACGCCACCCGGCCTATCCTGTATAGTGGAATCGCAGGCATCACACGACGGGGCACCACCCGGCGCTTGCAACAGATCGTCAATACCAACGTACCCGCGGCATAATACCTGTATCGATCGGCAGAATTATTTCCCGGCCCGCCGACGGTAGATTTCCTGATGAACGACTTTCGCCATCTCTACCAGTTCGGGATACGGACTGTCTGTGACAGTCAACAGCCCAATGTTGTAATTTTCGCCGTCGTATGTTCGCCCCGTTAACGGTTCATCGTAGTATTCGAACCAACCGCAACCTACAAAGGCCGGATGATCGGCCAGGCTATAAAGGTAATCCCGGTATAAGGCTGCTCTCCCTGCTTGATTGGGTGCTGAGACCAGACCGGTGTGGAACATTCCCCGGTCCATTGCGCCGAAATGGAACTCCCCGATTATGCAGGGACGGTTTAGGCGATTCACGAAATCCCATTGACCTGGATCGATTCGCCGACGGTAGATGTTGAAGCTCAGCACATCACAGAATTCAGCTGCAGCCTCAGCAGCTTCCGTGGTGTACCAGGCGAATCTGCAACCCAGGTAAAGGTGATTGGGGTCGAATTCTCGTAGAGACTCTTTGATGATCCGGAAATATTGCCGCGCAGAGCTCTTTAGAAATCGGCTAAAATCTTCACGCATGGCAGGGTTCATATGGTTTGGGGGCTGAAAAGGCTGGTCCAGGAGTTCCTCCCAGGATTTTATTCCCGTTCCCCACCCCGCATTCAACTTTTCAAATGTTGGATAATGTTGCCTTAACTCCTCAAT
>JBGOTQ010000206.1:0-13111 GCA_041476565.1 Terriglobia bacterium | reverse complement strand
ACTCAATCATTGAGCCGCAAATCACAGCGGAAGGAGTTCACGTCTGGCCCTTCGACCATACCTTCCCGGTAGATGTCCGCTATCTGGTTTTCGAACGGCGGCATGAAATCCGGGTCAATCGTCATGACTACTTCGAGTTGCTATATTTCCACTCCGGAGAGGCAATTTACCAAGTCCAGGGCCGAACCCTCAGAGTCAGGGAGGGTGATCTTTTTGTCATGGGCAGCACCTCCCTGCATCGAATGATTGACTACCCGCGGGGTCGGGTTCGAGCGGGAGTGCTCTATTTTCTCCCGGAGCTGATCCGATCCGGTGATGGAGCTGAAGAGGAAGTGGAATACCTGATGCCCTTCCTGGTTCAGAATTCCTCTTTCCCTCACGTAATTCCCGCCCACACCCGCATTCCGCTGCAGGTTTTCGAACTGATGAAACGGACCAATGCGGAATTGCCGGCTGCCTCGAACCGGGCGCGGCTCTCCATAAAAACCTATCTGAAGATGATTCTGGTTCTGCTGGTCAATCACTATGCCAGTTTCCGAGGGACAGAGGAAACCTTCAACCATAAGAATCGCGACCTGGAGCGCCTGCGACCCCTCTTTAAGTTCATTGACCAGCACTACGCCGAGCCTCTCTCAGTTGAGCAAGCCGCCTCCCTCATCTGCATGAGTAAGTCGCACTTCATGCGCTTTTTCAAGCAAGTCACAGGTCATTCGTTCGTCTCACATCTCAGCCGGTTTCGCATTGCCAAGGCACAGGCCCTGCTTACCGCTACTGACAAGTCCATTGCTGAAATCAGCCAGGAGGTGGGCTTTTACGATCAGAGCTACTTCGGGATGATCTTCCACAAGCTGGTTGGCCTGACGCCACGTGAGTTCAAGCAACAGGTCCCGCGGTGAGTTTTCCTCCCTCGCTCATTTTGTCCGATCTCGGGCCTTTCCCATGGTGGAATCTTCTGCTTGGCAGCGCAAATGGTACAATTTTCATAAAGATTTCTACAATCCTCATAGATCTCCCGGTGCAAAGCCCCTAGTATTTGTGCGAGTAGAGAAGCTAAACATAGATTTACAGGTGAAAGCCCATGGCGGTTATTGCTATCGATTTGGGAACTACTTCCTGCAAAGCTGCCGTCTTTGATGGCAGTCTGATGCTCGGCTCGGCCTATCGCCATTACTCCTATGCTTCCCCGGAAGAAGGATGGGCAGAGCAGGACGCAGAAGCGGTTTGGGAGCTGGTGAATGTTGTTGTCAAAGAGACATTAACGTCTCTTCCAGCTCTGCCTTCCATCCAGGCAGTCAGTGTTTCCGTGCAAGGCGACGCCGTTATTCCCATCGACGTTTCCGGTAGGGCTCTGCACCCCGCAGTCCTGGGGATGGACATTCGCAGCTACCGGGAGGCTGCTGACTTACAGAAGAATTTCGGGCGCGGACAACTGTATTCCTCGACCGGCATGCCCTGCGAGCCGCTCAATGCCATCACCAAGATTTTTTGGTTACGACGGCATTGCCCGGAGCTAGAAGCGAGGTTATGGAAGTACGTTCATTATGAAGAGTTCCTGCTCATGAAGCTGGCTGGGGTACCTGCCCTCGACTTCAGCATGGCTTCCCGGACGATGGCTTTTGATCCGGTTCGCAAGGATTGGGTGGGGCCTATCCTGGAATTTGTCGGGATTACGCCTTCACAACTGGGTAATATCTCTCCCTCCGGAGCCCCGATCGGACTCGTTCGAAAGGCGGTGGCCAGCGACTGGGGCATCGACCCCAAGGCCCTTGTGGTGGCTGGCGGTCACGACCAGTGCATGGCAGCCATTGGCGCAGGAGTCATTGAAGCCGATGTCGCCTGCTACTCCATGGGAACGGCGGAGGTGATCAGCACTTGTTTCGGCTCTCCACGCACGAATTCGGCCATGCTGGAGTCCAACTATCCCTGTTACTGCCATGCGGTCAAAGACCAGTATTTTACCATTACCTTGAACCAGTCTGGCGGGTTATCGCTGGAATGGTTCCAGAATGCCGTAATGGAACTGGGGCGTCTTTCGAACTGTGACCGAAACCAAGCCTATGCCGAATTGATCTCACAGCTGAAGCTGACGCCTTCGCCCATTCTTTTCCTTCCCCACATTGTAGGAAGCGGAACACCCACCTGTGACCACCTGTCCCGCGGCGCCTTTCTGGGTCTATCCCTGAAGTCCTCCCGCACGGAGATGTTCCAGGCAGTAGTGGACGCCCTCGCATTTGAGGCCAGACTCAATCTAGACCGGCTGGAAACCCTTGACATTGATGTCCGTGAGTTGAGAGGAGTCGGAGGAGGGAGCCAGGCACGGGCGATCCTTGAGCTGAAAGCCACGGTACTGAACCGGCCCATCTGCACGCTGAAGAATCCTATGGCCGCGCTGTTGGGCACTGCCTTGCTTTCTCAGGTTGCCACCGGGCAGTTCCCCGACCTTTACGCAGCTTGCCGGGAAGGTGTCGAGATTGATCAGACGATTGAACCCGTGGCCGAGGCCGTGGAACGTTATGCGGCGGCGTTTGAACGCTACCGCCAGTTGTACGGGACACTCAGGAGCTTTTACCATAACTGGAGGTCAGAGTGCGCAACCACAGTGACCGTCTAGACCACATGCGAGCAACGCTACGCAAGGACGCGCAGATTCTCGAACAGCTGGCTTCCGTCCTCGACGACGAGGCTGCCGCCGCGGTTGACCTCCTGTTGGCCACAAAGGGCCATGTATTGGTTGCTGGTTCGGGGACATCCAAGCCCGTGGCCCTTCGCTTTGCGCACTTGCTTTCATGTTGCGGTCTGCCTGCCCTTTTCATGGATCCGGCGGACGGCCTTCACGGCGGTTCCGGAGCCGTCAAGCCCGAGGATACTCTAGTATTGATCTCCAAGGGTGGCCGGACCACCGAAATCAACCGGTTTGCCAAGATCGCACGGCAGCGCGGAGCTCGAGTGGTGGCCGTCACGGAGGCGCGCGAATCAGAGCTTGGCCAGATGGCAGATGGCATCATCCGGGTTAAAGTGGCGCCCGAATGCGACCCGTTCGGGATGGTTGCAACCTCCAGCTCGCTGGCCAATGCCGCCGTCCTGGATTCCGTCTGTGAGACTGTGCTGGTGGAAACAGGCTACAGTCTGCAGTCATTTGCTGAGACCCACCCGGGTGGGGCAGTTGGAGTGAAGATTGAAGAAAAGAGGCTCGGAAATCGGGACTAAGGGCCAGGGAATATAAATCTCCATGAAGGCAGTCCTCTTTGAAGGTAGGGAAAGGTTGCGCATCGCTGAGTTGCCTCGCCCGGAGTGCGGCAGGGGTGAAGCCCTCCTTCGAGTTGCTGCCTGCGGGATATGCGGCGGCGACGCACGCAGTTATTTCTCAGGAGATCAGTTTACCGGAAAGAGCAGGATTCCGGGACATGAAGTAGTGGGCTTCATCGCAGAGACAGGAGAAGGAACCAATCGTTGGAAAACAGGCGATCGAGTGGCTCTCGCTGCCGACCTCCATTGCGGGCAATGCTTTTATTGTAGGAGGTAATTATTTAATATGTGTGACCAGCTCAGAATCCTGGGGAAACACCTCGATGGCGGGCTGGCCGAATTCATGCTCCTCACTTCAGAGATCCTCGATCATGGAGTCATCAATTGTATTCCCAAGCAACTTCCGACCCTGGCTGCGGCGATATCCGAACCACTTTGTTCAGTCCTGGCCAGCCATGATGAACTCCAGATCGAAAAGGGAGAAACGGTGCTGGTACTGGGATGCGGACCGATGGGGATCCTCCATCTCGAACTCTTGTTGGCTCGAGGAGCTCGGGTTCTTTTGGCCGATACCGCCCCTACTCGTGTGCAGGTAGTACGGCGGGATTTTGGGGTCGAGCTGTGCATTGACTCGACCCAGCAGAACGTAGTGGCCTGGGTCCGGGATTTGACCGAGGGTGTAGGCGCTGACGTGGTAATAGCTGCGGCTCCGACGGCTTCGGCTGTGGTGCAGTCCCTTCAACTGGTGCGTAAACGGGGAAGGGTCGGAATATTCGGCGGGTTACCGGCTGCGCAGGCTGAAGTCCCGATCGATGTGAACCGGGTTCACTATGGGGAACTCCGCCTTCTGGGCAACTTCTCTTATCATCCCCGCTACCACCAGAAAGCGCTAGAGGCGCTGACTGCCGGACTTGTCCGAACCGACAGGATAATCACCGCTTACCGGCTGGAAGAGACCGAGAGGGCCCTCAACGACATCAAGAACGGGAATGTCCTTAAGGCTGTGGTCATCCCCAGCATTGGAGACAACTTGTGATTGGTTTGCATAGGGATTTGGAGAAACGTGCTCAAACCGCGAAGCCGGTTCGGTTTGCCATCATTGGAGCGGGCCAGATGGGGATCGACATCGTCAGCCAGACCCAAATGATGCAGGGAATCCAAGTGCGGGCTGTGGCCGACCTGGACTTAGCGCGAGCTCGGCAGGCATACATAGTGGCTGGGATCCCCGAGGAGCGGTTGGTTCATGCCACGAATGCCGCTCAAGCTAACGACGCGGTCCGGGCAGGGAAGTTCGTCATGACGGACTGTCCCGAGCTGATCGTACAGATTGAGGCCGTGGAATCAGTAGTGGACGCCACGGGGAATCCCGAAGCCGGAGCCCAGATTGCCTTATGGTGTTTCGATCAGAAGAAACACCTCCTCATGATGAATGTCGAGGCTGACGTCACAATTGGACCCGCTCTGCGACGGCGTGCCGATCAGGCCGGTGTCATCTACACACTGGCGGCGGGTGATGAGCCCGCAGCCTTAATGGAACTATACTCGTTTGCCCGGGCCCTGGGTCTGGAGGTTGTGGCGGCCGGGAAGGGAAAGAACAACCCACTGGACCGGGAAGCCACCCCTGAAAAACTGGAAGCTGAGGCTCGGCGGCGTGATTTGAATCCCATGATGCTGGTAGAATTCGTTGATGGATCCAAGACAATGATCGAAATGGCGTGTTTTGCCAACGCAACGGGACTAGTGCCGGATGTCCCCAACATGCACGGGCCTCGGACCTCAATTCCAGAGTTAAAAAACGTATTCAGGCTGAAGCAGGATGGCGGCATCCTGAACCGGAAAGGCGTAGTCGACTATGCAGTGGGTGCAGTGGCTCCAGGGGTCTTTCTCACTGTGACAACTGACCACCCCCGCTTGAAACAATGCCTGGTTTTGCGCGATATGGGTCCCGGGCCGGTCTATCAGTTGTTTCGCCCCTATCACCTCTGCAGCATGGAAGTGCCTCTAACTGCCGCACTCATTTCCCTGTGGGGCCGGCCGACCATGCAACCGCTCGACCACCTCTCGGCGGAGGTCACCACTATCGCCAAGAGAGATCTTCGGACTGGAGAGTTCCTGGAGGGCATAGGAGGACGAACTCATTATGCCGGATGCCTGGTCTACAATGAAGCTAAGGCGCAAAATCTGTTGCCGATCGGACTAGCCAAGGGGTGCAAAGTACTGCAGCCCATTCCCAAAGGAAGTTTGATCAGTACTCGCGTGGTAGAACCCGTGAAAGAGAATCTGGTCTATAAACTCCGCTTGGAACAAGACCGCTACTCGGGTTGACAGAGGAGGAAACAATGTCTCACCCTACACTGGCCGTCATCATTGGCAACCGGGATTTTTTCCCGGATCGTCTGGTCACGGAAGCCCGCCAGGACATTCAGAATCTCTTTAAAGAACTCGGGATTGAGGCTGTTCTCTTGGAGGAGACCGACACAAAACTGGGAGCAGTAGAGACTTGGCAGCATGCTCAGCGCTGCGGCGAGTTGTTCCGCTCAAACCGGGAGCGCATTGACGGGGTACTGGTGACCTTGCCTAATTTTGGCGACGAAAGGGGAGTTGCCGACACCCTGAAACTCTCTGGACTGAAAGTTCCAATCCTGGTGCAGGCTTACCCCGATAACTTGAACCATTTCACGGTCGAACGGCGGCGAGATGCCTTCTGCGGGAAGATTTCGATATGCAACAATCTGCGGCAGTATGGCTTTCCCTATACCCTTACTGAACTCCACACTGTGCATCCCTCCAGCCCAGCTTTCAAAGAAGATTTGAACCGCTTCGTCAGAGTATGCCGGGTAGTCAAGGGAATACGCAATGCCCGGTTGGGGGCAGTTGGGGCCCGGCCCAATGCTTTCAATACCACTCGCTTCAGCGAGAAACTCCTGGAAGCCTCAGGCATCACCGTCAGCACCATCGACCTTTCTGAGGTATTTGGAGCGGCCCAGAGAATACCGGAAAACGAGCCTCGTGTGCGACAGCGGCTTGAGGAGATTCAAACTTACGCCAGGACTGACCAGGTTCCCTCTCCCTCCCTGCTCCTAATGGCTAAGCTGGCAATAGTCCTATCAGACTGGATGGAGCAGTATAATTTGGACGCCACAGCTATTCAATGCTGGACTTCCGTCCAGAAGAACTACGGGGTCAATGTTTGCACTATCATGAGCATGATGAGCCAGAATCTGATGCCCAGTGCCTGCGAGGTGGACATCACGGGAGTTGCTGCCATGTATGCGCTGCAGCTAGCCTCTAGTACACCCAGTGCACTGGTGGATTGGAACAATAACTACGGGGACGATCCCGACAAGTGTGTTTTCTTCCACTGCGGGAATTGGGCTAAGGCATTCCTTCCGGACATCACCATTAGCACGGCCGAGATCCTGGGTACCATACTGGGCGAGTCGAACACTTATGGGGCTGTAGCTGGCCGAACTCCTGCAGGTCCTGTAACGTTTGCAAGGATTAGTACAGACGACGTAGCCGGGCGCATAAGAAGCTATGTGGGGGAAGGCCAGTTCACTGACGACCCCCTGTCCACCTTTGGGAGCCGCGCGGTGGTGAAAGTCCCAGGCCTGCAAAAGCTCATGAAGCACATCTGCAAGAACGGCTTCGAGCACCATGCTGCCATGAATGCTTCCCACACAGCCGGTGTCCTGTTCGAGGCGTTTGAGAACTACCTGGGCTGGGATGTCTATTATCACCAGGGCTGAGGCGGACCCGCCTGTTGCAGGTTGGCCTGCACTGTCAAGTTTGAGAATCGTTGATCCGGACCACAGTAACGGGACGGAAGAAGAGAGAGCTGCTTTGAGAATAGCTCGTCTACAAGACCAGCCTTGCTCCCAGAGCCACAGCTGCCTGCTTTGGGTTCTCCTGGCCTGTCTCCTGCAAATTACCTGCGGCAAATCCGCCGTCGAGAAGGCCGGGCCTTCCATGACTATTGGCGTGGCTTTCGAGACGCTGCAAACTGAATACTGGGTTCTCAGCTATGATGCGATCAAGAGTAACCTGGCAAAAAGAGGGGCGACCATGCTCGAAGCCATCGCCGACGGCGATGCCAACCGGCAGTTCGAGCAGGTTCAAAACTTCATCGCCCGGAGAGTCGACGGGATCATCGTTGTCCCCAAGGATGCTCAGACCATTGTGTCGATGATTAAGGTTGCCAATCAGGCCGGCATCCCCATCGTCTTGTACAACCGGCCTCCGGCCAAAAGTGAAGCCAAGTCTGTGACAGTGGTTGCTGACAACTATTCCATTGCCAAGGCCACGGTAGACTTTATGGTGGTTGAAGCCAGGAAATCCGGAAGGAAATTCAAGGCGCTGATCCTCGTCGGGGACCTGGGGGATGTGAATTCCCTGGGACGCCGCGACGGCTTTGAAGACGCCGTGAAGGCCGCTCCCAGCACGATTGAAGTGGTATCAAGGGTGCCCACCGAGTGGAACCAGGAGAAAGCCCTGGCCGGAGTTACAAATGCACTCCAGGCTCATCCCGATATCAGCTTTATTTTTGCCTCTTCTGATCTATTGCTGCCCTCGGTGATATCTGCGCTCAAGACCGCCGGCAAATACAAGAAGATCGGGGAAGAAGGACACGTTATTTTGGGCGGGTTCGACGGAGATGCGACGGCTTACCAGATGCTGGTGGACGGGTACCTGGATGCCGATGGAGTGCAGGACGCTTACTTTGAAAGCTCTTCGGCGGTCCAGGCCATCCTGGATATGAAGTTTGGAAGGCCAGTGCCTGAAACCATCCTAGATCCCGGGTTCGTCATCCACCAGGGAAACTTGAAGGAGGCCGCGTCACGCATGTGGGGCGCCAAGACCAAGAGATAGCCAAATTCGAGTGCAATTCAGAGTGTGACAGATCTAACAAGAGCGGGACGAGGGCGTTCCGTCTCCTGCCCCACTTTGAATTGTACCCAGCAAAGTCTGCCCGGAGATGCGGGCACCTTTTCTTTTGAGAGGTTCGATCTGTTAAGAAGAGATGCTCCTGCCGGATCATCGAAACTGCTTCACCATTTCCCGCGTCCAATCTGGGTGCGTCTGCTGCTATCGGAGTTTCTGGTCCTATTCCTCAGCTTGGGCTATTTCCTCCTACTGGCACCCTTCACTCCCGGTTTGGCCTCCTACGGGAACTTAAAGAATATCTTCTCCAACATGCTTCCGCTGTTGGTCGTGGGAATAGGGCAGACCTATGTCTTGATTGGGGGGGGCATTGATCTTTCTGTCACTTCCATCATCGCACTGTCTAGCGTCGTAGGTGGAATCCTGATGAATGGTCAGAACGGCGTTCTGGCAGGAACGCCTTGGACCGTCCCAGTGGGGGTTCTGGCAATGCTACTGGTCGGCGTAATCCTGGGCCTTTTAAATGGGATTACTATTACTCGGTTGGCCATGCCACCGTTTATTGTCACCTTGACGGTGATGATGTTTTTCGGAGGTTTTGCCATCTGGCTGACCCATTCCCAGAACATTCGCAATCTTCCGACCGGTTTTACTGCTCTCGGCAAAGGAAATTGGCTTGGGATTCCACTCTCCCTGCTAGTGACAATCGCGCTAGCCTCTCTGGCTCACCTATTGCTAAGTCGTAGCTTGCTGGGCCGCTGGTTGTACGCCACTGGGCTTAGTGCAAAGACAGCAAGAGTGTCAGGAATTCCCGTCAATACGGTCATTTTGTGCTCCTACCTGGTCAGCGGTTTTTGTGCCTCAGTGGCATCTATCCTGTATACGGGTCGGCTCGAGACGGCCTCGCCCGTGCTGGGGCAGCGAATTTTCCTAGATGTCATAGGCGCTGCCGTGATCGGGGGAACCAGCCTATTCGGAGGAAAAGGAAGAATTTCATGGACTGTGTTTGGAGTTTTTTTCATTACCTTACTAGACAACAGCCTAAACCTGCTCGGGCTTTCCAACTTTATGATTCTGATGGTCAAGGGGTCAGTTATCTTAGGCGCGGCTGTGATCGATGCCCTTAGGACCCGGAAGGCATAGGGTGTGAGGTTTGCAGGAATGAGAAACGGAAGCCGGCCGGTAAGATGCTATGAAAGAATTGGTCTTGGTTTGGTAAATGGATTCCCAGGATCAGGCCCATTCCTTTAGGAGTTAGGCCCCCTCCTTTATACAGAGGCTTTGAAGGCGGCCGCCGAATCCTCAAAGGACCCTCTTATCCAACGGGGTAATATTTTCAAAGCCTCTGACCCTTTTGCGGGGAACGTCAATTGATCCTATTCGAGTGTGAATCCATTTCAAAGCGTTTTTTGGGCGCAACAGCGCTGCGGAACGTAGGGTTCAACCTGGAGGCTGGTCAAGTCTTGGGGCTGGTAGGAGAAAACGGTGCCGGCAAGTCGACACTGATGAACATCCTGGGAGGAGTGTTGGCAGCCGACACCGGTCAAATGAGACTCTTTGGGGAAAGCTATAACCCGGGGAATCCGGCAGAGGCATCAGCACGGGGAATTGCTTTCATTCATCAGGAACTTAACCTTTTTACGAACCTCAGTATCTGCGAGAACCTGTTTATCACCTCTTTTCCACGACGAAGAATCGCAGGCATTCCATTGATCAATAGGGCCCGACTTCGGGAAGCTACATCCCGTTTGCTTCATTTGGTGGAACTCGCTATCGATCCCGAAATCCTGGTGGAGCAGCTCTCGCCGGGCGAAAGACAGCTGGTGGAGATTGCCAAGGCGCTGAGCATCGATGCCCGTCTTATCATTTTTGACGAACCGACTACTTCATTGTCAGCACGAGAAAGCACACACCTCTTCGGCCTTATCGAGCGGCTTCGGTCCGAGGGGCGTTCCATTGTTTACATTTCCCATGTGCTGGAGGATGTTCTCCGGTTGGCGGATAAAATTCTGGTTCTTCGTGATGGAGAGATCGTCGGTCGCGGATCCAAGTCTCAATTCGACTTCGGTAAGCTTATCGCCCTGATGGTTGGGCGCCAGATCGAGCAGTTATACCCCCCTCGTTGTTCTGCCCCCTCTCAGGAAGTGGCACTTGAATTGAAGGAGGTCAGCCAGCCCGGGGTCGTCGAGAATGTCAGCTTCCAGCTATATAAGGGAGAGATTTTGGGAATCGCAGGCCTGATGGGATCAGGTCGGTCGGAACTGGCTCGAATTGTGTTTGGACTGGAGACTCACGCACGAGGAACAATCCTTCTGAATAGAAGACCACTATCTCCCCACACGCCGAAGGAGTGCGTTCGAAGGGGAATGGCGTTTCTCACGGAAAACCGCCGCGAAGAGGGCCTTCTGATGGAATGGGATGTGGCTCGCAACCTGGCATTGGTTCAGAGTCCTTTTTATATCCGCGGCCCCCTGCAACTGATTCGAGATGCTGCCCTGTTGGAACGGGTGGCGGCCACTGCAGAACATGTGAGATTGGATGCCTCGATCCTACGAGGCCTGGCAGTTAAATCCCTGAGTGGAGGTAACCAGCAAAAGGTCGTGCTTGGAAAGTGGCTGGTGGAGAATCCCGCAGTGTTCGTGCTGGATGAGCCAACTCGGGGGATCGACGTGGGGACCCGTTGTGAAGTTTATAAGATTGTCAATCAGTTGGCATCAGAGGGGACGGCGCTCCTGGTCATCTCTTCTGAGATTGAGGAGCTGATGGGTCTTTGTGATCGGATTCTAGTAATGTGTCGGGGTGAGATCACGGCCAGCTTCATGCGAGGTCAGTTTGACCGCGAGGCCATCCTGAAGTCTGCTCTGAGAATGGCCTCCGTCTCGAACAGTACAGCCTAGCACACTGTTGTAAGAGTTCCCTGGCGTATTTCAATACTGAGCAGGTGTCAAAATGACACGCTTGGAATTCATATGACTTCTTTTTCGGATAAGGTCCTGCTGCGGTTTTTGGCAAACACCTCCTGGCTCCTGGGAGGCGCTGTCTTCCTGTTCTTCGGACTGCTCTCCCCAAAATTCCTGGAAGTTGCCAACCTCGTCAACATCTTAATTCAGTCCTCGTCCGCGGGCATTGTGGCCATTGGGATGACTTTTGTCCTTCTGACCGGCGGAATCGATCTCTCGGTCGGAGCTGTCATGTTTCTGTCTGCCGTGGTCGCCGGCAAGATGGCACTGATCGGTTTGCCTCTGCCTGTAGCGATACTGGCCATTGTAGCGATTGGGATAGTCTTTGGGGGTGTCAATGCGTTCTTCATTACTCGCTTAAAAATCCTGGCTTTTGTAGTAACGCTGGCGACACTCTACGTGGGGAGGGGACTGGCCTTGATGATTTCCCAAACTCGGGCCATGAATCTTCCGGAGACATTTCTCCACATTGGCAGCGCGCGACTGCTCGGAATTCCTTTCCCTATACTGGTGTTTGCCGTGATGCTTGTGTCTTCTCACCTGGTGTTGACCCGCACCGCTTACGGGCGGCAGATCTACGCGGTGGGGAATGATTTAACCACCGGAGCCAAAGCCGGTCTCCCCGTGTTAAGAATTCAAGCATCCGTATACATTATTAGTGGTTTTCTGGCAGCCGTGGGGGGGATTGTCTCGGTAGCGCAACTTGGCGCGGTCTCTCCCACCTTCGGGAACCAGCGTGAATTTGCCGCTGTAGCGGCCGCCGTCTTAGGAGGGACCAGCCTGTTCGGAGGAAGAGGTAAAGTTTTTCCGGGAACGATTCTAGGTGCCATCTTAATACAGACCGTTGAAAACGGATTGGTGATCCTCAACGCCGACCCCTATATCTACCCGCTCATCACGGCTTCCATCATTTTCCTGGCCGTTTTGCTAGACAGCCTCCGCCATCAACAATTTAAGGAGCTCTACAGCCGAAAAATCCGATCTGCATAAGAGTGAGACATGCGCCAGTTTGTCGTGCCAGCCCAGATGATAATGTCCTTTATTAACTGTAGGGAAGACATGATTTCGAGGCCTGCGGTTTTTCAATGTTGGAAAGAAGCGCCGCGGCGGAGCGCGGCGCCCACCTTCACCCTGATGCCAGTCTTGATCCCAGTTGACGGGACGAACTCGCCAGATCGTTAACCTGCGCAGTCAGACCCGGGGAATGGTACTTTCCTTAGAATGAATCGTTCAATTCTCCTAGATTTTCCCCCTCCACGAACAATAAACTCGGACTCAATTGCAGCATTATTGAGTAGTCCGAAGGTTCTACCCAGATTGGACTCCTCAGTTGGCCCGCAATGAAAGTCAGAGTGGCAAGGTTCGGTTTATTTGCCGGAAGACCATGTCGACGGCCGAAAAATGTAAACCTGGATTACGAGCCAATCCCTTGAATGCCGTTGAAAGGAGAAATGGAACGCACAGATGGTCGCTACGCACGTCTCTCTTTCTGCTCGCGACGTCGAGCTTAGTGGAGATTCAATGGGACTGCAGTCTCTCAAATTGGCTGTACGCTGTCAGCCATGAGAAGGCTGAGTCCAGCGCTAAGACGAACCCCATCGTGGCGCTCCGCAAGGCACCTTTGATCAAGTTTCCAGCAACTGTCGACTGCAACAGTCCAGCGCACTGGGACGGTGACAAAATGTTTGTGTTCAACTCGGCCCCCCCGTTTCGCAGTTCGGGAGTGGGAGTGACGCAATTGGGTCTCGCCAGTCCTGCCCTCTTCAACAATGAAGCCAATGGCGAGAGATGGATCGAGGCGACCTACAAGGCCGAGCCAGGGAAACTCTACGGCTGGTACCATAACGAGCCACACTTTATCTGTTCGGCCAATAAAGACCTAACTGCTCCTCGAATCGGCGCAGTCGTTTCCACCGACAATGGCACCCATTGGAAAGACCTCGGTTTCATCCTGGAAGCCCCTCCTGATTCACTCGTGTGTGGGACCCAGAACCATTACTTCGCAGGCGGGAATGGTGACTTTT
>JBGOTQ010000205.1:0-13121 GCA_041476565.1 Terriglobia bacterium | reverse complement strand
CACAAAGAAAGAAAAAAGAGGCAAAAAAGAAAGAAAGGCTGCGACTGCTATTCATACACTCACCCTCGGACAACCCTGTTGCACCGACTATAAGGGTGACCGAAGGTCGGGTGAGGGGGTGATGTCACTATGACATGTAAGAGTCAATAATCTGCAACGTGCCTTTTTGCCAAGGCTATCGGTGATCACTCACACTGGTTCATCAAGGCCATCACTTTGTCCCGGTATCTTTCATGTAACCACAAGGTCAGCGGTCCTGGGCAGCCTGTTCCTATAACCCGGTCATCGCACCGAACCACCGGCACGATTTCGCGGGACGTTACAGTCAGAAAAGCTTCATCTGCTTCCAACAGATCGGCAGGGAACAGCGACGTTTCCTGAGCGTTTATGAATTGATCGCGAGCAACCTGTAAGACCAGATTGCGGGTCAGACCAGGAAGAATCCCGCACTCCGGAGCCGGCGTTTTCAAGGCCCGGTTCCTGACTAGAAACAGATTACTCATAGCACACTCAGTGAGCTCACCTTTATAGTTCTGCATTAACGCTTCGTAAGCCCCCTTGCGGTTTGCCTCTATCCATGCCAATCTGGGATTCAGGAGATTTCCGCTCTTGACTGCAGGGTTCAATGCGCCAGCCAGGTTGCGCTGTACCGATACCAGCGACAGGGCAACCCCCTTTTCATAGATCTCACGCGGAGGAGGTACCAAAGAGTAAACCAGGAGGACCAGAGAAGGCGAGGTACAGAGCGCTGGATCATAGCCTAGATCGCCTTCGCCACAGGTGACAATAATCCGCAAAGCTGACTCCGGATTATTACTGGCGCGCAGGGTTTTCAGGACTTCTTCTTTGATCTGTGAATCGGAAAAGGGCAGGTTGAGACAAATGCCCTGGGCAGACTCCCTGAGCCGGGTGAGGTGGGCGTCAAGCAGGAAAGGCTTTCCCCCATAGGTCCGCAGGGTCTCATAAACACTGGCTCCGTAGAGGAAACCATGATCTAGGACGGAGATCCTGGCTTCCTCCCTGGGGACTATTTTGCCATTAAGGTTAATGATCATTTGCTCAAGAGTCATTCCCGACCACGCCGGACTGAACGGCAGATGAGAAGGCGGCCATTCCTTCCAGAGCATGTTGAACCTGCAACCGGTGCCTGTCCATCTTTGCCAGCTTTCTCAGGTTCATTGTATCGGATTCGAGTTGCGGCATGATTCCAAAGTTGATGTTTTCCGGCTGAAAATTGTCAGGATCGGCGTTGGCCAGATAATTGAGCAAGGAGCCAATGGCTGTGGGCTTAGATGGGGACACAGGTCCCAGGCCCACGGCCAGACGGCTGGCGTTAATCCCTGCAACCAATCCGGTGGCAATGCACTCCACATACCCTTCCACCCCTGAAATCTGGCCTGCAAAAAGAAGGCGCGGATTCTTCCTGGTTTGCAGGGTGGGCATCAGCAATCGCGGTGAATTAATATATGTGTTGCGGTGAATTTGCCCCAAGCGCAGGAACAATGCTCGTTCTAGCCCAGGAATCAAACGGAACACCCGTTCCTGCTCGCCGAAGCGAAGGTGGTTCTGAAAACCCACCAGGTTGTAACTGTCAGCCTTGAGGGTCTCCTGTCGAAGTTGCACAGCAGCATAAGGCATCTTTTTTGAACGGGGGTCAGCCAGCCCGACTGGCTTCATGGGGCCAAACCGCAGTGTGTCCAGCCCGCGTCGGGCCATCTCTTCAATAGGAAGACATGCCTCAAAATACATGGCTTTCTCGCACTCATGCATCGGGACTGAGTCGGCGTGTATCAATGCATCATAGAACGCCAGGTATTCGTCCTTAGTCATGGGGCAGTTGAGGTAGTCTGCCCCGGCTTTGTCGTAGCGGGAAGCCCGAAAGACTCTCGCCATATCGATGGTTTCGGCGTCCACAACGGGGCTGATGGCATCGTAAAAATAGAGGTGTTCTTCACCCGCAAAGGTCCGTATCGACTGCGACAACTTTTCGGAGGTCAATGGCCCAGTAGCAATGATGCAGATGCTGTCCTGAGGGATAGCCGTCACTTCTTCGCGGCAGATTTCGATTCCGGGGCAACTCTCCAGCGCCTCGGTTACCGCAGCCGCAAAACATCCACGGTCAACAGACAAGGAGGCGCCACTGGGCACGCGGTTTTCATAGGCCATCCGGATCAGCAGGGAATCGAGCCGAATTAGTTCCTGTTTGAGAAGCCAGGGAGCAGTGAATTCCCGCTCCGACTTAAAGGAATTGCTGCAGACAATCTCCGCCAGATGGCCGGTTTTGTGGGCCGGTGTCATTCTTTCCGGACGCATCTCGTAGAGGTGGGCTTTCAACCCTCGTCGGGCTATTTGCCAGGCAGCTTCCGAGCCTGCCAATCCCCCTCCAATGATGATGATCGGATCTGTCCGCATCGAGTGTCCCATTTCTTATGGCACAGAGCACATGGAGTTGTAGGGAGAAGGGCTCTGGCAGGATACCAGCGGTTTCTCGTTGGAAGAACCCTGGAAGTGCGGGGGTACTTTACACAGGCTGGGTCTCAGGGGCCATCTCCACGGCTTCCTTGTAGTCGCAAGACTCCGAATTGCAGTAATGAACCGTTCCCTGTCTCTTTGTGACTTTCTCAACCACAAAACCGGCACCGCATTTGGGGCAAGGTGTGCTGACAGGTTTATACCAAAGAGTGAACGGGCACTTCGGATACTGGTTGCATCCATAGAAGACCTTGCCGCGACGCGATTTTCTCTCCACCAGTTCGCCATTACAATTTGGCTGAGGACAAGCTATGCCCAGAGTCTTCTTTCTGACGAATTTGCACTCGGGGTAATTCCCGCAGGCTGTGAATTCTCCATAACGTCCGTGCTTAATAACCAGGTTTTTGCCGCATTCCGGGCATGCCTCGTTCAAAGGAATATCGGGTACATGGGCCTTGCCGGCTGCTGAAGAGAACGGCTTCTTCGTGGTCTTGCACTCCGGATAACCAGTGCATGCGAGAAACTGGCCAAAGCGCCCTCGTTTGAGAGTCATCGGCTTGCCGCAGTTTTCACAGATCTCCTCAATTTGTTCAACCTCGACCGTCCCCTCTGAAGCCGCTCCGTTATCGCGGGCAATCTCACGGGTGTTCTTGCACTCCGGGTAAGCGGAACAGGCGAGGAACCTGCCATGGCGGCCCCATTTGATGACCATGCCACTTCCGCATTTTTCGCACTTCTCGTCGGTGGGTTCCTCCATCTTCTTGACATCGGTCATGTGCTTCTGAGCCTGCTTCAAGTCAACTTCGAACTTCTTGTAGAACTCTTTGAGAGCCTCAGTCCAGCCCAGCTTTCCGTCTTCAATCTCATCCAGTTCCTCCTCCATCCGGGCGGTGTACTCCACCTCAAAAATGTCCGCGAAATTCTCGACCAAAAGGTCGTTGATGATGAAGCCTAACTCCATGGGGGAGAACTTTCCTTCCTTTTTGACGACATATTCCCGGTCCTGGATGGTTGTTAGGATGGTTGCATAAGTGGAAGGGCGCCCAATGCCTTTTTCCTCCAAGACCTTGACCAGCGTAGCCTCAGTGTAGCGGGGCGGTGGTTGGGTGAAATGTTGTTCCTTCTTGAGTTGGTTGAGTGCCAGGATTTCCCCCCTGGTCATTGGCGGAATTGGATGTTCAAGCTCTTCATCTTCCTCATCTTTCTCGTCTTTGCCTTCCGAATAGACAGCCAGAAATCCGTCAAACTTCATCACGGAGCCGCTGGCTTTGAAGAGATATTTGTTTGCCCCAATCTCCACTAGCGTTTGGTCGAACACCGCAGACTTCATTTGGGAAGCCACGAACCGCTGCCATATAAGCTTGTAAAGCTTGTATTCGTCCGCAGATAGGTGTCGCTTGATTTCGTCCGGCTTGTGAGAGACCGAAGTCGGGCGGATCGCCTCATGGGCGTCTTGGGCACCCTTCTTGCTTTTATAAAAGATCGGCTTTTCCGGAAGATAGGAATCCCCGTATGTAGATGCGATGTAGTGGCGGACCCCGTCCAGTGCATCGTTAGAGACTCTCGTGGAATCCGTCCGCATATAGGTAATCAGTCCGACACTCCCTTCGTCTCCCAGATCGATCCCTTCGTAGAGCCGTTGGGCCAGTGCCATCGTCTTCTTGACAGTGAAGCCGAGTTTGCGGGAGGCTTCCTGCTGGAGCTTGCTGGTAATAAAAGGAGGCACCGGATGGCGCTTCTTCTCCCGTTTTTCAACGCTCTCAACGATGAATCGGGCATTTTGCAGACTCTCCACAATTTGCTCAGCCTGTTGGCCATTTACAATTTCCAGGTTCTTCCCGGCGAATTTCTGCAGGCGGGCATCAAAGGCCGGAGGCAAATGGGCTGAGAGATTAGCGTCAATAGTCCAATACTCTTTTTGGATGAAGCTGCGGATCTCCCGTTCCCGCTCGACAATGAGACGAAGCGCGACAGTCTGGACACGCCCTGCCGAGGTGCCTCGCCGCACCTTGACCCAGAGCAGCGGGCTGATCTTATAGCCCACCAGACGATCCAGAATCCGCCGGGCCTGCTGGGCCTCCACCAGATGACCATCAATGGTCCCTGGGTTCTTAAAAGCCTCTTTAATGGCTTTGGGGGTGATCTCATTGAACAAGACACGGAAAATTTTGCGCTGCCTGGAACTCAACTCCTCTGCCAGATGAGCACCAATGGCCTCGCCTTCCCGATCCGGATCGGTTGCAATATAGACGGAATCGACTCCTTTGGCGGCCGACTTCAATTCCCGGATCACCTTTTCTTTGCCGGGAATAATCTGATAAGTTGGTTCGAAGTTATTCTTTATGTCAACGCCGAGACCTTTCTTAGGAAGGTCCTTGATGTGCCCTAGCGATGCTTTCACAGAGAACTCACTGCCCAGGTACTTGTTAATGGTTTTGGCCTTGGCAGGTGATTCGACGATGACTAATGATTTGGCCATAAAATCAGTATACCGTATCGATATGATTCAGAATTTCCTTAAGAAGTTCTTTCCCGGTAGCTGCTTCACCTTCTCCTTCATTTCCAATTCTAACAGCACCCCCAACAGTTCGGACGAGGACATTCGGGATTGGTCCAGCAGGCGATCAATGTGAGTGGCTTCGTCGACGCAAAGTAATTCTAACACGCACTTCTCCGGCTCCGTCAAAACGGTCGAGAACAACGTGGGTTCGTGCTCCTCTCCAGCATTTTTCGAGAAACTCAAGACCTGTTGGCGTATCGAAGCAGGCAGTTCTTCGACAATGTCTTCCCAGCTCTGGACCAGTTTGGCGCCCTGTTTAATCCAGAGGTTTGGACCGAAACTGGTCTTTGAGGTGATATTGCCGGGAATCGCAAAGACCTCACGGTTTTGTTCGAGTGCAAGACGTGCCGTGATCAGCGATCCGCTGAACTCGGCAGCTTCAACCAGGCAAGTCCCCAACGAGAGCCCGCTGATGACACGGTTGCGGATCGGGAAATTCTGGGGTGAAGGGCTTGTCCCTAATGGGAATTCAGAAATCACACATCCGTTTTGTTCAATCTGGCGGGCCATCCTCGTATTCTCGCGGGGGTAAACGCGATCCAGACCACTTCCCAACACGGCGATGGTTTTCCCTTTAGCTTCCAGCGCCCCCCGGTGGGCAGCTGAATCGATCCCACGGGCCAGGCCGCTTGAAATTGTGATGCCGTGCCTGGCCAAGTCTCGCGCCACCCGCTCAGCGGTATTGATCCCGTAGGGTGTGGCGTGGCGCGACCCAACAATAGCTACCGTCGGGGCATTCAGGCAACCAGGATCCCCTTTGACAAACAGAACAAGAGGAGGATCATAAATTTCATTGAGCAGTCTGGAATAATCCGGGTCCCGGCAAGTGAGAACTTGCACTTCGTTTTGCTGGCACCTGGATAGAAGCGATTCGGCCTGCGCCCGTTGTTTCTCAGAAAGCAAAAGTTCGGCGACAAACTCCTGAATCCCCAGTTGAGAAAGGGTCTGCACAGAGGATTCGAAGATAGCGTCACTCGACTTAAAATGGTCCAGCAGTCGATGAGCGCCGCGGCAGCCGAGTCCCTCGACAGAAGCCAGAATTAGAAAATCAACAATTGGGTCAGCCATGGCTTCACCAAGGAGGAGCAAAGATTATACGGTGCTAGTGGAGGTGTCAAGCTCAAGTGAGGTCGTAACCGTAATCTCCCGAGGATGAGATGATAAATCGAGATCGGCTCAAACTTCCTGTCAGTCGTTAGCCATCCTGTTTTGAGGCCATTGTGAAATTGTGTTAAATTTTGTTTATCAAGACTTGGCGAATCAGGTTGTAGAAGTGTCGACTGAAGAAGCCCAGCATATGGTCAGGCGTCTCGCCCGGGACGAAGGAATGCTGGTGGGTATTTTGGCGGGTGGGAATGTGGCAGCGGCTCTCAAGGTGGGAAAGAAACTGCCGTCTGGTTTAGTGGTCACAATCTTGTGTGATGGAGGAATGAAGTACTTGAGTGAAAGGTTCTGGGACGATGGTAAACTGGATCGTAAGGCTCAAAGCTGAAGATCTGGATGCAATTCGCAAATACGGTGAATTGGCTTATCCTCATGAATGCTGCGGGCCTTTGCTCGGTCGACTGCAAAATGGAGAGAAGGTACTGGAAGAACTATATCCGGTCGCAAACACATGGGAAGAGAACACCCGGCGGAATCGTTTCTTGATTTCTCCGGGCCAATTGATCAAAGGGGAAAAACATGCTCGTGAAAAGAAGCTGGAAGTGCTTGGCTTTTACCACTCCCATCCCGAAGCCGAAGCCGAGCCCTCGTCGTTCGATTTAGAACATGCATGGCCTTTTTATTCTTATATCATTGTGGCTGTCAAAGAGAGGCGGGCACGAGAGTTGAACAGTTGGAGAATGATCGAGGATCGGACGCGATTTGACCCGGAAACGATCATTCCCATCGGACAAGAAGATTCGAATCCCCGTTGAATTCTGGGCATTGCCTTTCTTATCATTATCGTGGACTAAGGAGAGACTTATGTCGGTGAAAGTACTCTTGCCAACGGCACTGCGATCCCTGACTGGCGATCAGAGTGATATTCTCTTGCCAGGGAGTTGTGTCGGAGAAGTGATGGGGGAGTTGGTTCGTAAGTTTCCCGAATTGAAAAGGCATCTCTATACGGAGGAAGGGAAGCTGCGGGACTTCGTAAACGTCTACGTCAATGATGAAGACATGCGCTATATGCAGGAAGAGAGTACCGGGGTCGACCAGGGGGACACCATAACCCTTGTTCCTTCCATCGCGGGCGGAAGCCCGGTGGGCCTGGAAAAGGTGGCGGACGGTGTGGAACTGACTAAGGAGGAAATTAAGCGCTACAGCCGTCATATCATCATGCCAGAGATGGGTGTTGACGGGCAGAAGAAACTAAAAGCGGCCAAGATCTTATTGGTGGGAACAGGTGGGTTAGGTTCTCCTCTGGGGCTGTACTTGGCTGCCGCGGGAGTGGGCCGGTTAGGGCTCGTCGACTTTGACGTGGTTGATTACAGCAATTTACAGCGGCAGATCATCCACGGCACTCGGGACGTAGGGCGTCCAAAACTCTATTCTGCCAAAGAGAAGATTCAGGGGATCAACCCATACGTCCAGGTGGACATGTATGAAACCGCTCTGAAGGCTGACAATGCCATGGGGATAATCCAGGACTACGACCTGGTCATTGACGGCACCGATAATTTTCCTACACGCTACCTGGTCAATGACACCTGTGTGTTACTGGACAAGCCAAACGTTTACGGAAGTGTTTTCCGGTTCGAAGGACAGGCTTCCGTCTTTTATGCCAAGGAAGGACCGTGTTATCGCTGTCTCTATCCGGAACCGCCCCCACCCGGGTTGGTTCCGAGCTGCGCAGAAGGTGGGGTGTTGGGCATCCTACCAGGTGTTATTGGTCTGATTCAAGCAACGGAAGCTGTCAAGCTCATTCTCGGCCGCGGCCGGTCCTTGATCGGTAGGCTTTTGCTTTATGATGCACTCGAGATGAAATTCCGGGAACTCAGATTACGAAAAAACCCGCAGTGCGCGTTATGTGGAGAAAACCCCACGATCAAAGCTTTGATTGATTATGAACAATTCTGTGGTGTTGCCCCTCAGACTGAGGCACCGGCGACTTCGAGCGAGGATGCCTTCGAGATCACTCCCGAGGAGCTGAAGGCCCGGCTGGACCGAGGGGACAATTTGACGATAATTGATGTCCGGGAGCCACATGAATACCAGATCTGCCGGCTTCCCGATACGATCTTGATTCCTCTAGGGCAGGTGGCTTCCCGGTTGGATGAACTCAATCCTGATAACGAAATCGTGGTTCACTGCAAGATGGGAAGCCGCAGTGCCAAGGCAGTAGATTTAATGCGTAAGGCGGGATTCAAAAGAGTTAAGAACTTGAAGGGAGGCATCGACCTCTGGGCCCAGACAGTCGATCCCTCTGTGCCGAGATACTGACAGGCTAGAAATGGCAGCGCCCTGAGTCGGAAGTCAATGCTTTGATCCAGGGGCTGACAAGTGGAATTGAAGGAGTGAACCAATGAATGAAGCTTTCCTGGGAATACAAAAGATCGCCTACGAAGGTTTTCAGTCGAAGAATCCGCTCTCATTCAAACATTACAACGCCGGCGAGGTCGTGGAAGGCAAGACCATGGCCGAACATTTCCGCTTCTCGGTGGCATACTGGCATGCTTTCCGAAACGGCTGTTCAGATCCCTTTGGCGGACCCACCCGCTTGATGCCCTGGGACGATGGGTCCAACTCGGTGGAAAATGCTCAAATGCGGGTACGAGTTGCATTTGAATTCATCGAAAAACTGACTGCCCCGTTTTACTGTTTCCATGACCGGGATGTAGCGCCCGAGGGCCAAACCTTGGCGGAAACAGAGAAGAACCTCGATGCAGTGGTCAAGGTGTTGAAGGACGAACAGCAACGCACCGGGATCAAGCTGCTTTGGGGTACAGCAAATCTCTTCTCCCATCCACGTTACATGCATGGAGCGGCCACGAGCTGTAATGCCGACGTGTTTGCTTTTGCGGCAGCCCAAGTGTCTAAAGCCATGGAGGTGACCCGAGAACTTGGCGGTGCAGGTTACGTGTTTTGGGGCGGTCGTGAAGGTTATAAGACCCTTCTAAACACTGACATGAAACGTGAGCTGGATCACCTGGCGACGTTCCTGCAGATTGCTGTTGAATATAAGAAGGAGGTTGCGTTTCAAGGTCAATTATACATTGAACCTAAACCCAAAGAACCGACCAAACACCAGTACGATTCAGACGTTGCCGCCTGTTATGCCTTCCTTCAACACTATGGGCTGGTTGAACATTTGAAACTCAACATTGAAGCCAATCATGCCACATTGGCCGGTCACACCTTCCAGCACGAGCTCGAGCTTGCCGCCTCCATGGGAATACTCGGTTCCGTGGACGCCAACCGGGGAGACTTGATGCTGGGGTGGGATACCGACCAATTCCCGACGGACATCTATGAAACCACCATGGCCATGTTGACCATTCTGAAGGTGGGGGGCTTTACCTCGGGCGGCTTGAACTTCGACGCCCATGTGGCTCGTGAGAGCTTTGAGCCCGTGGATCTCTTCCATGCCCATATTGGCGGAATGGATGCCTTCGCGCGAGGCTTGAAGATCGCGGCTGCCATCCGCCGGGATGGAACTCTTCGAGATTTCGTGAAAAAGCGTTACGCCAGCTGGGATTCCGGAGCGGGAGCCGACATTGAAGCTGGAAAGATGAGTTTTGGGAAACTCCGGGATTACATTTTAAGGAAGGGGACGATTGCCCCCAACAGCTCCGGCCGAGTCGAAATGCTCGAGAACATTTTCAACGATTACCTTTAGTTAGACGAATTCAACCCCTCTCGAGTCGCGTCTCGTGTATAATGTCGGGAATCCAAAGACGCATCGGCAATCCTTCGAAAGCATTGCTATGTTTGGAAGACAATTCATGAGGAGGCAATTCCAATGGCTCAAGAACGGGCGGGTGCAGCAACATTCCAGGGAAATCCCTTGACCCTTGTGGGTCCTGAACTTAAGGTCGGAGATAAGTCTCCGGACTTTACTCTACTTGCCAATGACCTGTCGGCCGTGAATCTCCGGAGTAGCGCCGGAAAAGTTCGTCTGATCAGCGTGGTTCCCTCGATCGATACCCCCGTGTGCGATCTACAGACCCGGCGTTTCAATCAGGAAGCCAGCAGCCTCGGTGATGGGGTAGTAATCTTGACCGTAAGCATGGATCTGCCTTTTGCCCAGAAGCGCTGGTGTGGTGCGGCCGGAGTCGATCGAGTGGTCATGTTATCGGATCATCGGGATGCGTCCTTCGGAATGGCTTACGGTACATTAATTAAAGAACTGCGTCTGGAATCTCGAGCTATTTTCGTAGTGGACCAGAGTGGCACCATCAAACATGTGGATTATGTGAAGGAAATCACCACCCATCCAAACTATGATGCAGCAGTCCTTGCCGCTAAAAACACCGTCCGTAGTTGACTTGGTCAAAACACGATTTTCATTGAGTAATGTCATCTGCATTGCCTGAAGTCCGAGTTCGATTTGCGCCTTCCCCTACGGGTTACCTGCATGTGGGTGGTGCGAGGACAGCCCTGTTTAACTGGTTGTTCGCAAGACATTCCGGAGGGAAATTCATCCTTCGGATCGAAGATACGGATGTGGAGCGTTCTTCGCCCGAGATGGTCGATGGCATCCTGGAGGGATTGAAGTGGCTAGGACTGGAATGGGATGAGGGGCCTTATTTTCAGTCTCAACGCCTGGATCGCTACCGGGAGACCGCCCAACGCTTAGTGCAGACGGGAGCTGCCTATGCCTGTTTTTGTTCTCTTGAGACCCTGAAAGAAAAGAAGAGCTGGAAGTACGATGGGACCTGCCGGCAACTCTCCCGGACGGAAATTCAATCCAAAGAAGCCGAGGGAGTCCCTGGAGTAATCCGCTTCAAGGTTCCTCCGCGAGGAAAGATTCAGTTTGAAGACCAGGTTTTAGGGCTTATTGAACACGATCTAGAGAACCTGGAAGACTTCGTCCTGTTGCGTTCAGATGGCATGCCCACTTACCACCTTGGTGTGGTCGTCGACGATATTAATATGAAGATCTCCCACGTCATCCGTGGAGCAGACCATATCTCCAACACTCCCAAGCAGATTTTGCTTTACCAGGCTCTCCAGCAAGTGACCCCCTTCTTCGCTCATGTGCCATTGATCCTGGGCCCGGACAAAAGCCGTCTGAGCAAACGTCACGGGGCGACTTCGGTGACAACATATCGCGACCAGGGCTACTTGCCAGAAGCCTTTCGCAACTTTCTTGCCTTATTGGGCTGGTCCCCGGGGAAGGGCATCGAGAAAATGTCGAGTCAGGATATAATTGAGCGCTTTTCGCTGGAAGGGATCAACAAGAGTAACGCCGTTTTCGACCTCGATAAACTCGCGTGGCTCAACAGTGAATATTTGGATCAGTACCCGGCGGAGGGTCTATACCTTCTTGTCAAAGCTGAGTTGGAAAAGACCGGGCTCTGGGAGAAAGAATACGAGGCTTCCCGTCGGAAGTGGTTTCTGGATTTTATCGATCTGCTGAAATCACGCACTCGGCTACTTCCTGATTTTGCCTCCATGGGGCGTCCATTCTTAAGTGAGCAGATTGAAACCGAACCTGAAGCGAGAAAGAAGTTCCTGAAAGATGAGAGTCTGAAAGTCCTCTTGCCGGAGTTGGCAGTAGTGCTGGAGTCACTGCCTGAGTTCACCCTGCAGTCTACAGAATTAGCGCTCCGCAGTTTCGCCGATCAGAAACAGGTTAAGGCTGGCTTGTTGATCAACGGCTCACGTGTTCTGCTCACAGGAAGGGCCGCTTCTCCACCCATCTTTGATGTGATGGTCATGCTGGGGCAAATGCGGACAGCAGAGAGACTGAGAAAGAGTTATTGATCACCCTCTTCCACCGCATGGCGGGAGACTGGAGATTGGACGTTTTTCGAGAAGTGCAGCGGCACGAGGTTGCTTCCTCTTGAGAGCCCTGAAAGAGCGACATACAATTTGCCGAGAGCGTGATGTAAGGCCTGAAAGGCCGACATAATCAAGCCCAGGGAAAGCGGGGCCAAAGGCCACCGCGTCGCCCTGGGTCAGCTTTCCAGCCAATTTTCTCCTCTCCCCCCGAATCGCCAGTTTTTGGGCGATTCGGGGGGAGAGGCAGAGTGAGAGGGGCGGTTGGTTGCCGATTCCCGAGTCTCGCGTTTCGTTATTCTTTAAAATGTGTCTCGGCATGAAGCATGATTTACGCGGGTGGGCATGGTCTTGCCCCCTCAGTGTCAAAATCTTTCGCAACGGTTACCATACCTGGTGGTGCCGCCTCCTAGAATTCCCTCCCCGCCAGTGAGAAACCGAGATTATTGGCGGGGTTGTAAACAATGCTGACAGCCGAGAGAGGCTGTCCGTTGGTTGACCGGATTTCCAGAGGGCCGTAAGCGCCTGAGAGTCCCAGTGTGGTTAGGATGTCTGTATCTGAGAAAAATCCCATTGGATCAATCTGAATCCCGGTTTTCTGACCTACTGTGTTTCCATTGATGTCCCGGGCGGTCAGATCCACTATGGCTTCCTGATTTCCTTCGTTGGCTACCACCAGCGTGGAACGAAAATTACCCGCGTTGGTAGTTGAACCAATGGAGAGTCGTCGTCCGGCGAAAGCCAGAGGTACCAATGTAGGCGCATTGTTTGAGTTTTGGATGACCGAGACAAAGGCCTCAATTGGCTGATCGGGTGCAAGCCGGATGCTGCCCATATCTTCATTGCTTCCCATTGCAGGGTTGACGTTGAAAATCTGCACAAATCCCCTCGAGGGCAGATAGATAGTCTTCTCGGAGGTCTCCCCTGACTTTGTAGACAGTTGAGCCAAAACCATGCCTGGCATATCGGTGAGATTCTGGATCCCTAAGTTCGACCGATAGGTGGCATTGTCGACTGAATACGGCAAATTCAAGGCTTGACGGGCATCTGTGAGCTGTCCTCTCATAACACCAGCTGGATGCTCCGGAGTATGAATATTCACATAAAAATCCCCCGGGTTGGCCGCAATGCCCCTGATCGTTCCCAACATCGTATCTGTAGT
>JBGOTQ010000204.1:0-13135 GCA_041476565.1 Terriglobia bacterium | reverse complement strand
TTCGGCACAGCCGCTAAAGGCACGCTCATAGGCCCCGGCATCAACGTGTGGGCTGCCGGGTTCGCGAAAGAGTTCAAGTTCCATGAGCGATTCAGACTGCGATTGGATATGACGGCGAACAATTTCTTCAACCATCCGAACTGGGCAAATCCCAGCACGGATATCACCGACACCGCAGGTTTCGGAATGATCACCTCCGATGGTGGCACCACCAGCGGATCTGTTGGCGACCGGTCCAGCGCCCGGGCCTTCCGTCTGGGCATGCGTCTCCAGTTCTAACTGTCCTCTATACGAAAGGGAGCCCGTGACGGATTCGGGCTCCCTCCACCTGGTTCTCCAGTAGATCTTCACCTTGATGCCCGCAAAATTGTCGCTTAGTGTCCGCTTGTGGTGGCGACAGGCATTCTTGCCTGTCGAGAGTTGGCCCGAGTGGGAATTCCAATTGGCCTTACGGCCGTGTACAGGCAGGAATGCCTGTACCTACTTCTGGCCTGAAACTCGTTAGCAAACTTATGAAACGGAGTTCTAAGCCTCTAGGACCCCTTCCGACTTGGAATGATCGGACGCCAGAGGACTAATAAATCCGCATTGCCAGAAAGCCCGCTGTTGCCATACATTAATAGCGCGCCGTCAGAACCTGTTGTCTAGGGGCTTTTGCCGGCTGCCTGCAAACTCTCATTCCCCCCGGAGGATTGATAGATGAAACAGTTTATCGCGCTCTCAGTCGCTCTCTTGATACTTTTTGTAGCTGGAGGCAAGGCTCAAGAACCCGAGGACCAGTTTTACAAGCCCTTGGAAATCGGTCGACCAGCACCGGACTTCTCCTTGTTAGGAGTCGACGACCGGACGTACACACTGAAAGACTTCAGTAAGGCTCGGTTCCTGGTCGTCATTTTCACGGCCAATCATTGCCCCACTGCTCAAGCCTACGAAGACCGGATCATCCAACTGGTTAAGGATTACCAAGACAAGGGAGTCTCGATCGTCGCTATTTCGCCTAATGATCCCAAAGCCCTCCACCTCAACGAACTGGGTTACACTGACTTGAGTGACACATACAAAGAAATGAAGATTCGAGCGAAGGACAAAGGGTTCAACTTCCCTTACCTTTACGATGGGGACGACCAGAAGATAGCCCATGCTTATGGGCCGGTAGCCACGCCGCATGCATTTGTCTTTGACCAGGGCCGACTGCTTCGATACGAAGGCCGAGTTGACAACAATGAAAAAATCAGCAAAGCCACGGTCCACGACCTGCGTAATGCGATCGATGCCCTTCTGGCCGGGAAGCCTGTCCCGGTGGCAACAACCAAGACTTTTGGCTGTTCCATCAAATGGGCGGAAAAGCGCGATTCGGTGAAGCAGGATTACGCGGAACTCGCCCGCGAACCGGTCAGTCTCGAAACCATTGATAGCGAAGGGATCCAAAAGCTCGCAAAGAACGGATCGAAAAAGCTTCGCCTGTTGAATGTTTGGGCGACGTGGTGCGGACCCTGTGTCAATGAGTTCTCGGAACTCGTCACGATCAACCGGATGTACCGCCTTCGGGATGTGGAAGTGATCTCCATCAGCTCCGATGCTCCGGACTTGAAAGACAAGGTGTTGAAATTCCTCAAAGAAAAGCAGGCTTCATTCAAGAACTACCAGTTTAATGTTGAAGACAATGACCAGCTCATCGCAGCGGTGGACAAAGAATGGCCGGGAGCCATTCCCTATACGATCCTGATCGCACCGGGCGGCAAGGTCATTCACCGACAGATGGGTGAGATCGACGCATTGAAACTTCGAAAAGCCATTGTGGGATATATTGGACGATACTACAAATAGACAGACGTGGCATAAGAGCAAAAGGGCAAAGTCAACCCTGTGCGGCTCCTTTTAATTATCCCTGGTGCCATCGGCGACTTCATCCTCACACTGCCATCCATTGTCTGGATTCGTCAGAAATTGGAACCAGAATGGCTGGAGATCTGGGTAGAGCGACGGAACCTCGAACTGGCACAAGTCACGTCAAGGGCCAACCAGACGAGAGCATTAGCCGACACTGGAATCGATCGGTGGCCACCTTCCAGGGATCTCTATGAGCGTCTGAAGCCTTTTGACTTGGTGATTTCGTGGCGGGGGGCTCAGCATGCGGAGTGGCGCAATCTGCTCGAGCAGCACCATCCGAATATTCGCTTCCTAACTAACATTCCTGTCGACTGCACGCTGCATGCCATGGATTACCGGCGGTCCCAGGTAGAAAAGTTGTTGGGCGCTGATGGGAAATTTCCCCATTACCCGGAGATCCAACCAACTGAAGACGATTGCCGGTTTGCGCAGGAGTTCCTGATCGCCGAACTTGCTTTGAACCTTCCTATTGCCGTGATTCATCCGGGCGCAAGCGGGGTCCGAAAGCAGTGGCCCTCCGCGAGTTTTGCAGAACTGGCCTGCCGGCTAATCGCTCAAGGGTGGCAGGTCCTGCTGTGCGAAGGCCCGCTGGATCAGATGGCGATTCAAGAGCTTTTCGTAGCTCTCCAAGGGAAAGCGGTTACGGCCTCCATGCGCAAAATTAGAATCGAGAGGGTCATGCCTCTTGCTGCTGTCATTAGGATCTGTAGTATTTATGTCGGTAATGACAGCGGAATCTCCCACCTTGCAGCCGGCACTGGATGTCCCACCCTGGTGTTCTTTACTGCGACGAATCCAGCCATCTGGTCTCCGCGAGGCCCCCGGGTAGAAGTGATGGTGGCGCCTAAGCCTGATCGGGTTCTGGCCTATATCACCGGGTTGCACCGAGACTCCATCACCACATCCTGATCTCCCCATTTCTTTGTGTCTGCCCACGGGAATGTGCTACGGTTGCAGAAGTGTCTTTACCGGTTCAGAAAGGAACAAAGAATGAAAAAGGCTTACTCCATAGTTTTAGTGAATCTAGCATTGGCAGGCGTTATTGGGGCCACGGCACAGGCTCCCCCCTCGGCATCGCCAAAACCACAGGCTCCATCCATCAAAAACGTCCAGTCAAAACCAACCGCTACAAAACCTCCAACCACCAAACCTGTGGCTGGAGGGCCAACTCTCACCACACCAAAAGATAAGGTCAGTTATAGCCTGGGCCTGGACCTGGGTCAAAACTTCAAGCAACAGGGATTTGATATTGATGTTAAGTTACTAAGCCGAGGCATCCAGGATGCCTGGCAGGGCTCAAAACCTCTACTGAGCGAAAAGGAAATATCGGAGACTATGGAAACTTTTCGTCAGCAGTATGTTTCCAAGCAGCAGGTACGCATGCAGCTTTTGGCTGAGAAAAACAAAAAGGAGGGCGAACAATTCCTTGCCGAGAACAAGGCGCATCCGGGTGTCATTACGTTGCCAAGCGGCCTGCAATATAAGGAATTGGTGGCAGGCACAGGCGCAACTCCCAAGCCCTCCGACACGGTAACCGCTCATTATCGAGGGACCTTGATCGATGGCTCCGAGTTTGATAACTCGTACAAGCGAGGAGAACCCACCACAATTGAGGTCTCCAAAGTCATCACGGGGTGGACTGAAGCTCTGCGGCTCATGAAGGTTGGCGCCAAGTGGCAGCTTTTTGTTCCGGCGAACCTCGCGTACGGGGAGCGCAGCCCCGGACCTGAAATTCCTCCCAATGCGACTTTACTTTTCGAAATCGAACTCTTGTCTATCAAATGACTCAAGGCTGTGCTCGCGGTCTTGAGAAGGGAGAATTCATGAACGGTATTCCAGTCCTGCATGCCGAAGGCGATTGCATCGCTCGTGCTTGGGAGAATTCCTTGATTGAACTCCATGCCAGGGGATGTTCGATCAAGACCCAATACGATAAGCCGGAAGATCCTCCAAGCAAAGACGCGACCATGATTATTACGATCTCCGATCCCCTGAACGAGCCCATGATCCACCGGGATTTTCCCGGAGGCCCTGCGGATCTCGAGGAGTATGTTATGGAGGTCTGTGAAGGGATCAAAGATCACCTGGTCCGGGATCCCGAAGACCCCAATGACACTCATTGGGAGTACACGTATCACCAGCGTCTTTTCAATTACCAGGTGCCGGCCAGGGGGACATTCAATCAAATCGATATGCTGTGCCGCAAGCTGGCCGAGACCTCGTACACCCGCCGCGCCCAGGCCATTACCTGGAAAGTATGGGAAGACAACACCTGTTATGATCCTGCCTGCCTGCAGAGTGTTTGGTGTCGAATCACCGAGGACGATGGTGAACCGGCGCTCAGCATGAATGTCCGGTTCCGCTCTAATGATGCCTACAAGGCCGCCTTTATGAATATGTTCGCGTTGGTCCAGCTTCAGCAAATCATCACCGGCCGTGTTTCGGAGTTTTCCGGCAGAAGAGTGAAGATCGGCCGTTATTGCCACATGGCGGATAGTTATCATATCTATGGATCGTATTTCAGGGAATTCGAGCGCCGTTTCCTGGGCTCGCTGGAGAGGCGTTCTTTCGAAAACCGGACCCTCCGTTACGAAGACATGCGCGAAATCATGGATGCCGCCCGGCCGGGAATTCTGGAAAAGGCCAGACTCATGGGGAAGTGAAATGACAAATCATGCTGTATGCTGACGATAAGGGTGATATGAGATTGCCAAGAGCTGCGGTCGCGACGGAGCGCGACCCTCCACCAAAACTTGCATTTTCATTAAATCCTCTCATGCCCCTTGGAGGAGGACCATGTAACATGAAAATGGGGGCGTGGCCCCCTAAGGGATCACACCTGGAAAATCCAGCGGGTCATCCTCTGCTCGTCCTTGTTCTCGTCGTCGTAATTAGGAGATTCTTTGTCAAGGACGACGACGAGCACGATGTCAACGACGTTTATTACGATAGACTTTCATGAAAATACGGGCTTTGGTAGCCACGCTGACCGCGATGTTTGCGGGAAGCGTGGGCTTCTTGAATCCACGAAAAACCCACGGCTCACATGAAGCGCTCGCCGTGGCTACCCCTGCCATTTTCATCCGCAGTGGTGAGATTGAGAAGATCATGCGGTATTCTTATGAATGCGACTTCTTCACATCTGTTTTCGATCCCCAATAGTCCTATATATTGCGCCCTCATCCTGCTTTTCGTTTTTACCGGCGTCGATTCCTGCACGGCCTGTGAGTGTACTCCGAACCCGATCTGCGAGAAAATCTCCAAGGCCAGTGCAGTTTTCCTGGGGGGGGTCCTCGACGCTGGCAGTGGTACAGAACCGGACTCGCAGGGGCGGATTAAGGTCCAATTTGCAGTCGTTGAAGTGTTCAAAGGACTGGGCCCTGGTACAAGGAAAGTTGAAGTCCTGGCCATGGCTGAGGATAGTTGCGCGACAGCTTTGATCAAAGAGAGGCGCTACCTGATTTTTGCCAGGCGGCAAGGGAGCCAATTGCTTTTGCACAGCGACTGCAATGGGGCCATTATCTACCGCGAAGCCACAGAAGATCTCCAGTACTTGCGAGCCTGGACCCGGGATGAAACCTCGACTGTCTTGCATGGAGTCGTAAGGGCCGATCTCAGGGATACGCCGCAGAATGATGCGGAAAACCTGGGGCTGGCTGAAGTTGAGATAGTTGCCCGTGGACCAGAAAAGATATATCGCGCCAGATCCGATGCCGTCGGTAAATTTGAGATTGGAGATCTTCGGTCCGGAAATTACGAAATCAATGCCCGGCTGCCCGGGTATGAAAGCACTCTTCCAAATTATAAGGTTTTGCTCAAAAAGGGTCTTTGTACCAAACTTGACATTGCGATGTGGGCTTCCAATTCAGTGAGCGGAACTCTCTTTGACGAGAAGGGGCAGCCTGCCAAAGGTGTTCGCTTGGAACTGGCATCACTGACAGAAGGCGATCTCCGTTCGTCCAAAGAGGTCCAGACAGATGGCGAAGGATATTATGAGTTTGCCAGAGTCCCTTCGGGTAACTATTATCTCGGGGTAAACCTTGAACGAGGATTAAACTCCCGCTCACCCTTTGTCACCTGCTTTTACCCTGGTGTTTCCTCGCGCGATCAGGCTTTGGTCGTGGCAATTGAGGGAGGCCAGAAACTAACGTCATACGACTTTGAGCTAAGGGACCGGCACTCGACTCGGCCCATCCGTGTCGCGGTGCAATGGTGGGATGGCAGGCCGGTGAATAATGCGTCGGTAGAATGTCGAAGTGATCCAGGGCCAAATTCCACCCCCAAGATGGACTGGATGAGCCGGTATACGGACGAGCGAGGGGAAGTTTTGTTCAATGCTCTGGAGGAAAGAGAATATACCGTTGGAGTTGAACAACTTTGTTGGATTCGCTCTTCCCGCCCCGTCCAAGGACGTCAGGAGATCCGTGTACTCGCAGGCAAGAGCCCCTCGAGCATAAGATTAGTCATCTCTCAGAACAATGACATTCGCCTGCAAGAGGCCCCCGTCAATATGTCCCGATTCAATAATTAAACTAGGGTCTTATCGGGAGCCTGGAATCATGCCTGGAAAGATACTGTGGAGAAAGGTCCAGACGGAGTGCCTTGTTTTGTTAATGAGCCTCCTTGGTCCGGCGATTGGCAGATCTCAGGCACTTTCACCTGAAACGGCTGAAAGCAGTCTCTGGGAACAGCTGTTTGATGGGAAAACGCTTCAAAATTGGAAGGTGACCAATTTCGTGGGAGAAGGAGAAGTCAGTATCGAGAATGGTGCGCTGATCCTGGGGATAGGAAATGATTTGACCGGAATCACCTGGACAGGCTCTCTACCCCGCTTGAGTTACGAAATCCGGCTGTTAGCCGAACGCCTAGCCGGGCACGACTTTTTTTGCGGTATGACATTTCCGGTGAACCGGTTTTTCTGCAGCCTGATTGTTGGAGGATGGGGAGGCGGAGTGGTGGGGCTGTCCAGCATCGATGGCCAGGACGCATCGGAAAACGAGACCGGCTTGATGAAGAACTTCAGGGACAACCAATGGTATGCCATACGGCTTCGGGTCACGAAACGAAAAATCGAAGCCTGGATTGACCAGCAAAAGATCATTGATCTGGAAACCGGCAATCGGAAGTTGTCCATCCGGTCTGAGGTCAGTCCCTCCCAGCCCTTTGGCATTGCCACCTGGCGTACCAAAGCGGCTATTCGCAATATTCAGAGACGAGTATTCGCAGAAAGTGAGAGATGAAAAGTGACGAGCGGTTAGGAATGGCGGAGCCCCCTTAGAGGCGCGTGGCGATTTTTTCCGTCGCCTCCTTCGAGACCATTACTGGAATTATCTCAAAGTCAACTATGTCGATCCAATTGCCAATCCACTGGTCTAGCAGTTCTCGGTCTTCCGTCTCCATGACTTGAAAGCAGCTGCGGAATTGATCGTCAACCCAACTTGAAATATATGTCAGTCCTTCGGGAACGAGTCGCCCTTTATCCCGGAACCGGCGATAGACCGGCAAAGGGTCTTGATTCTTAAAGTGTTCTATAACCATGTATAGCATATCTGAACTATCGCTTCGAGAGAGTAATGGCTGTTGCTCGTATCCAATTCAGATCTTGTACTTGTCCGCAATTCCTGCGCAATGGGCCGTTACGACTTTGCAGACAAACTCATTCTCCCGCGGGAGCACCTGGTGGACAGCTCCCGGATTGACTACGATCGTGTCCCCGGCTCTCAGGGGATATTCAACTCCTTCCACCTCGATGATCATGCGTCCTTCCACCACCGTGTAAATCTCAGTCCCGAGTTTGTGAAAATGCCGGGTCTGTGAGGCATGATGGGTAAAGACTGCCATCTCGACATCCGCCATTAACTGAACAGGGACCGAGGCAGAGTCATTTCCCGCCTCCCAGGCTATGCTGGCCGATTCAACCTCGCTCCCTGGATAAAGCTCCGTGACCAGGATCTTCCTTTCTCCTCGACTCCCTGCCCGCAGGGCTGGGTCCCTTTTGAGCGAGTCCATAAGGATCAATAGCGTAGGAGTCTTCGGCACATGCCTCCTTTGGGAAGACTTCTCAAGATAGTCTGTGGCAGCGCCAGCTTGCCGCGGAGATAGGCCATCAACTCAAGCATTTGAGGGACAGCTTGCCTGTCCAGGCTTTCCCTGGCCGGGTTTGGATTTTCCCATCAACAACACGAGAACGATCAACAAGGCTGCAATAACAGTCGATATGGCCATACTCTTCTGCACGCCGAAGGTCATGCTCAGTTTCCCGATGGTCTTTGGAACAATCATGGGGCCCAGCATGCCAATGGCAAAAATGATCCCAAAAATGCTTCCGTAGAACTTGGGTTCATACTTGGAGAAAGTCACACCGACAATTGTAGGGAACATGGGGGCATAGGCAAGTCCGGCCACCAGGATGGCGCCAATTACGAGGGCGGGGGTACTGGAAAAAGAAAGGATCAGAATTGCGACAATTGCAAGACCCGACAGTCCTGCAACCAGCTTAGCCCCAACTCGGGTGAGGTTTCTAAACGCCGAAGTCAGGAAGCGTCCCCCTGCGATGGCGACGCCGAACAACCCCAGCACGAGCCCTCCGGTCGTGACGGCGCTGGGGACTGTGCTCCCCCCCAGCACCTCTGTTACCAGGGGTTTGGTCCATGTGGTCATGGCGTTCTCCATGGCTATGTAACAGACGAGGGCCACGGCTGCCAGCCACACAGGGGTCTCAATGAGCATTCTCAGCGCCAGGCGAAAGCTGTATCCAACTGAGACTTTGGGGTAGCTCGCAACAGCGGAGAATAGCCCGAACAGGAGAACCGCAGCCGCCACAATAGAAAGGGCGGCCTCCAAACTGATCCTCAAGGTATGAGTAAGGTACCCCAGTGTTGCCGAAGTAGCGAGGAAGCCAAGGCCGAAGAAACCGTTCCCCAGATTACTAGCCCGGGCAGGGTCATTCCCTCCGAACAGGACAATCGGAAGCAGCGTATTGCCAACTGTACATAAACACATGGCACCGACTCCCAGGAATGTACAAGCATAGAGGGCGATACTAAAATCTCGTGCCCCGGCTAACAGGAAGATGGAGGCGCTGGTGATGACGAACCCAACGACGGCCACCACCTTGTGGCCGAACTTATCAACCAGCAATCCCACGAAAAGCTGAACGACCATACTAGTGGTGAAGAGAGCCGAAACTAGAGTGCCCACCTGGGAATTATCGATCCCCAGCTTCTCGGAGAGCTCAACAGAGACCGCCCCGATCAAAACAAAGCAAACCGCCAGGGAAAACACGGCCAGTAAAGCAACCACCGCAGTCATCTTGCCCATCCCAATTCCTCCTCACTGAGTTTTTGTGGAGCTTAATGGTCCCTATCAATTGGCCACAGAGGCAACCTGGAACCGTCGGAGAGAACTTCGAGCGGCTCCTTTCTTCATCAAGCTCAAGTCAATATCCCGGATCAAGATGAGTCGCTGAATCCTTCCGTTGACGGGCGCTCCGTGCCCTCAGAACCTCCATGGCAAGTTCACCTCGTCCTGAGAACATAACCTTTGACTTGGAAGGAACTAATAGCCAAAGTAACGGACGCTTAAGCCGCCGTCGACAACGAGGCTAGTTCCAGTAATCCAGGCGGAATCCTCAGATAACAAGAACTTGACAGCCTTGGCCACGTCCAGGGGAGATCCGCGGCGGCGCAAGGGATGCCACTGCTTCGTGTCGCGATCCATCTGTCGAGGATCCGGGGTTTTTGCCAGCCACTCGTCCCACATGGGTGTATCGATATAACCTGGGCAAATTACATTTGCTCTGATCTGATAAGGCCCGTTTTCAAGGGCAATCGTCCTTGTCAACGCCACGATTCCTGCCTTGCTAGCATCATAAGCTGCATAACCGGGGAAGGCAAAACTGGCATGAACTGAAGCAATATTGACCACACTGCCCTCGCCCCGGCCACGCATGGAAGGGAGTGCGGCGCGAGTACAAAGGTAGACACTGCGGAGGTTCACAGCCAGGATCCGGTCCCACTCGCTCGGGGACGTCTGGGTTAGCTCCACGGGATTGCTGATTCCGACGTTATTCACCAGTCCAAATGGCGGCCCAAAGGAAGACAGGGCTCTCTCTACCATTCCAGCGACGCTGCCCTCATCAGATACATCCGTCTGGGCAAAACATGCCTGGCCGCCGGCCCGCAGAATCTCTTCGGTTGTTGATTCTCCTGCTGTCTTGCTGATATCGGCAACGACTACCTTCGCTCCCTCTGCAACCAGGAGCTTGGCCGTCTCCCGGCCAATTCCGGACCCGGCACCAGTCACGATGACAATCTTGTCTTTGAGCAACATAGTTTCCTTTGCTTCTCACACCGGGATATAAGTCAGTTCACCCATGGAGTTTGACAATCAGGTCGGAAGGCACCCACGACTAGCGGGAGCCCGGGAAAAATGGAAACAATTTCGGGATTTCTTTATCATCGGGACGACGGCCGTATTCTGCGATCTCAAAGGCTTCAGCATTTTCAACAGAGGCTGCAGCTGCACCGTAGAGTCTCTGCAGAACTGGCTTCCATTCAGCTTGAACGCGACTTTCCCTCTGAGAACGAAGCCAGGCTTTCCGTTCGGCCAGGCCCTTAGGGACTTGATCGAGAAGACCATCGAGCCATGGGAGCCATTCGTACACTTGGGAAACGTGGGCGTCCAGCATGCCGATCTTCTTTTCGATCACGTCGTCGATGGCCACCACGATGTCCGGCCGAAAGGGCTGAGGACGCTGAAAGTTATCCGAAAAGTAAAGGAAAACAGGATTCTTCCGCAAGGCTGGGGTATCAGTGACTATGTTGGGCACCGTTACCATAAATGCGGCGTCCTGTACAAGACCCCCGGTGTAGCGGTGGTCGGGGTGGTAATCATTGGGCCGCGGCCCCATAACGACATCTGCATTCCACTGTCGGATGAGGCGAATGATTTGCCTGCGCACCTCAAGAGTGGGCATCAGTTCCCCATCATGGTTGTCAAGCACGTCATAAACAACCCCGATCCGTCGTCCCGCCTCAATGGCCTCGGCGCGCCGTCGCTGGGCCAAGACCCCGCCTCCTTGCTGGAAGTGGCCTGCATCCCCATTAGTCACCGCTACAAACTTCACCAGATGTCCGGCAGCCGCAAATTTGGCCGCCACTCCCCCTGCCCTTCCATCGCAGTCGTCCGGGTGGGCTCCAAAGGCAATGATCCGAAGCTTAGAGTAATCCTGTGCCATTGCTGAGGCATCACAAAATAACAAGACCAACAAAATCCAGATCATGTATCCCTCCAGTCCTTATAGTTGAATTTTCTTTTGGCAGTTGCTGAGCGCCACATTTTCACGCGACAGTGCTTTTTCCGTGGCCCGCTGGGAGCTTATCCAGGCCTGGAAGCCGCTCCATCATACCTAAAACTCCAACTCATGCCCAATCCAAAATCGTCAGTCATATTTCTTGTGAACTGCTACGAAACCCTTCCAACGTCCATACGGACTCGTCTCCGCTCCAATCGTGCCGAAGGATGTAGATGTGTCCGTCGTCTGCGCGGACTCGGAAATAATCTCCTGCAGGACTGTACCACTGGTCGAGAACTTCTATGACCAAATAAGTCCGCTCCCCCAGTTCAAAACGAACGGGGCGCTCATCCGCCTTATACCCCGAATAGCCAGTGACACGAATGTGCATGAAAATGAAATAGGCTTACGCGGAAATAGACTCTACTAAGAAGCAATACCACAGCAAAGGTGAATATATTTTACCAACATCCCTCACTCATTTCGGCGCTTATCGAAAAGCGACAAATACTCTTAAGGGCCAACGTCTTATGAATTCCATTTACACTGGCAGCTGTCTTCTACGACAATGTGGCTTGGGAGGCTGGCGCCGCGTTCCGTTGCGGCGATTCCATCGTTCTTGAAAAACCGTGGACGTAGGAACCAGGTCCCAGCTATGCCTAATAAAGCACATTTTCATCCGCAGAGGTATACGGTATACATGGTTATACGAGCACGCGCAAGGGCCATGGCGCTGTTGGCTGGTCTGCTGGGGTTATCCGCTGCATGCCTGTTGCTTGCCAACGAACCGAAGATCGCCATGTTCCGGTCCAACTCCAGGCATACTGGCGTCTATGATTCTCCTGCAATTAAGATCGGAAATCTGAAGTGGAGGTTCAAGACGGGTGGCAAGGTCCGCTCCTCGCCAGCCGTGTTGGCCGGAATCGTTTGTTTCGGGAGTGAAGATGGATGCCTTTATGGCGTCAACACCAACAAGGGCCAGTTGCTCTGGAAATTCAAGACAGCCGGCGATGTTTCCTCCTCGCCTGCGGTAGCAGACGACACCGTCTACTTTCTTGGTGGAGATGGCGCCTTCTATGCGCTAGACCTGAAAACCGGCCAGCAACAATGGAAATATCAAGCCGGACCGGATCTGCCCTTTGAAGCCATGAAGGGAGACCCGAGAACCTGGGATTATTTCTTGTCTTCTCCGGCTTTGATCGACGAGAGTGTAGTTTTTGGAAGTGGTGATGGGAATCTCTATGCCTTGAACCGGAAAACCGGAAAGCTGAAGTGGAAATTTCGAACCGAAGGACGAGTTCGAGCCTCCCCGGCGGCTGATGGGGGTGTGGTCTATGTCGGTAGTTTTGACCGACAGTTCTACGCGATTGAATCGCAGACCGGTAATCTGAAGTGGAGGATCCAAGTGGGGGGGCCTATTCAGTCTTCTCCGGCAGTGGTCGACGGGCTGGTTTATTTTGGAGCCCGCGACGGCTATCTGCACGCCGTGGATGCGCAGACCGGCCAGGAAGTGTGGAAGGCTGACCACCAGGGCTCTTGGGTGGTGACCTCTCCCGCCATAGCCCAGGGAATGGTGTTTGCAGGGAGTTCCGACGGTGAGTTTGTCCAGGCATTGGATGCGCGGACGGGAGTCGAGAAATGGCGATTCAAAACGGGTGGTAACGTTTTCTCTTCGCCCGCTGTAGCTGGGGAGGCGCTCTACTTTGGCGCTTTCAACGTCCGACTGTATGGTCTGGACATCCTGCATGGGAAATTGCAGGCCGTCAACGTTGCTGAGTCGGCCATCAATTCCTCGCCGGTCCTTATGGATGGGGTCTTATACGTCGGCAGTGATGACAACTGTCTTTATGCCTTTGAAGGAGATACCTTGCGCATGCGGAAGGATCTGGCTTTGGATTCCACGATCCTGGACGCCTACGTAGGGGAATACGAAATCTCTCCGGGATTGAT
>JBGOTQ010000203.1:0-13153 GCA_041476565.1 Terriglobia bacterium | reverse complement strand
CGGCCCATATGATTCATGGCGTGGGCAATGTAAACGAAATGCTCCCAAAACTTGCTGGCCACGTCTTCGTAAGAGTGGTCTTCGCGGGCCAGTTCCATGGCAATAGCCAGCAGGTTCAGCGTATACATGGCCATCCAGCCGGTCCCGTCCGACTGCTCGATATGACCGCCGGTGGGGAGCGTCGAACTGCGGTCAAAGACCCCGATATTGTCGAGTCCGAGGAACCCACCCTGGAAGATGTTCTTGCCTTCCGCGTCCTTGCGGTTGACCCACCAGGTGAAATTCAGCAGCAGTTTCTGAAAGACTCTCTTGAGAAAAACGGTGTCTCCTTGGCCATGCCGTTTTTTGTCGATCTTGTAAACGCGCCAGGCCGCCCAGGCATGAACGGGAGGATTGGCGTCGCCCAAGGCCCATTCATACGCGGGTAACTGCCCATTGGGATGCATGTACCACTCCCGCGTCATCAGCACCAACTGCTCCTTGGCAAAATCGGAATCTACCAACGCCAGCGGGATGCAATGAAAGGCCAGGTCCCAGGTGGCGTACCAGGGGTACTCCCACTTGTCGGGCATGGAAATGACATCGGCGTTGTAGAGATGCGTCCACTCTCGATTGCGGCCTCTGTACCGTTCTACCGGAGGCTGGGGTTGGCCCTCGTCGCCCTCGAGCCAGTCTTTCACCACGTAATGATAAAACTGCTTCGACCAGAGCAATCCCCCGAACCCTTGACGCATGACCTGTTGGGCGTCGCTGGACAATTGAGGGGGGATGACGATGGCATAAAATTCATCGGCCTCACGCTGGCACTCCGCAAAGACCCTATCGTAATCACGGGTCAGCAAGGCTTCTACAGGCACCGTAAGGTCCGGAAGTGTCAAACGCAGGCGCACCGTCGCCGTTTCTCCCGCACCAATGGTCAACGGATAATGAGCTGCCACCTTGGTTCCACTTTGGGCGGGGTTGATCGCCCCTTCGATGCGATTGACGATGTAATCATTAATTCCATCCTTGGCGTAGAGAGGGCCGTTTTTCACCCCATACAACTTACGATAGTTCGTCTCATTATCGGTGAAGCACAGTTCTGGTGTTCCCTCGGAGTAGAGGTAGCGCCGTCCCAGGGTCTGATGATTGACATCGACTGTCGTCAACTGAGCGCCCTCCAGCTTGCGTAGGTGTGGCTTGGGTTCTTTACGATTCCAAGACCAGGTGTTCCGAAACCAGAGCGTCGGCAGCAAATGCAACGGAGCGGCGTCGGGACCCTGATTCACCACGCTAATGCGAACTAGGATATCTTCCACTCCACCTTTGGCATATTCCACAAAAACATCAAAATAATGGTCGTCATCGAAGATTCTGGTGTCGACGAGCTCATATTCCAGGCGGAGCCGGTCTCTATAACGGCTATTCTCCACTATTTGCGCGTATGGGAAGGCAGCTTGAGGGTATTTGTAAAGGTACTTCATGTAGGAATGGGTGGGTGTACTGTCGAGGTAGAAATAATATTCCTTTACATCCTCTCCATGGTCTCCCTCGCTTCCGGTCAACCCAAAAAGACGCTCCTTGAGGATCGAGTCGTTCTCGTTCCAGAGAGCAATGGCAAAGCAGAGGTATTGGTGGCGGTCGGAAATCCCGGCCAGCCCGTCTTCATTCCAGCGATAAGCCTTGGAACGGGCATAGTCGTGCGGCAGATAGTCCCAAGCATTGCCATTGGGGCTGTAATCTTCCCGTACTGTTCCCCAGGCCCGTTCACTGAGGTATGGGCCCCAGCGCTTCCAATGGGCTGTCCTTTCTCTGGATTCCTGCAGCCGTTTTTCTTCTCGAGTCACGGTCATTGCCTCCAGCGGGTAGCTGACAGGCTCGGGAGTCTGGTTCTAGTGATGGCGCCTGATATTTCGTGCCATGCCAACCAAATGTCGTGATTCTTGGTCACGGCCACGGCCAAAATTTGCTTGAAATGGAAGGAAGCGGCATCGGGATCTGTCCAATTTCGAATGAGGCTTGTCATCTCAGACACTCACTATAACCTATATTATGGGGCAGGCTGCAGCAGACAACCCTTGCGCCTGGAAGTGCCAGGCATATCTAGCTGCAGCAAAGGCCGAGCATTCATGGCGCCTTTCCATTATCCCCGGTCTCGTGCAATTTGCCTGCAGGTAGGGGCGTGGGAGAGGCCACAAAATCGCGTTCCGTCACCCATGCGATCAGGAGGGTATAGCTGACCGCGAGTATGACCGGTCCTACGAAAAGGCCGATGATCCCGAAGGAGACAAGACCCCCCAACACGCCAGCGAAAATTAGCAGGAGCGGGAGATTAGCGCCCCTTCGAATCAGCACGGGACGCAGGAAGTTGTCGGTGCTCGCGACCAATACGGTCCACACCAGCAGAAAAGTTCCCTGAACGGAATCACCTTTCCAGTAAAGCCAGACGATCGACGGGATGAGCACGGGGGTGGCGCCAATTTGGGCAACCCCCAGGATAAACATCAGTGCCGTCAGGACCGCCGCTAATGGGACACCTGTGACGGCTAAACCGATCCCGCCCAGGGATGATTGGGCCAGGGCGGTGACCACGACGCCGAGAGCAACTGCCCGTATCGCCTGCCCGGCCAGGCGAATCACCTCCTCACTCCTGGCTCCCATCAGCTGCCGGGCGAAGCGATCGAGGCCATGGACCGCAATTTCACCCTTGGCATAGAGAAGACCTGTAAGCACCACAGTCAGCAGGAAGTGAAGGATCATCATTCCGAGGCTGCCCACCTGGGTCACGAACCACCCCAGGACCTTGCCCACGTAAGGTGCAAGATGGGACATAAACTCTTCCGGTCGGATCAAAGTAACCTGTTGCCACCGCCCCGCAAGTTTCTGCCCCATCACAGGCAGTTTCTCCACCCATGCCGGAGGGGGTGGCAGCGTGAGAGTGCTCAGGGATTTCGACCATTTAATGATAGGGTCGGCGTTCTCGACAAGGGTTGCAATAGCAAGGGACAGGGGCACAATTAAGGTTAGAAGCAATGTGACAGTCATTACGGCGACAGCAAGCCCCCGTTTGTTCCACAGCACTCCTTGGACCCGAAGCATCACCGGCCAGGTAGCCACGACGATCATGGCCGCCCACAACAATGCCGCCAGAAAGGGTCGTAAGACCCAAAAACACCCTGCGATGAGCGCAGCGATGAAAAGCACCTGTAGAATGACACGGGGCAAGTCGTGCGAAGAGCTGTTCATGGGGCCTCCTCGGTCTAAACAGTGTTCTCTTGAAGCTGACCCCCAAGATCTTGGACCTCATTTAGCCACCGCAGGCTAGGTCACTCTTCGGCCAACAAGACCTTCCTGGCTTCGGCCAGTTCCTTGAGCTTCTCTTCTCCGACCTCCGGATAGCGCAGGTCGAGCGAGCCCAGCGCATCGATGACCGCAGCGGCCACAATCGCCCGCGTAAACCATTTGTTATCGGCTGGCACAACATACCAGGGGCATTCTTCCGTCGCGGTCTGACGAATCATGTCCTCATAGGCTTCCATGTAAGCTTTCCAGTAACCGCGTTCGTGGGCGTCAGATGCAGAGAACTTCCAGTTCTTTTCCGGCCTGTCCAGTCGTTCCAGGAAACGGCGCTTCTGCTCCTTTCGAGACACATGAAGGAAGAACTTGCGGACCAGAATTCCGTTCCGGCTTAAGTAGCGCTCGTAGCACCGGATGTCCTTGTAGCGCTTCTCCCACATGTCTTTGCCAACCAGTACGGGCGGGACCTTCTGCTTTTCTAACAACTCGGGATGCACCCGCACTACCAGGACTTCCTCGTAATAAGAGCGGTTAAAGATCCCAATGCGGCCACGTTCGGGCAGCTTCTTCTGGCAGCGCCAGAGATAATCGTGGTCGAGATCCTCGGCGGAAGGCGCCTTGAACGAAGCGACCTGGCAGCCTTGAGGATTGACCCCGGACATGACATGCTTGATGGCCCCGTCTTTGCCTGCGGCATCCATGGCTTGAAAGATGATGAGTAGAGCCCAGCGGTCTTCTGCATAGAGCTTGTCTTGTAGTTCGGAGAGAGCTTCTATGCCGGTTTGGTGGGCTTCTTTGGCGTGTTCTTTGTCTTCAGCGACCAGGTCGCCAATGTCGCCGGGATCAATATCTTTGAGTCGGAACTTATCTCCATCCGTGATGCAATAGGGGCGCGCGAGTTTGCTCGCCATCTTGATGAACTTTTCGTTTTTCATTGGAATGATTGATCCCTCTCTTTCATTCAATTAGCGTCGCGATCGAGCCGGCAAAGACGAATTTGCCGGCGAAATTCAAAAGCCAGCAGCTTTCGCGGTCATATCGAAACAAGCTGAAGCGAACGAATCGCCTCGCGTAGAACGTTGGCGCTGTGCCGCAATCCTTCGTGTTCTACTTCATCCAGTGGTAACGGGATCGCCGCCAACGCGCCGCTTCCCCCCACCAGGTGGGGCAGGGAAAAAGTAACGTCCTGATACTCTGGAGCCATCGTGATACGGCAGCAAATGGTCAGAATGGCCCGCTGGTCGTGCAGCAGCACATCGAGCAGTCGGACCACGGCACTGCCGATGCCATAGTAGGACGCGCCTTTCCCGGCGATGATGTGATATGCGGCACGACGAACATGCTCGTCCATCTGTTGCCGCTCGACGGACGAGAGCGGCGTGCCGTGCACTTTTACGAAGTCGTCCAGACTCATGCCTGCAATCGAGACTTGAGACCAGGTGAGCACTTCCGAGTCCCCATGTTCACCCACCACATAGGCGTGGACGTGTTGTGGGTCCACATCGAAGTGTCGTCCCAGGAGCGAACGAAAACGGGCCGTGTCGAGCATAGTGCCCGAGCCGATGACGCGAGTTTGCGGAACGCCAGTCTTGGCGGCGAAATGGGCAGCAAGATGGGTCATGATGTCGACCGGGTTGGAGACCACGACGAGCACCGCGTCAGGCGCGTGTCTCAGGATAGAAGGCACTACCTGGGCAAAGACTGCCGCGTTGCGCTGAAGCAATTCCAACCGGCTCTCACCCGGCTTTTGGGCGACTCCAGCTGCAATCACGACCACACGACATCCGGTCAAGTCGGAATAATCTCCGGCCTGCACCGTGAGGGGGTGTGCGAAAGGGACTGCGTGAGCAATGTCATTGGCCTCCGCCTCGGCCCGGACCCGGTTGACATCCACCAGCACAATCTCGCGGCCGACACCGTGCATCACCAGAGCAAAGGCCGATGTCGACCCCACCATGCCGCAGCCGACAATTCCCACCTTCATAGTTCGATGATCTCCATTCGATGGTTGGCATCTGGGTTTTTCGAGGAGGGCCCTTCGGTCAGGATCACCAGCCCTCCTGAGAGGTTCGGCTCCCGCAGTTCGCTTCTGATGTAAACCTTCCATGACTCCGGATAGTTTGGTTCGTGTATCGGCATGACTCCGTAAGAAAACTGAAGCTCCTGGCAGGTCTTTTCCTGCGGACTCAAAGCCACAGTCCACATCGGCAGGCGCAGCATGGCCATCCTTCTGGCTGCGGCCCCACTCATGGTGGGGGCAAGCACAGCTACCGGAGAACAATAATCCAGACTGGCCTCCACGCCGACTGCAATCAAGTGGGCCGGACGAAGATGACTGCGAAGGTCAGCACCCTGAGCCATTTCTTTGACGGAAACACGACGCCGGGTCGGCTCCACGGCCGCGGCAATCTTCGCCAGCATTGCTACCGATTCCACCGGGTAACAGCCCATTGCTGACTCGCCGGAGAGCATCACACAATCCGTCCCATCCAGAATGGCGTTGGAGACATCAGTGGCCTCGGCTCGCGTGGGAATGCGATGGGTGGTCATCGATTCCAGCATCTGAGTGGCTGTAATGACTGGCTTGCCGCGTTGGTTGGCGCGGTGCATGAGATCCTTTTGAATCACCGCAATTCGTTCAATGGGCACTTCGACACCGAGGTCGCCCCGCGCAATCATGATGCCGTCGGCAGCCTCCAGGATCTCGTCAATGCGGTCGAGGGCGCGCGATCGCTCGATCTTAGCGATTATAAAGGGTTGGTGGCCCAGGTTCTGCGCGGCCTGTCGAACAGCTAGGATGTCTGCCGCGCTCTCAACAAAGGATTGGCTCACGGCATCCACGCCGTTTTCCAAAGCGAACTTCAAGCACTCACAATCTCGCTCAGTGAAGGCCCTGATGTCAAGGTCGATACCGGGAAGGTTCAGGCCCTTTCTTGATCGCAATTCCCCACCCACGCTGACGCGACAGTTCACTTCGTTGCCCTGCACTCCTGCAACTTCCAGTCGGATGTAGCCATCATTGAGAAAAAGCGTGTCGCCGGTCTTCACCACTTGCGGTAGACGGCCGAAAGTAACGGAGACCCGGTGCTGATCGCCCATGATCTCTTCTGTCGTGAGCGTAAAGCGATCGCCACTCTTCAACTCAATCTTTTCCGCGCTCAGCGTCCCAATGCGCATCTTCGGGCCCGACAGGTCCGCCATAATGGCCACCCGGCGTCCGGTGGTTGTGGATGCCGCCCGCAGGTTCTCGATGACCTGCTTGTGGGTGGCAAAGTCGCCATGCGAGAAGTTGAGCCGGGCGATGTTCATTCCGGCTTCTATCAACTGCCGGATCACTCCGGGGGACTGAGAGGCAGGGCCGATGGTGCAAACGATCTTGGTTTTGTTCTGTGGAAGACTCATAGTGAAATCCTTAACCAACCGGAAAATAATGGGGACCTGAATGGTTCTGTTATGATCAGAAAACTATAATATAAAGTGTTCTGAGTTGAACAAGAAGATTTTGTGCAGGGGGAAGTAGTCTTGGGAACACAGCATTCGCTGTCAGGGATGACGCTCCAATGCCTCCAGGATGGACCGGGAAATGGATTGAATCTTTTTGCCCATGGTTTTGGAAAGTTCGCTGATGAAGGCCGAGTCCAGAATTAGGATGCCCTCCTGTCGCTCTCGGAGCGGCGGCACCTTGATCGGGAACATTGGAAGTGAGAGCAAGGAAGATTCTTCCATGTAGGCAAGAGTGTTCCGAGGCAAATCAATGCCTCCTGCGACGCTAAATATTGGGGCGCAGGCGGAAAAGACTCGCCTTTTCAAAGAAAGATTGTTAACCTCATTGAACTTCGATTCAATAATAATTAGGAGATTCAAATGAGAATGAGGAAGCGGACTGCAGTTCTATGGCTGGTGGGTAACCTCATTGTAACGATGGCATGGGCGCAGGGCACGTCGTCACAGACTGAACAAAAAAGTACGCAGGCCTATATGGACATGATGCGAAAGGACCTGCGCATCCAGAAACAGTCGATCGTAGATCAGGCCATGGGGCTCGAAGCGGCTCAGAAGGCCCAGTTCTGGTCTATATACGACAAGTACCAGAAAGACCTGAAAGCATTGTGGGATCAGCGAATCGCCAATATCAAGAAATACTCCGAGAATTGGCCCGACACACCCGACGCAGTTGCCGATCAACTGGCCAACAAAGCCCTCGACCTGGCTACTCAAAGGGTTACTCTGCAGAAAAAGTATTATGGCGAACTGAAGGCGGCGATGGGTGCACGCGTGGCCTCGCGCTTCTTGCAAGTGGAGACCGTTCTTGAACATTTGATCGATTTGCAGGTCATGAGCCAGATTCCCCTCATTCAATAGCCCGGCCCAACCGGTCTGGCGGTCGGTGCCAATTCCAGCTCTATTTCTTCTTTTTTTCCCCCAACAAGCCCTGAATCAGATCGCCCGCGGTTTGGCCTGCGGATCCAGGCACATACTTCTGCACCGCGGAAGAGGCCGCTTCCGCGGCGGCTTGTTTGGCGACTGCCTTCGTGTCTGCGCTGATCTGAGGATGGCTCGCGGTTCCGGCAACAGTAATCGGAATAGCGAGGGTCATTCCGCCGCCTCCCCCAATCTTCTGCAACCCGGCCCCAGTGATGCCGCCGCTGGATTTGATTTCGGCCATAAGCTGGCCATTCAAGTTCTCTTTGGAATCGAGAGTCAGGACTCCGGTCATATTACCCAGGTCCTGGACCTGCAATTGAATTCCATTTAAACGAGTCATTTCCGAGGTATTCTCGAAGCTGGTTCGAAAGGTCTGGATCAAGGTTTCCGATCCTACCTTGAGTCCAGCCAGCGAAGCTGCCTTGGTCACAGCCGAGCCCAGACTGTACCCAGTGAGATGGGAGTTGTTGAGTTCCAGCGTTCCGCTCGTGGTGAGACGAGAAGTGGTACCCCGACTCTTTGCGTTGACTGAGAGAGTCCCCTCTTTGAGCGCCGCGCCCTGGGGTAAGACCACACCGAACGCGGGAAGCAGGGCAACAACTTCGTCTACCGGGATGGCTTGCCCATTCAAACTCAGGGCTAGAGTGGATTCCTGCGGTTTCAGTTCATAAGTCCCGCCGAATCTCGCAACTGCTTTGCCGGCCCGGAGTTCGCTTTCCTTTAGCTTCCCGTTGTGGGAAGTCAGGCCATGTTCGAGGTGGTAGGCAAGCTCGACAGGACATCCTGCCGGCTTGGCATTCGTCCCGACCTGCAGCTTGTCTAGCTTGAGTTGACCGTTCATAGTTGCAACTCCAGCCTTCGACTGGAGATCACCAGAATATGATGCGACCCCCTTAATTGCCGCCGAAGGTGGAACCACCCCGGATTGCGCGAGATCCAAATTCTCGAATGCTAGATGGGCTTCGAGCGGAGTCAGCGTCGAGTCGCTTTGGTTCAAGGGACCCACCCTGCCGTCAAGCTTGAACTTGCCTCCTGGTTGGATAATGCCCGAGACGGTCACTGGCATCACCGAAGTCACGGAGATGTCGTGGACTTCCATGAGAAGGTTGTCGATTGCGATTCCCTTGGGCTTCCCGCCGGCCAATCTTAAGATTACTTTACCATCGGTCAATTTCAGCCGTTTGACGCGAATGTCCAGGCCTGTTCCCGACTCAGCGGGAGAACGTGGCAAAGCCGAGGGTTTGGACGAACCTCCCAGGGAAGAGAAGTTCCATCGCATGTCCTGGCCTTGAATCAAGGTGACTTGTGGCCCTACGAGCTCGAAAGCGTCAACCAACAGCTTCTTCTGGGAGATTAGCGGAATTAATTGCACACTGATCCGCAAGCCCTTGGCGGAGACGAAGGATTCCTTGCTAAAGGCAGGGTCATCGGAAATGACAATCTCGTCTGCTTGCACGCGCCTTCCGAGGATCGACAAGTTGAGCTTACCGATCCTTACCTCCCGGCCGAGTGCATGGGACATAGCGGTCTGCAACATGGGCCGGAATTGATCGGCATCAATCAGGAAGGGCAGAATAATAAGGACCAATAAAAGGGAGCCGGCCACGCCTAGTGCAATTTTCCAGGATTTTGACATGTAAATTCCTCCAATCCTTCGGAGCGTTTTCGTTTCCCACTTAATTCCGTCGATCCAAATAGGTAAGCTATCATTTTAATGATTTGCAGCCTAGAATCAAAGGGAAGGGTTTGAAGGGAGCATTTCGTCAGTTCGGGGTACAATATGTCTTTCGCAACCCCGTGTTCTCGCACAACTGACATTAGGTATTCTTGCGCAACCGCCCTCCGGGCCTTTCAGTCAGGTCTCGGGTGTGTTATGAATACAATAGAATTATGACCAGGCTGGAGGAGTCTAAGGATGTCTATTTGAGGAGCTACCCATGAAGAGAGCCTTCCTGTCGATTGCATCCATAGCGGTGACTGTTAGCGGCATAGTTGCCCTAATCTCAGGGCAAGGAAGGGATTCCCGGGACCCCGAGTTCACTGAAAACAATCAGCTGGTCCGGCCAATGAACTATCGCGAATGGGTCTACGTCAGCTCGGGGCTGGGTATGACCTACGCCCCAGCGAGCCGGACGGACGCCAGTCGTCCCATGTTTGATAATGTCTTTGTTGAACCCTCTGCCTACCGTTCTTTCCTGCGTACCGGGAGATGGCCAGATAAAACCATCTTTGTCCTCGAGGTTCGTTCCTCCTCGAGCCATGGGTCGATTAACACCGGGGGAAACTTCCAGGACGCCCTTGTGAGCGTGGAAGCCGAAGTGAAGGACGAGTCGCGCTTCCCCGAGAAGTGGGCCTACTTCAGCTTTCGCGAGAATGGCCGCCTGAAAGATACGGCGGCGGCCCTACCCCAAGGGTCCTGCTTCTCATGCCACTATGCGAGTGGGGCGGTTGAAAACACTTTCACGCAATTCTATCCCACGTTGCTTCCCGTCGCCATCGCGAAGAGGACGTTGAATCCCGGCTACAAGCCAGACACAAGCCAGAAGTGACAGACATGCAGGGCGGGGTGAAAACCACCTACATACCTGGAGCTGGCACCGGGTCTGCCAGCAACAGCAGACTATCGCGGAAGCTGGCGGATATAGCAGCCTCGGGCCCAGATACTTCTCCGATAAGGTGCTGCTGCACATAATCGCTAACGCGATAGCGCCCCGGTGAAAGTCCCCGCAAAGTGATCTTCCCGTTAAACTCCTCTCCCGGAACACGCGTGAAGAATCCGTAGTAGAGTCTCTGCTCCTTCCGGATCGCATGGCCTTCTGGATTTTCCCAGCCGACATCGTAAAGATTCAAATACTCACCCTCGGCGAGCCGGTACTTGTTATAAGTTGCCGTCCATTGTGCATGGCTTTCGTTCAACACGGGACTGAAAGTGGATACAACCGCACCAGTCCCGATAGCGCGAGGAAAGAGCTCTGCACGAAACTCATAAGGCTTTCCATTGGGTTCTTTCTGCCCAAGCAGCCCCACATATTCTTCCAACACTGGCGCAGTCGGTCCAAACCATGCCTTTAGAAACTTGACCCGATTCGTTACCTGGGTATCAGAAGGGTCAGAAGTCACAGGCTGCTCGAAAGCGGTCCCAAGCTGATAAGAGGGAGTGATTCCGCAAGGGCACAGTTCAATGCGGAAATCCGGCCGGATCGCCATGGCTGTCTCTCGTATCTCCCGAAACAAACCCGGCCATTGTTCGAACGACTCCTCGGGCCGCGCGTGGTGGTGGGCAGGATTGTAGCAAAGGGGCGCATGGTTGATATCGGTCCCGTCAATCTTGAAGCTGTCGACCCCCCAACGTTTGACGAAGCGTTCAACCAAGGCTCGCGTGGAGTCTTCCACAGGCTTGTAGGCCGGGCAAAGGTAGTAAGCGTTCCAACTGGCTTTTTCCCGTTTGCCTTCCTTATCCAGGATGAACCAGTCTGGATGCTGCTTGTCGATTGTAGACCCGGGGTCTGCCGATCCCGGCGACCACCACAAGCGGAACGTCAGACCCTCGGCATGGGCCCTATCAATCAGTGCCTTCATGTCAGCCTCACCGCGCGGGAATTTCCTCCGTGTCGGCTCCCAGTCCCCGAAACGATCGAACCATCCGTCGTCGAGGATTAGCTCCCTCATTCCCATCGCTTTCATCTGGGCCATTTTCTCGTGGATATCCTGGATTGTGAACGTCCTTTGGTATCCCCAGGTGCACCAGGCCGCCGTGTAGTCACCGGGTTCAAAATGATTAATGGCAGGTACTCCAAGATCACTCATGAGTTGGCGATAACGGACCATGGGGTCATAGAAATCTCGTTCGTGGACAACCACCATCACAGGCGCGGCTGTGTAAGCCCCGCTGGAAGGAAGCACTACAGACGGCCGCGTCGTGATGCGCACCTGCGCTTGCCCTTGCGTCGTGAGGGTCACCGGCAGCCAGGCCAACGGAGGTTTGGGTTCAAGCAGAGCCACAGCCACGCCCATCTCAGGCCTCCAGAGGTCCACAAAGGGTATCCCCCCACCGTTGGCCTTGCCCTTGGGACCGGTGTAATTGTCCTGAGTGAAATTTGCGCGGACCGGTAAAATGAAATCCCTCCCCCATTTATACCCTCCGCCCTGGAGCGACCAAAAGAGCGTCTCATCCGGAGTTTTTGGCATGAAACCTGGAGACAAATCGAGCCACGCCTGGGTGATCTCGTCGAGAGTCACTGGCTGTGGCTTCAGGTTTTTCACACTCGAAGTGATGACAACGACGTTCGGATACCGGGTGGGAAAATCCAAGTCGAGTGTCACACCAAATACATGAAGCGGATCCTGAGCCTCTGCATGAACCCGGCGTGTTTCCCCAAAGGGCGTGGAAGTGATCGGCTTTATGGAAGCCGACGCCAAGAGAGTCAGTTTGGAGTACTCTTTGCCGTCGGCTCGCAGTGAAGTTACCGCCAGCAATTCGCCCGTGGCTGAAATAGTGATCCACTTGTCGTTCTTTTTGAAGAAGGCACGCAGGCCAAGATCATGTCCACATTCTAGAGCTATCTGGGAGGACTCCACTCGGAAACCGCCTCTTTGAGAGAGGAGCTTAAACCCTGGTCCTGCACCCGGATGATTCGGCGAACATCCGGTCAACCCCAACACCAACCATCCAATTCCGATCAATACAGCAACATATCTAAGCATCCGCGTCCTCCTCGCATCTGCGAAACCTCGAGATTCGAAAATTTGTTCGAACTGGGTTTTCTGTTACGAAAGTCCAGGCAACTGCAGACATACACTAACGGACTGCCAATATCAATCCGCCATGAAGCCCCGAACTGTGATCAGGCTACGACCGAAATGAGTGTCTAGTAAAGAACAAAATCTCCATGCGAGCACTCGGGATCAAGAGTTCAAAGGGGACACAAATCTTCGGAAGAACCGGTAGGCCGGGTAGCTGACAAGCAACAAGGAAAGAGCGTAAAAGCTGTTGGTCGTGTCCACCCAAACAGCGCCCGCGAGAAAGGCAATTGATCCCGCCAGGACAATAAGAGGTGTCATGGGGTAGCCCCAGACCTTGAAGGGACGAGCCAAGCCAGGTTCGCGCCTTCTCAGCACAAACACCGCCGCAAAACAGACACAATTGATGGCAGCCACAAAAAAAGCGGACAGGGCAACCAGCTTTTCGAATGTGCCGCTGGCAACCAAGGCAATGGCTAACAGAACACTCACAATCAGTGCGACTCCGGGCGTTCCTCCGGCATTGACCAGAGTGGCCTTCGAGGAGAACAGGCGATCGCGGCCCATGGCGAAGGGGATACGGCTGGCAATTAAAAGCAAAGCATTCATCAAGGGCAACAGGGTCACAAGTCCGAGCACGGTGATCCACCGTCCACCTTGCACTCCAAAAATCCGCTGAGCCGCATCGGCAGCTGCCAATTTGGATGCGGCG